>CAZKIN010000098.1:11872-13265 GCA_964552515.1 uncultured Phycisphaeraceae bacterium
TTGCGCTGGAGTGCGGACGAGCAGGCGTTGCCGTGGATTCGTTCGGCGCTGCTGGATGAGCACCCGGCCGCGCGGTTTGCGGCTTGTGTGGCGATTGGCGAGCGCGTCGACAAGGCAGGTTTCGACGGCGTGAAGCAGAGGCTGCGGGACAACGACGCCGGGGTGCGGGTGGCGGCGATGTTCGCGCTGCATCGGCTGGGAGATGAGTCGCAGACCGAACGAATTCCGGTGTATTTGCTGGAGAATCCCGATCCGGCGGTGCGGCGCAACGCGGCGATGGTGCTGGGTTTGATGGGTGAGAAAAGTGCTGTCAAGGTGTTGGCAGCGGCCATGAAGGATCGCGATCCGGGTGTGCGGAATTACGCACTGGAGGCGCTGGCGCGGCTGGACAATGCCGAGGCGAAGCAGGAACTTTCGTTCATGGCCAACTCCGGTGTCGGGTCTGACGAGACCTTCGCGGTGCAGGCGCTTTCGGTAAGTGGCGATCCGCGGATGGAAGACACGCTGCGGTATAAGTTGCAAAGCGCGGCGCATGTGGAGACGAAACTGGCGGCCGCGCGGGGGCTGGCGAAGCTGGGCCGGAATGATGGCTATGGATTGGCACTCACGTCGTTGACGTCGACGCGGCCGGCGCTGAATGATCCGGAGGATGATCCGCAAGGCCAGGTGCTGCGCGTGCGCCTGCTGGCGGCGGCGGCGCTGGGAACGATGGGCAATGCGGATGCCTTGCCCGCCCTGTCGGACGTGCTGGAAAAGAGCAATGATCCGCGCGTGCAGATTGGGGCAGCGCAAGCAATATTGCGCATTCTGGATGCGCGGCGTGGCAAATTGCGCGGGGCACTGAAGAGTTGAGAAGCTAAGATCACTTTATGCGAACGTTTGTCTGGATTATCGGAGGGACGGTTCTTCTGGCCTTGCAGGCGGGGCTGGCTCCGCGGCTGGAAATCTGGGGTGCGCGGCCCGACTGGCTGCTGGTGGCGGTCGTTTTTTTTGCGCTGCATGTGCGCGCGGGGAGTGCGGCGGCGGGGGCATGGTGTCTGGGATTCGCAGCGGACCTGCTCACCCTGGAGCGGCCGGGGCTTCTGGCGATCACTTACACGGCAACGGCACTGCTGGTGGGGGGGCTGCGCGAGTACGTATTTCGCATGAGCGCGATGACGCAATTCTTTGTGGTCTGCGCCGTCGGATTGCTGGTGCGCAGCGCGTGGCTGATCTATCGGTACGCGGCGTATGATTGGAATGGGGGTTGGGCGGCGCAGGTCGCGGGCGATGTGGTGTGGGGTGCGGTGTATACCGCGCTGTTCGCGCCGCCGATACATCGGCTGCTTATGGGCATGGGCAAACCGATGGGCATGCGCTTTCCACGGTACTCACACGCGGGGATGGGGAGAAG
>CAZKIN010000099.1:0-3550 GCA_964552515.1 uncultured Phycisphaeraceae bacterium
CCAATCTTCCATTCAGTGCGTCAGAGAATCGAACAACAGGTTCGCGAGTTGGGGAATGAACCAATGCACCAAAGATGTTTCGTGGGCGGGGATCTTGCCGCCGTCCTTTGCGCAGTCATGATGACCAACTGCGCGCTGCCCATTGCGCTTGCCGAAGGTCAATTCAAATCCGTGCCACTCCAGGGCGCCCCAAAATCGCTGACGCGTGACCAGCGCCAGGAAATCCCGGATATGCCCTACGCTCCGAACCAGCCGCCCGGAGTGCCGATGGAGACTGCTCCACCGGCCGTCGTACAGCAAGGTCCGTTTATCAGCGTGCAGGTGAATGTCGATGCGTTGGGGATGAACATTCTGGGTGACGCGGCCAACGAACCTTCCCTCGCGGTCGATCCCACCAACCCACAGCGGATGGCGATTGGCTGGCGACAATTCGACACGATCTTTTCGAGCTTTCGGCAGGCGGGTTGGGGTTACAGTCAGAACGGAGGGCAATCGTGGACCTTTCCGGGCGTCCTCCATCCCGGCATTTTTCGCAGTGACCCGGTTCTGGCAGCGGACGCCGATGGAACATTTTTTTATTATAGTCTTACTGCCAATTACCCCTCGAACACTGTCTTTTATTGCACCATGTTTCGTTCCTATGACGCGGGTGTCACGTGGGATATTGGCACCTATGCCCACGGGGGAGACAAGCAGTGGTTCACGGTTGACACAACCTCTGGCCCCGGTCGCGGGAATCTCTATGCCTATTGGACCAGCTACTTCAGCTGCTGTCCCAGCGGACAATTCACGCGTTCCACCGACGGGGGAAGCAATTACGACCTGCCTATTCCCGTCCCGGCAGATCCCTTCTGGGGAACCTTGTCTGTCGGACCCGACGGCGCGCTGTACATGAGCAGCGCCGACTTGCGCGTGAGCAAATCGACCAACGCTCAGAATTCCGCGGCGACTCCTACTTTCACCGCCAGTTTCGCTTCGCTGAATGGCTCTCCCGGGGGATTTGGCGGCGGCCCCAATCCGGGCGGTCTGCTTGGGCAGGTGTGGATCGCCACGGATCATTCCGGCGGTCCGACGCATGGCAATGTATACGTTTTCTCGGCGGTCAACCCCTTCTTCGCCGCCGACCCGCACGATGTGATGTTTACGCGCAGCGTGGACGGCGGGCAATCGTGGAGCCCGCCAGTCCGCGTCAATGATGATCCGATGAACAACGGCGCATGGCAGTGGTTCGGCACCATGTCCGTGGCTCCGAACGGGCGCATCGACACCGTGTGGAACGACTCACGCAACGGGGGACAGCCGAATCTTGCCCAGGTCTTTTATTCCTATTCCGTAGATGGCGGCGTTTCCTGGTCCAAGAACGTTGCGCTGACGCCGATTTGGGACAGTTACGTGGGCTGGCCGCAGCAGGACAAGATTGGCGACTATTACCACATGGTCTCGGATAATGCGGGGGCCAACCTGGCCTATGCGGCCACGTTTAACGGTGAGCAGGACGTTTATTTCCTGCGCATCACCCGTGATTGCAATAACAACGGCATTCCGGACGAACAGGATCTCGCTTCGGGGACCAGCCTGGATTGCAACGTCAATCGTTATCCGGATGAATGCGAAGTGGACTGCAACGCCAACACCGTGCCTGACGACTGTGACCTCGCCGAAGGTGACAGTCTCGACTGCAACAGCAACGCCGTTCCGGATGAGTGTGATCCTGATTTTGATTGCAACAACAATGGAACGCAGGACACTTGTGATGTCGCCTCCGGCTTCAGCGTGGATTGCAACGCCAACGACGTGCCCGACGATTGCGAAATCGACAGCGGCGCACAGCCGGATTGCAATTCGAATGGCATCCCGGACTCATGCGACGTCGTGCCGCCGTTCGCATCCGATAGCTGCGCCATGGCGCCGGCGATTTGTCCGGACACGCCTCATGCCGGTTCCACGGTTGGCGCGACCAGCGATGGTACCGCCAGCTGCGGACTGTCGGCCGGCTCGCCGGACAAGTGGTTGCGCTACATCCCGACCGCGGGTGGGACGGTGAACGTATCGCTTTGTGGATCAGGATATGACACAGTGTTGTCAGTTCACGACTCCTGTCCCGGGGCGGGTTCGATCCAGCTGACGTGCAACGATGACGCCTGTGGATTGCAGTCTGTCGTGACTTTCACCGCCGTCGCCGGTCAGACCTATTGGATTCGCATTGCGGGTTTCGCCGGAGACACCGGCGCCTTTACGCTGAACCTCACCGGGCCGCCCTGTGGCGGGAGCGTGTCCGACTGCAACGCGAATGGAGTTCCTGATGAATGTGACGTCGCGGGCGGCGCGTTGGACTGCAATGGCAATCTTGTTCCCGATGCGTGCGACGTCGCGAGCGGCCTCGGGGAAGACTGCAATCTGAACGGACTCCTCGACGAATGCGACATCCTTGCGGGGACAAGCGAGGATTGCGACGGAAACGGCCGGCCCGATCAGTGCGACAGCGCCGCGTTTAGAGTGCGCTCGCCGTTTTTGGCCCCGATTGTTACCGGCAGTAGTCATACCTATAGATTTGAGCAGCCGCCGCCGGCCGTCGGACAAGTGCGTATTGGGGTTCTGGCCATGGCGGATATCGATACCAGCAGCGAGTTCATTTCCGTGGCACTATCCGGGTTGTCGGCGGGCGTTGTCTTCAATGAAGCGGGCTGGCTTTCCTGTGCGGCCGATCAGGAGGATTCGACTTTTCTGACCCATCTGGATTTCAACAGTCGCACTGCGATCGGATATGCGGAGTTCAACTTGTTCAAATCGGGAACGGTGAACTCCACCATTTGCCCCACTTCGTTTGCGCAGATCATTCTGGATTATCCGATTGAAGGTGATTGCAATGGAAACAGCACGCTGGACACCTGCGACATTGCGTCCGGGTTCAGCATCGATTGCAACGACAATGGTCGACCCGATGAATGCGAGCCATTCGACTGCAACGGCAATGGCATTCCGGACGAGTGTGAATCGAATCTCGATTGCAATGGCAACGGCATCCAGGATATCTGCGATGTGGCCGGCGGCGCAGCGGATTGCAACAGCAACGGCGTGCCGGATGCGTGCGAAGTCGATCTTGATGGCGACGGTACAATCGACTCGTGCGACCCCTGTCCGGTCGATGCGCTGAATGATCGCGATGGCGATGGCGCATGCGACTCGAACGAGCAGTGTCCGGACGATCCCGACAAGCAGCTGCCGGGACCCTGCGGGTGCGGCGTTCCGGAAGTCGATTCCGATTCAGACACCGTTCCGGACTGCAATGACCTTTGCGCCGACGCGGACGACCGCATTTTTGCACCGCAGTGTGCCGGCGCAATTCCAGCGGTCTCGACGTGGGGCATGACTATTCTGGTTCTTGCGATGCTTTGCCTGTTGAAAATAAGCTTCGGCCTGCGTAAGTCCGAAGGCTGATCGGCGTGCGTCATGGGGCTTCTGGTGCGGCTGTCGTTGCCCTCCAGCCATCTCTGACCTGGCACCGGCACTCATCACAAGTGTCAGGGAATTGCCGCACCAAAGCAGCCTC
>CAZKIN010000099.1:3650-6442 GCA_964552515.1 uncultured Phycisphaeraceae bacterium
GGTTTGGCCACGAAGGAATCGCAGCCGGCCGCGCGGCATTTCGCTTCCTCGCCATCCATGGCATGGGCAGTCAGCGCGACAATCGGAAGCGTGCATCCCTTGCTGCGCAGCATGCGCGTCGCCTCGTAGCCATCCATGCAGGGCATCTGCATGTCCATGAAGATCAGGTCGAAGGGGGGGCTCTCCAGCAGGGGGCCATTCATTGATCCGTCGGTTGTAAAGGCTTCCACGGCCAGCTTGCCGTTGGCAACCGCGCGCACCACAGCGCCGCCGCTTCGCAAAAGGAAAGAGACCAGCTGCTGGTTATCCATTGCGTCGTCGACGAGGAGGATGCGCTTTCCGTCTAGCGGACGCGCGGCAGTCTCGATCACCGAGACAGAGGCCGCTTTTTTTGAATGGCCATTGGCTTGGTTGGCTCGAATCATCTCCACGCCCGGCAACGGGCCGGTGGCGAGGCTCAGGGTGAAAGTGCTGCCCTTGTCGGGAACACTGTCGACGGTGATGGTGCCACCGAGCAATCCGGCCAGACGCTGGCTGATGCGCAGTCCCAATCCCGTGCCGCCGTACCGACGATTTGTGCTGGAATCTCCCTGTGCAAACGCGGCAAAGAGTTTGCTCTTTTGATCGGCGGTCATACCGATCCCTGTGTCCACCACGTCGAAATGCAATTCGTGGTTTGACTGTGCGTATCGGGTGCGAATCGTGACTCCGCCGCTTTCCGTAAACTTCACGGAATTGCCGACCAGATTGAGTAGAATCTGACGCAGACGATTGGGATCCGATTGAATCTGCGCCGGCAGCGGATCCTCGAATACGGTGTCGATGCGCAACCCCTTGCTGGTGGCACTGGCGCTCATGAGTGTTACGACTTCGCGCACCACTTCGACCGGACGCGTGTTCATGCGTTCAACCGTCATCCTGCCCGCTTCGATCTTGGACAGATCGAGAATGTCGTTGATGATGGCCAGGAGATGGCTGCTGTTCCGGCGGATGGTGTCGATGTATTCCAACCGTTTACCCGGAGCGGGGGATTGGTGGACGTCCATCGCAAGGAGGTCGACATAGCCGAGAATAGCGGTCATTGGAGTACGAATTTCGTGGCTCATGTTGGCCAGGAATTCGGACTTGGCCCTGGTGGCCGCATCCGCCGCGGTACGTGACGCGTTGAGCTGGATATTCAACGATTCCAATTCGTCACGCTGCTGCTGCAGGAGCGCGCTGCGCCGGCGCATGCGGCGGGTGCGGAGGTGGTGAGCCGACCAGGCGAGAGAGATGATGCTTAGAATGCCCACCGCCAAGAAGGTGCCTGTTTCGTAAAACCGGGGCTGAAACTCCAAGTCCAATGTCGCCACGTCACTAACCCACGGTCCCACGCCATTGCTGGCGCGCAGGCGGAACTGATAGCTTCCTGCCGGAAGGTTGGTGTAAACGGCTTCGCGGGAAGCGCCGGCCTCAACCCAAGTCTGGTCGAAACCGTCCAGCAAGTATCGGAATCGAATCTGCTCCGGAGCCACAAAAGCGGGTGCGGTGAAGTGTACTTCCAGTCTTCCATGTCCGGGCGGGGCGACGATGCGCGCGGCGGGATCCACCTTCGCACCATCTATGGCTATGTGTTCGATCACCGGTATCGGCGGAGTCGACGTAAACATGGATTTCCGCGGGTCGATGATTGCCACGTCGGAAAGAGTCGGAAACCAGAATCTGCCATCGGGCGCGCGAATGCCGTGGGGACCGGTCGATTCGCCGGTCTGGACGATACGCACATTTTCAAGGGGAAGCGCGTCGTCCGCGCGGGCGTTCAATTCCGCAAGCGGCACGCGAAAGACCCCGCGGTTACTGTTCACCCAGAGGTTGCCGTCATCATCCTGCAGGATCTTGCCCAGGGAATCATCCGGTAATCCGCGGGCAGTTGTAAAACGCACTATCTGGTTGTTGCGCAACCTGAGCAGGCCCGCGCCGTACGTGCTGTACCAGATGCTGCCGTCCGCCGTTTCCAGGAAGGAGCGAATGTCCGCGCCCAGGTCGAGTTGGAGCTGTGGGTGGGGGTTCGTCTGGTCCGCGCGGTAAGAAGTCAGGGCACTTCCCCGGGAAATCCACACCTCGTTGCGCGAAGAAATGCTCAGAGTACTGACCAGATCAGGATCCCAACGCTCCTTTGCGAATGCCACCGTCTGAATGGTACCTGCGGACAATGTCGAAAGGCCCCGTGCAGACAGGATCCATAGATTTCCATTGCCATCTTCGGTCAGACAGCCAATGGCACCAAGGTCCTGGTCAATGGAAATGATTTCGCCATCGCGCATTCTGGAAAGGTGGTTACCGTCATGGGCAATCCAGAGCCCACCATCGCGCGCCGGCTCTACGCAGTTGATGCGCGAGATGGATCGGGTCGCGTCGTCTTGCGATAGTTGACCGTCCACATAGTGAAAAAGCCGGTTGTAGGTGCCCAGCCATACACCACCGGCGTTGTCGTTTGCGAGATGCCTGGTGGTAACCCCGCGGATGCCTTGCGGGAGAGGCAACACGTCAAATTCGCGTGGACGGAGGCGGAAGAGTCCGTTCCCATCAGTGCCGACCCAAAGCGTACCTTCGCGATCTTCAAGGAGTGAACGCACCTGACCAACTCGATTCTGATAGTCAGGCCCAAAAACGGGCTCCACGCGCCTTGGGCACGTTGCAGGGGGATCGTTTGGCTGACTCACGAAACGAAACAGACCGCGTTCGCTCCCCAACCAATGATTGCCCGAGCGATCATTAAGTGCGGCAAAAATCCAGCCGATCGAATCCTCGGC
>CAZKIN010000099.1:6542-13251 GCA_964552515.1 uncultured Phycisphaeraceae bacterium
CCGGTCTGCGACTCCAGGAGAGAAAGGATTCGATTGCCCATCAAGCTGGGCGTATTGGCCAGATTAAACGTCGTGAAGCGAACCCCGTCGAAACGAGCGAGTCCGCCAAGTGTCCCGAGCCATATGAATCCGTCGCGAGTCTGCACCATGGCCACGACTGAGTTTTGAAGCAGACCGTTTTCAGTCGAAAGCTGAGTCACCGTCCATCCGGGGATGGGATCATGCGGTCGCCAAATCTGGGCCGTTGCTCTGGAACCACAAATTGGGTTGACCATGCATGCAATCAACAGCGCGGAAGTAGACAATAAAGTCTGTGGTCGCATTGGAGGAATTGAACGCCCCATGATTGCCACTATTAAGAAGATGCACGAACCCCCGTATCCTAGCAGAATTTCGAATTAAGAGCAACTGAAATAGTACCGGTGGCAACCGTTTGCCTTTGGCAGGAATTGGCGGGAAAAGTCGAGAATTCCACATTCAAGTCAAGTTCCAACTTCCGAGCAGCGACTTCAATTATGGTGTCTGCCGGTTCCTGTCGTGAACCGGGATGATGGGGAACTACGCCACTTAATGGTCACCGGGATCGGCCAAGCACATATGGGACCTGTGTCAGATAAATGGCAACTGCGGGCATGGATCGGCGGCTGAAGAAACACGCATACGCGAATGTCGTCACGGCTGATCGGTGGATGCTGGATAACATGCCGTTCAGATCGACTACTGAATTACCGGCAGCGACGTGGACTTTTGACCACAGCAGGCGGCAAGTTCGGCGATGATGGCGTCGGAAACCAGGCGACCGCCGCGGGTGAAGGTGATGCGGCCGGCGCTCACGTCAATGAATCCAAGCTGCGAAAGCTTCGACAGGGAAGATCGGAACAGTTCGCGCGGATCGACGCCGCAGCGCGTTAGAAAATCGGCGCAGGACAATCCTTCAGACAGACGCAGCTGCATCATCACCATTTCGATCATCAGCATGGTGCGGTCGACGATTTCGGTTTCGGCTTCAGCGTGGCCGGACTTGTCGAAGGCGTGGATGTAGGCCGCGATGTCGGAGACATTCTTGTATCTTATTCCGCTATAACAACCGGCGGCTGAGGGGCCGACGCCGATGAACGGCTGATTACGCCAGTAGATCAAGTTGTGTTGGCATTCGCGCCCCGACTTGGCGTAGTTGCTGGTTTCGTACTGGGCGTAGCCGGCTCCCGCGAGAAAGTCGACGGTAAATTCGAAGAGGTCCGCTTCGAGATCCTCGTCGCAGGGGGTGAGTCGTCCGCCGACCTTGAGCGCAGTCAGTCGCGTTCGCGGTTCGTACGTGAGGCCATAACAGGCGATGTGCTCGGGGCCGAGTTCTACGGCGCGGCGGAGAGACTCCGACCAGGTGGCCAGGGTCTGACCGGGGATGCCGAAGATAAGGTCGAGGTTGAGGTTGGTGACCCCGGCGCGGCGGAGGGTGGCAACTGACGCGGGGATGTCAGCGGGATTGTGCAGGCGTTCCAGGGTGGTGAGTTCGGCGGGAAAGAAGGACTGTGCGCCCATGGACACGCGCGTGACACCGCTGTCCATGAGCAATTTCGCTTTCGCGTCGTCGACGGTGGCGGGATTCGCTTCGACGGTGAACTCGTCGAGCGCGGAGACATCCACCACTTCACCAATCGCCGCGAGCAACAGCGTCAGATCGGGCATGGGCAGTAATGTCGGCGTTCCGCCACCGCAGAAGATGGTGCGGATGCGCAGGTCGCTGGCGGGAACGCGCGTACGCATTTCGCGGATGATGCGTTCGACCAGCGGCGTAGTTTCGCGGTCTTTCAGCGCGACGGAATAGAAATCGCAGTAGCCGCACTTGGTTTCGCAGAAGGGGGTGTGGATGTAGAGACCGGCGGGCGAGTCGGGCGATTCCGCAACCGGCAGGGTGGTCAGAGTGGGAGAAACAGTAGAGGACATTGGCGGATTATACATGGCGAGCAGCGCATTTCCCAATGAAGCGAGGCAAATGGCACTCTTTGTCGGCACGCTCGATTTCGCGCGGCACTTTGGATACGCTACCGCCCGCCGCCCGTGCGATCGCTGCGGCGGATCTTCGGAATGAATCATGTTTTCCAAATACTTCACACTGTCCCGGACGGTGTACATCCTCTGCGTGGGCACGCTGGTCAATCGTGCGGGCACGTTTGTGCTGCCGTTTCTGACCACGTATTTCCACAAGGAACTGCAATGGGATGAGAAAACGTCCACGTTTGCCTCGGGTGTGTACGGCGTCGGCGCGCTCGCCGCGATGGTCATCGGCGGACAGCTCGCGGACCGTTATGGCCGCAAGGTGATGATGCTGTGCGCGCTGTGCGGCGCGGCGACGGGGCTGGTCATATTCAGCGCGGTGACGGCGGCGTGGGCGGTGATGTGCGCGATGCTGCTGTTCGCGGTGGTGGGGGAGATGTATCGACCGGCCGCCTCCGCGATGATCGCCGATGTGACGCCGATCGAGCAGCGTCCGCAGGCTTTTGCGCTGATGTACGTGGCGGTCAACCTAGGTTTCGCCATTGCCACGCCGCTCGGCGGGTTCATTTCGCAGCGGTCGTTTCAGGCGATGTTCTGGTTGGATGCGGCGACGTCGGCCATCTATGCGGTCATCATTTTCGTGGCGATCCGCGAAACGCTGCACCTGACGCGGGGCGGCGCGGTCGCTGCTACAACTACGAAACAGCCGGAGCCTCGCAAGAGCAGCGGTAGTGACAGCATACTGGCAGCGACGAAGTTCATCTTGGCCGACCGGACGTTCATGCTGTTCTGGGCGGCGACGTTCAGCCAGTGTCTGCTCTGGATGCAGGCGATGTCGGTGCTGCCGCTGCATCTGCAGCAGCAGGGATTCACGACGCAGGAGTATGGCTGGATCATCGGGGTCAACGGCATGTTGATCGTGGTGGTACAGCTCCCGGTCTCCGCCATCGTGGCACGGTACCCGCGGAAATACATGGTGCCGCTCTCCAGCGTGGTTGCCGCAACGGGATTCGCTTTGACCGCGCTGGCGGAGCGCGGCTGGCAGCACGGCGCGGCCGTGGCGGTCTGGACGTGCGGGGAGATCATGAATGCCCCACTGATGTCCGCGATCATCGGAGATCTGGCCCCTCCACACATGCGCGCGCGGTACATGGGCGCATTTTCGATGTGCTGGTCGCTGGCGATGGTGGTTTCACCGCCGATCGGGGGGCGCATTCTGGCGGAGTTCGGGGCGACGACCCTGTGGGTGGGATGCGGAATGCTGGGATTGCTATCCGCGTGTCTCTACGCGGTCGCCACGCGGGCGATTGACCCGGCGCGGCCCGCGGCGGCGTGATCATGGGGGAAAATTGAACCCTGAGAGCCGGAGAGGTACATTGGACGGGAATTCCGCCGCAAGTTCATGCGCCGTTTGGGTGGGCATGTCGCGGTGCGAGTTCGTCCTGATGCTCCAAATAAGGAATTGAACGATGGAACCACTGAAGAAGTTTACGGGACTGGAACCTGGAAAAAAGGTGTTTTCGCTGCTGGATGAATTCAAGGCGTTTGCATTCAAGGGAAATGTCATTGACCTGGCCGTCGGTGTGATCATCGGCGCGGCATTCGGGAAGATCATTGATTCGCTGGTCAAGCACATCATCATGCCGTTCATCGGCGTGCTGCTGCCGGGCGAACAGGGCTACATCGGTTGGAAGCTGGTGGTCAATGGAAAGGAAATTCCCTACGGATTGTTTCTGGGCGAGATCGTCAACTTCCTCATCGTGGCGGCGGCGCTCTTTTTCTTCATCGTGAAGTTTCTTGGTTGGGTCATGCGGATGAAGAAGCAGGAAGTCGTTGCGCCAGCCGGACCGCCGCCCCTGACCAAGGACCAGGAACTGCTGGTGGAAATCCGCGACCTGCTCCGCAAAGGGCAGTCGGCGTAGTAAGTTGGGTGGGCCGTAGTGTCATGAAAATGGCACTACGGCTGGGGATGAGCGGTGGGCCAAGGCGTCAGTTGCCCGCCGGCTTGGTCCGCGCGAGTCTGGTTTCGTCCAGCGTGGTCTGGTTTTTGTAGACGGTGACGCGTTGATCATGCCAGGCGGAACCGTCGAACCGGGTGACCCCCGAATCGGAACTGTAAAAGTCAATCTCGCGAAGGACGGGGCCCATTTTGGTGATGATGGGAATCACCTTCTGGATGAGCTTCATCACCTGCGCGCCTTCGCTCGCATCCGCCTTCTCGCCTTGAATGTTGAGCATCGGTAGCATGCCGGAAACGACGCCCAGCATTCCGACCGCTTCGGCCATTTCCTCGCCGAAGCGCGACGTGTTGGTGAAGAAAGCTGATTCGACCGGTCCATCCACCGCGATTCCTTCGGCCGCGAAGCGTTCGTTCTTGCGGATGGAAGGCGCATCGCCGGCGGCAACCGCGAGGCACTGATTGAGCGCGCCCGCGGATGATCCGACCATCAACCAGCCGTCATGCACACCGATGACCGGCTGCATGAGCATCGCCAGCATGGGATGGGTGAGTTGGCGGAAGCCGTCAGCTTTCACCTTCGCGGGTTGGAGCATCAACATCTGTCCCTGCTCCTTGAACAGCGCGGACGCGGTGTCCAGCAGGGCATTTACTTTCTGTGATGCCAGTTCAGTGTCCTTCACGCGGATCATCAGCACGAAGTCCTCGCGCGACATGGGAGTGACCACGGCGGCGGGGAGGGAGATGCTGATCATTTCGCCGCTCCACCAGGCGAAGAGATCGCGCTGCGGATCGAAGCCCACCTGGGTGAGCAGGCCTTCCCACTTCTGCAAAATGCCTTTGCCTTCCGGCAGTTCGTCGCGCAGGTGGTTCACGATGCCGCTGTACAGGTGTTCGAAGTTGATCATGCCGTTGAGGCTGAACGAAGTCGCCGTGGCCGGAACGTAGCGATCAAACTGTTCGAACGGTTTGCGATCCGTCAGCACGCGGGCGAATGGCTTGTTCTCCTTGCCCTGTTGAATGGCGCCATACATCTGCGTGGTCTGGCGCTGGTTGGCAAACTGCGACGTGGAAATGAAATAATCAAACACGTCGAACTGTCGGGCGACTTTCTGCACATGGACCAGCTCGGGAGGAGTCGGCATGTTTGGCTTGAGAAATTTATCGCCCTTCATCTGGTTGAGAATGTCCTGCATTAACATCTGGATGTCGAAGTAGGAGACCTGTACTCCTGGTGCGGCCACCTTGCCGATGGCGGTTTGAAACCGGGGGAGGTCCACAATGCTGCGTGCGGTGGTGTCGCCGTCGATCCGGCGAATCACGTCGCGAACCGATTGCTTACCGGTGATGATGGCCAGGACGTCTTTCTTACAGAAGATTGTCAGGCGGACGCCGGCAGATCCCATTTCCTTGCCGCCGACGAAGAGAACCTGCGTGGGAGTACCCAGACAGTCCTGCGTGGCCACGCGAATGCGCGGCGAGGCTTCGCCCAGCCGTTTCATGATGCGCGACAGTGCCTGATAATTGGCTTCGGCACTCTCCGGTGTGGAACGGGACAGGAGGAAATAGTCATATCCCATGGTCGTTGCCGAGCCGCGCTCCGCAAAGGCGAATTCCTTACTGCCAAACAGGTCGTTCCAGTTGACGGCGGAAAGAAGTTCCTTGCTGGATTCAATTTTCTCTTGCATGGCCGCGCGCTGGTCGTCAGGTGTGGTGGAAAGGACCAGTCCGATCAGGTCGGATGCAATGCCACTTTCGCCAAAGGCTTTGCACACCCGCGCCCACTGCGTATGAATCCACTCGGTTTCCGAAGTCTGCGCGCCGTGGACATACATCCAGACGTCGTCGGGAATGTATTTGCCCAGGGTAAAATGTTCCGGCATTCCGGCGCGGGCGCCGGCAAGGGGCATGGCGGCAAAGAGAGCCGACCATGCAATGCACTTTCGGAAACGAATCATCGAGTTTCTCCTTCCGACCCTGACGCTGGTTGGAACGGCCGTGCGCATCGAGCTAGCAACAATCTTAGATTAACACGATGCTTACGCGCCGCTAGGTCTGATCAAGCATAGTGGTCCTTTCGGATGGTAACCAGTAAAAGACTGTCGATAGTTGTCCGAGTTTTTCCGTGCAAATGCGACGATCAGCCCCGATAAAAACGATGCATGAACCTTGCAGAACTTTGCGAAACTTCCGGCCGCAACTATGATCCCGCCCGGCGATGATAAGCACTGCGATCGCCAAGGATCGACAACTGGCCGCCCTCGCGGAACGACTTTCCTCCGGTGACGGGGGGGTGGTCCATGCGACCGGGCTGTGGGGATCCTCTGCGCCCATGGCGGCGGCACATCTGGCCGAGAAAATTCGGCGTACCATTTTTTACATAACGGCCCGACCCGAAGAGGCCGACGACGCGCGCGACGATGTGGAGCTGTTTCTGAAGCGTGCCTGTCACCTGTTTCCGGCGTGGGAAACGTTGCCCGGCGAGGGTGCGGCCAGTCTGGAGATTGAGGCCGAGCGACTGGACATTCAACGGATTCTGAACGCACCGGCGGGGGGGCGATCGAAAGGGCAGTCGCAGGTCGTCATCGCGCCGATACAGGCAGTTTTGCAGACGGTTCCCCGGCCGGAACTCCTGGCTTCACACACGCTGCACCTGGCGAAGGACCAGCCGCCGCGGGCCATTGGAACGCTCACCATTGATGAAGTCGTCGCGTGGCTGGTTGATCGCGGCTATGAGCGGCTGGACCTGATCGAGTC
>CAZKIN010000100.1:0-13069 GCA_964552515.1 uncultured Phycisphaeraceae bacterium
AGCGGTAGCCACGGAAAACCGCGCTGCGCGCCATCTGCTGGCGAATGTCGGAAATTTGGCGTAACGCTTCGTCAAGTTGCATACCGTAAATCCACTGCGTTCAAACGCCGTAACTTTGTACAACAAAGTAATCCCTGCGCATTTGCCTGTCAATGCCCTTCGCCGAAGCCTTGGAAGCGCTGGTCCATCGCCGATTCGGCGCGCAAACTCGCCAGGAAAAACCAATACTTCTCCAACCTGAAGCCCGCCATGATTGGGAACCGCCGGGCGCTTAATGCTTGCATAGACCAGTAGCCGAGTGCCGATGCATCGTCATCCCTTGCGAGTAGCGCATGGGTTTCTTGGTCAAGTCGGCGACACTTGTTGGATGGGCAGTTCCCACACCCACGCCTGAACAGGGCTGCCAACGGCCTACGCTCATGTAACCAAATATGGCTCTGACGGATAAATGACGCTCGTTCTTTCAATGAGCCGGCGTCGCAGTTTCTCAATTGGAGGCTCATCCGCTACTATGTATGGATCCTGGTTCGATCAATTTGGTTCTTGGCGAGTGAATGAACATGACACAGGTTATTCACATTTCCGGCAAGCGACTCGGTTCCAAAAAACCGCTCTTCGCCGATTGGTCCGTCCCGTTCCCACCAAGCCTTGAAGCAGATGGCGGACGAACTACCCTCCGCGACCTCATCGCCCGCATCGTCCGCGCCGAGGTCGACGGCTTCCGCAAACGAAAGGAAGACCACAAGGTCACCCACGCCCTCACCGCACGGCAGATCACCGACGCGGCGGCCAAGGGCAAAATTACCTCGGGCGGCATCGACCTCAACCAGTCAGTGGACGAAGACGTCGCAATCGCGGCCGCTCTTCAAGCCTTCGAAGACGGCCTGTTCCTCGTGATCGTCGATGAAGCGCAGGAGAAAGAGCTGGACCGCGAAGTGTACCTTCGCCCTGACAGCCAGGTGACATTTATCCGTCTCACCATGCTCGCCGGAGGTTGATCGTGCTGACCAATGAACAGGCCCGTGAAAAACTGAAAGCCTTCGAAAAGCCCAACTGGCGAAGACGAATGCTTGCCCGCCTCGCGCTGCATCCCATCAGCGCTTTCAAGCTGATTTCAGTGCTCATTAAGCAGGAAAAAAGCAATGTCGATCTGATGGACCTTTGTACGCAGTTGGACAAACTCTCCGATTCGACCCGCCGCAAGCTCTTCACCGCACTGTTTCCGAAGCTGGGTGACCTCGTTTCGGAAAGCTGGAACCGGCAGATCAAGGATCCATACCATGTCGGCTGGCAGCGCCGTCCCTTTCGTGCCCCCAATGACCCCAGTCTGACCCGAGTCGTACGCATTAACTGGCTCATCGATCTCATCAATTCACTTTGTACCTATGAAGAAGACATCGAATGGGTCGCCGTATGGGCGGCCCACCTGGGACGTTATCGATCTGATCAGCATTTGGGAAAGCTTCTCACCGTTGCGTTAGATCGCAACGATGCGGCCGCCGACCGCATTTTTGAAACCCTTTGCCAGTCCGCCCGCGGCGCGCACGAAATCGGCGCAATGGGTCGCCACATTCCCACGGCATTCCTCTCCTGTTCCCGCCCCGATGCTTGGGAGTTCATGGAGAAAATGCTCCTCGCCGCCCAGCGCGAAGAAGGCCTGCGCCAAAGCATTCTCGAAGTGGTCGACATGGCCCATCCCCAGGCCTATTGCCGCATGATCCGCCTCATCCTCGACCACAATCTCGTCCGCTTCAGTTCCGTGGTCCGTGCCATGGATGTCTGGCTCGGCTTCCAATGGGACTCCGTCAGCACCCGCGTAGCCACGCGAACCCTCGAAACGCTTCTGCCGATGCTGCAGGACGAACAGGCGCGGCGCGCTGCCCTTGCAACCGGCGATCCGGAATCATGTTTCCTGGCGCTCTGGTCTACGGCCTATTTCGACAAACAGGATGCTGTTCCCATCGCCACGAAATTGTTGAAACACAAAGACATTGAACAGCGCTTTGTCGCGCTCGAACTTCTCCTGCAACTCGGTGATACCGAATCCTTGACCATCGCCAGTTCCGCGCTGGCCGATCCGGACTTGCGCCTGCCCGCCCGCGCACTGCAGGAGCTCTGGAAAAATGATGACTATTTCGTTCATCAAACTGATTTGTTCGACCGCTTGCGGCAACTGACCACACGACTCCCGAAAAAAGCTGCCACGCTTCCACCTCTTGTCTGGCCTTGGGCAACGTTTAAGATTGAAAGGTTCAGCGCCAGTAAGTTGCTCGCGAAATGTCTCGGACCCTCCACCATCGATCAGTTTGCGCCGATGCTTGAATATCTCGACCCCTACGGCCGGCGTGATGTGGCGCGGTACCTTGAGAAGTCGCACACCTCCGGCGCGGCCGCACGGCACATCCTCCTCAAACTTATTGCCGACCCCGGTGATTCCGTTCGCAAGGAAGCCTTTGCTGCATTCTCAAAGCAAAAACTCATTGCCGCTGACGCCCCCCAAGTCGAAGTCCTCCTTCAGCGCAAGCCCAGCGATTTGCGCGGCGCGGCCTTGATGCTGCTCGCTAGCCAATCCGACGCGGCCGCTCTCTCCAGCGCTGATCGCCTTCGCGCCTCGTCCGACAAATTGCAGCAGGCCGCCGGACTTGAGCTTCTCAAGAATCTGCAAGGCGCACAACGGGCGCTGAAAGAAGTCCGGCACCGACTAAACGCCACCACAAACCAGTCAGCCGATGAAGCCGTGCCTGCAACGGGTGGGCAAGCTAAGCCCCCAAAAAATGTCGAAGCGCCCACGCTCGACGATTGCCTCGGCCTGCTCGATCCGAACCTGAAACGCACCCCGCCCGCCAAACCGCGCGATCGCGGTATTCCCCTCTTCTCTGATGCATCACTCCGCTGCTTGGAATCATTGGATCAACATATTCACAAAAACCGGGAAACAAGTTTTGAGGCCAAAAAGTGGGACGGAACTACTCTGACCAAGCTACTGGGAGACATGTGGTCGATTCCGTTCTTGGGCGTCGGGACGCCATTGAAAGAAGCATTGGAGGAATTGCCGCTGCGTCAAACCTGGGAGAACTGGGAGCGTCAGCGCCCGGCAATGCTACGTGACAAGGATGGACTTGAACTTATCAGGGCTTGGGGCCTGTGCGATATGGTAAGGGGTTGCTACACCAAGAAAGACGGAATCCTGATCCAGAAGTTGTCCGGCAAATATTGGAACTCCATCAACGCAACTTTTGAGAAATTCAACTATTTCGATCACTTGAAGATCTTGATTGATTGGGTGGCTGTGATGAACCCGCCGCCCAACCTCGCGGATCGACTGCTCGACATATGGGAAACCGCAACCGCATGGGTACCGAAATCGGAATTCACCCTCAAGGCCAACCAGGACGAATCGAAAAAGATGGGATGGCGAGCGCCGAACTCGGCCATTTCGGTCTGGGAGAATATGGCTGACCAGGCTGGAAGTATTCTCCCCGGTTTTTGGAGTCCCTCCTGCAATGTGCGTCATTGGCAATTGGCCCGCTTCTACGACGAGCCCGCGCCGAACTTCTCGCGAAGTCGTCCTCGACTGAAGGTCTTATTGAATGGATTGGCTGCCGGAGGGGCAAACATCAGCGATCTCTTGGATCAGCTCCTTGGCCCGCGCGAACCAAACAGCTCGGGTAGTGTCAATTTCGGTGATCTCCAGGAGATCACTGCGCTTCGACCCTCGGCGGAAATCATGGCGTTGCCCGAATTACACAACATCGGTCAGCGCTGCGTGGACCGAATCCTCGACATTGAGCTGCAGCGTGGATCAGTGCCGACGGTCGCGACAATGCCTGCGCATTACATTTCCGCCATTGTTGGTGCGCAACGGCTCGTGCGTATTCTGCAACACTTTGGGGACGGCCAACTTAAGCGTGGATCGGTGTATCAAGGGCAAAGCCGCGATTCGGTTTTCAGCCACCTCATTCAGCACTCCCATCCCGCCACAACTGACACGCCTGAGTCATTCACGAAGCTGGCCCGCGACGCCGGCATCTCCCCCGAACGTCTCCTCCAGGTGGCCATCCTGATCCCGCACTGGTCCTCCTTCATCGAGGTCGCCCTCGACTGGCCGGGTCTGACCGAAGGAACCTGGTGGCTCCACGCCCACACCCGCGACGACCGCTGGCGCTTCGGCAAGGATACCCGCGAGCAATGGGTAGCCGAGATCAGTCGGCGCACGCCCCTAGCCGCCGACGACCTCGTCGACGGCGCGGTCGACGTCGACTGGTTCCACCGCTGCATCGAAACCATGTCCCTGCCGCGCTGGAACAAACTCGACGCCGTCGCCAAGTACGCCTCCGGCGGAACCGGCCACACCCGCGCAGCCATCTTCGCCAAGGCCATGCTCGGCCGGGCTGATCGGCGAGATCTCATCAAAAAGATCAGCGACAAACGCAACAAAGACGCCGCACGCGCCCTCGGACTTGTTCCATTGCCATCGAATGGCGAGCGTCGCGCGGACCTTCTTGAGCGCTACGCCGTCTTGCAGGAACTCGTACGCACCAGCCGCAAGTTCGGGGCCCAGCGCCGCGCCAGTGAAAAACGCGCTGTCGAAATCGCGATGGAAAACCTCGCTCGCACCGCCGGATATCCCGACCCCCTTCGCCTGCAATGGGCTCTGGAAATTGAATCGCTTCGCGACTTATCCGGCGGTTCCCTAAGCGTGGATGAGGGTGACGTCACTGTAACCCTGCAGATTACCGATGACGGAGATCTGACACTCACTGCCGTCAAGAAAGGGCGCGAACTCAAGGCCATCAGCCCGGCACTGAAGAAAAAATCGCCCGCCATTGCCGAACTCGTCGAACGCAAGACCCAGCTCACCCGCCAGCGCTCCCGCGTCCGCAACTCTTTGGAAGAAGCCATGTGTCGCGGCGACGAATTCACCGGCGCGGAGCTTCAGGAATTACTCACCCATCCGCTGTTGGCTCCGTCCCTGCGCCGCCTCGTGATGATCGGTGACGGTCGAGCCGGTTACCCCATCGATGGCGGCACCGCACTCATTGGTTCCTCCGGTGAAAGTGCCGCACTGCGCGCGGACGATCGCATCCGTATCGCCCATCCGCACGACCTGCTCAGTGCCGGCTCCTGGCACGAATGGCAGCGCGACTGCTTCCAGCGGGAACGCATCCAGCCCTTCAAGCAAGTCTTCCGTGAACTGTATGTCTTGACCGACGCCGAAAAGGGGGGGCAAAATGAATCAGTCCGCTATGCCGGACACCAGGTGCATCCCCGTCAGGCCATCGCAACTCTCGGCACGCGCGGCTGGGTGCATCATCGTGATTCCGGCGTCTGTCGAACCTTTCACCGCCAGCGCCTCGAAGTATGGATCGACTTCGACCAGTTCTTCTCCACGCCTGCCGATGTAGAGGGCCTCACCGTTCGCTCCGTCCGCTTCACCCAGCGCGGCCACTTCAAATCAATCGCCTTGGAGGACATTCCACCGCGCATCTTCAGCGAATCCATGCGCGATGTGGACCTCATGGTCGCTGTCGCGCATCGCGGCGGCGTCGATCCCGAAGCCTCCGCATCCACCGTCGAAATGCGCTCGGCCTTGATCCGCGAGACTTGTGCATTCCTGCAGTTCGCCAACGTCCGCTTGAAGGACTCTCGCGCCCTGATCGACGGCGCATTGGGTAATTACTCCGTCCACTTGAGCAGCGGCGTCGTGCATCGCATGCCCGGCGGCATGGTGTGTATCGTACCCGTGCATGCCCAGCATCGTGGTCGCCTGTTCCTACCCTTTGCCGATGACGACCCCAAGTCCGCCGAGGTTCTTTCCAAGGTTCTGCTGCTGGCGGAAGACGCCAAGATCAAGGATCCGACCATACTCGAACAACTTCGCGGATAATTTCGCACCAAGCCGCATCGTCGTCCTTCACTCAAAACCGACCAGCCATTCTCAACCGTGTCGCAGGGGCAGGCCTGGCGCAGTGATTCCGGACAACGATCCTAAGGCGGGAGTGACTTGCTCATTTGTGGTGCCAGTTCAAAGACATCAGCGCAACGCCTCCAGGCAAGTGTGACGCCGCTTGCGCCACATTTCTTAAGTTTGCCTCGTCGCGGGTGCCCCATACATGACACAAACCAGCCGACCTCGTTCCACCTCTGTGCTTCCAAGTGTATCGCTTTTCCCTTTGTGCCTCCGTGCCTTCGTTCTCTTTCGCTATTCGCTATTCTTCATATCCTTTTCGTGCCTACCTTGGGAAAGCAGGCCCATGCGTCTCCAACTCTGTAAGGGTTGTGTCTGTTGTCTGGCACTTGATGTCGCCTCTCCGTCGCCCGCTCCCTTCGACCTGTCCGTTTTCCGCAATTCGTAATTTGTAATTCGCAATTTCCTCTCTTGTTATCGGACTCATCCCTCCGGCAATCTGGGTAATTTGATCCCGCCATGCACCCCGCGCACCGCACCCTGCGGGCAGCAGCGCCCGAGCGGTTGTTGGTGGCGCTGGCGGTGGTGGAATTGCGGAGCTGACGGTGCCACATATCTGACACTTTAGACCATCTCGATCGGCCGTCGCGCCGAGAGTGTGCGTTAACAGTCACCATCAACCACATTGCCTGTGCCACATATCTGGCACCCCAAACACGCCCATCCTCACCCTGCCCCGCACCCGTCCAAACTACCCATTTTGCCGCCGATCCTGCCCACGCTTTTCTATAAATCCTTATTTTGCATGAACTTACAAACTGGTGGCGCGCCCCCGCAACCAGCCCTGGTGTCTAATAGGGCGAGTGAGGCGTGTTCTGTACGAAGGAGACTCGAAATGTTCGACCCGCAAAGCTCTAAAATCACCCGCCGGACCGCGGACGAATTCCCCGCCGCGAAACCGGTTTGCCAAATAGGCGCCGGCCGCAATATGCAGTTAGTGCCAATTGTCAGTCACAATCGCATCCTGCGCGACGAGAGCGGATTATGTGGCACTGACGATAACACGCCGCGGAAGCACAATGCACGACTCGCACAGGCTCAGAATTGCGGCTCGGGGGGAAACAACAAATTCCGATTCGCCATGAGCTCCGCGCAGGTGTCGAGGTCATCTGAGACCGGTATCAGAATGATCGGATTCAGGCCGGGATCGCGCCGCTGTGGCGGGTTGTTGGGCGTGTCCAGAATTGCGAGTGACGCCCCAATCACGAGCTGTTCCGAGTCGTCGATGACGCTGCCGCGCAGACTACCATCGGAATAGAGCGCCATTTCGTTTGCGAATATCTCACGCCGAGCAATGTAGATTTCGCCACGAATGAAGCCGAACAATATCACGACCACCGTCACACCCGGCTTTCCATCATTGTCGTCGTCGCTGATCAGGGGATCGCTTCGATCCATGGAAAGGGGCACGCTGGGGTCACCGTCGATACCGTTCAGCGTCGGGGTTGCAGGACGCCGTAGCTTCCACGCCCCATCTTCCTGATACACGTCGACGATAGCACCGGGGGGCTGAATGGCCTGGGTGGCCGCATCCGAGAAGATCGTGTCGAAGGGCTGGTTCGCAATGTACTCGGCACTGCAAAAGCGGTCGTACGCGACAAGCTCTCCGTCTTCGATGACCAGGTCCGTGAAGCCATAGGAGACAATAAACGTGGACAACGGGCCATTGGCCGTCTCGCCCTCGTAGGCAACGATGTCATAATGGGCATAGTGTCCCGCCATCGCCGACTTGGCCTCTTCCTTGTTTGCGGGCGCAACCCAATTCGGATCGTTGGAGGGTGTTTCATACAAGGGACTCTCCGGCCAGGGCAGGGGCATTGAACAGCCGGCGAAAAGGAGGCTGCCGGCCGCTGCTGCGACCAGGGTCACTACGGGGGATGATGACTTCAGCATTCAAGACTCCTTTTTCGCATTAGTTAGCACCAGGTTCGAGCCTTAGAAGATGGCACTTTGCTGCTTGGCCGCAGGCGAACGTAATCATAAGGGCCGGTACACACCAATTGATTGTTCACGCGTCACATCATCGTGAGCGCACTGGCAACTGCACTTCCAACCATTTGTTGCCCGAGCGCACCTCCGGGCCATTGTAGAACAAGGCGCGGGGCTCGCCGGCCTGCTCCCACTGTGACTGATGCGACAGCCAGTCGCGCAGCTCGGAAACTCCGTTCCTGACCTGATTCAGCTTGTAGGGTCCGCGCATTCCGATGGCCACGACAGTCACAGGGGGAATGTCCTCGATAAGAATGCGCGTATCCTTGGGGTCGAGGCCCGCCGGTGAAAGGTCTGTACTGCGGTACAGGAATGACATGGTCCACGATGCGGGCCCTTTCCTTCCCGAGGGCTCAAGGCCGGAATAGTTGAGTTCCACCGGAGACGTCATGGCGATGTCGCGCCGTTTGATGTGGTTGAACAAGGGGAAAAAGGCGAAGTTCATTCCCCAGTCGGGAGTCATCGTGCCGCCAATCTCCGCGCGACGGACCAGAGGGTAGCGCTTCAGTTCGATCGCGCCGGGTGGTGTTGGTGCCGGGTAACCCTCTGGCAAAGGCGTCGGTATTCGGCACGAACCGCTGCGGAATTCGCCATCCACAAACTCGGTGGTCGCCTGTGGATCACCACCCACGCGCATGACCACCAGATCGTCAAGATTCGTTGCCGATGCAAGAGCGAAAGGAACCGCGACCGTAGCATGGTGACCACCGCGGGTCGCCTCAGAAAGCGGCGCAGGTCGATGCAGTCTACAGCCGGCCACGAGGAACCCGATAGCTCCAAGCACTACGCCAGCCATCAGCACGATGCTCGATATGGCAATTACTTTCATTCTCTCTCCAGCGTTGTTGCAAAGAGTCACGACCGGGTCAGGTCCAAACGAAGTTAATGGCGATGCGCTATATTGCTCGCACGATTCTTTCAGGAATGAGGATCCCGTCAGCTGAGTGCCGACGGGATCGCAGGTGTCGGTGTCCCCCGACATCCCGCCTACGCGCGCATCATGGCCGGGGCCGCGGACCAGCGGCGCTGAATGCCCTTCCATTGCAGGGCCTGGAATACGCCGGCAAAGCCGACCAGCGAGTAAACGATCCGGCTCAGCAGGGAAGCGTCGCCAAATATCGTGGCCACCAGATCAAACTGGAACAGGCCGACCATGCCCCAATTCAACGCACCCACGACCACCAACACCGCCGCTACCACATCCATTGTCTTCATTGCATTGTCCTTTCAGATCGAGTTCTGTCCTGTTTCTTCGTCCGTCTTCCAAGAGCTACGGACTTGCAAAATCCATTTAGGTCGTGCCCTGTAGCGTGCACGCTCAACCATGATTTCGCAGGCAGGTAACTCGCAGATTCAAATTGCGGAAAAAATTCTGTCGGTGGTGGTGGACCAACGGTTTGCGCAGAAGGGATTTTGATTACGTTCTAGGCACGTACGTGGTGGGAAGGATGATCGGACTACGACGAACGGGCCACGAAAAACGAAAAATGGTGCGCGGCGTGGATGGAATGGAACTTGCGCCATTGCCGGTCATTCATGCGGCCGAGGATGCTGTGGTAACTCCAACCGGCGCCGGGCGAGGCGAACTTATTCTCGAATTGCTCGACCGCATGGTGCAGACGATCGAGGGATTGCGGTAGAGAAAGTGACCCCGACGGCTCGACCAGGCCGGGTGCGGTTACTCCCCCCGGAAACCAGCCGGTCGCCAGCATGATCCGCTTGACGCACCAGCGCTTGGCACGCTCGAAACGAGAAAGCACACGCCAGCGACGCGGCGGCGGCCCCCCGCTTTCAATTTGAACGGTCAACTCGAGGGCCAAGGCGAGGTGTTCGCAGACTTGGGCCAGCGTCCACGACCTGCCTTGCAGCATGTTGCGCCGAGAAAGTTCGCGGGCGCGCTGGGGAATCCAGCGCAGCGAACCATCGTGCCGAACGCGCGTTAAAGGCGCAGCGCGATCGCGCGAATCAGCCGGGGGCGCAGGGGCATGGGTCTGGTGCTCAGCGTTCATGGTCATGTTCGACGCAGACTATCCACCACCGGCCGTCAGGCTGTCAACTAACCTCGGGTTCGCTTGAAAGCGGCAAGTGGATTCAACCTAAAGCGATTCTCGACCGCCAATCCAAGGGGCGAAGCTGCGTGGAGGGTGCTGCGTCCATGGGTATTTTTGAATCCGTGAACACCTTTTCAGCGAAGAACCAGTGTTGGGGCCGACCGGATCGAGGCGGAACAGCCATCGCGCGATGATTCGCCCGAAGGACATATTGCGGCACCGATGAAATTCGGCCATGCTGAACCTTTATGATGACACCAGGGTTGCACACCGTGCGGAGTCCCATGCGAAGTGGAACGCCGTGGAAAGCGCTGAAACTCAGCCGGGAGTTCGCGGCGTGAGCGAGTTCCTGCTGCAGCGGGTGGCGGCCGGTGACACGCAAGCGGTGGCGGCGTGCGTGGACCAATTCGGCGGTCTGGTGTGGTCGCTGGCCCGCCGGCTCCTGGGCCGTCCATCCGATGCCGAGGATGCAGTGCAGGAGGTCTTCATCGAGCTGTGGAAGAACGCAGCCCGGTTTGATCCCAACATTGCCTCGGAAAAGACGTTCGTGGCGATGATCGCGCGGCGGCGGCTGATCGATCGGCGAAGGCGTGATGCGCGGCGACTGGAAAGCGACGCGGTTGCGATCGAAGATGTAACGTTTACAACCGAGGGGGACGACGGCAGCCGGATCGAACTGGAAGACGAAGCGGCGCGCGCCGCCGCCGTCCTGGAAACATTCAAGCCCGAACAGCAAACCGTCCTGAAGCTCGCGATATGCTGTGGATGGTCACATCAACTGGTGGCCGAGCGCCTGGGATTGCCGCTGGGCACGGTGAAGACGCATGTCCGCCGGGGATTGATGCGGATTCGGGAAGAACTGGAAGCGCAGCGCGGCGCCTCGGAAAGAGAGGCCGGCCCATGAACCGCATCGACGCGCACCATGAATTGAAGGTGATGCAACTATTGGCCGACCGCGCCACGGAAGGTCTGGACCACTTTTCCACCCGAGAACTTGACGAACTGATTGCACGGCGGCCGCACTATGAATCGTTCGCCCTCGAGCGCGCGGCCGCAGCGATCGACTTGGCGACGCTACCCACCCGAACGGAAGCGCTGCCAACGGCGCTGCGGGATCGGATTCTGACGGAGGCGGGACGATTTCTGGCGACCACGGCACAGCCGCGCGTGGCCATGAGTGACCGTAAAGAGGCACCTGCAAAGGACATTGGCGCCGGCAGCATCAGATGGAACGGCCGGGTGGGATGGTCGTTGGCCGCGGCGGCGCTGCTCTTTGCGGTGCTGGGATGGTGGAAGGCACTTACCATGGAAAAGCCGTCGGCGGTTTCGACCCCGGCACGATATGCCCAGTTCGTGCGCGAGTCGGGCGATCTGTTGCGCGCGGCATGGGCAGGGAAGGAACCGGGTTTTGAGGTGGTAACCGGCGACGTGGTATGGAGCAATGCGGCGCAACACGGTTTCATGCGACTGGTCGGTTTGCCGCCGAACGATCCGCGCGTTTGCCAGTATCAACTTTGGATTGTCGATCCGAAGCGAGACACCCATCCGATCGACGGAGGCGTGTTTGACGTGCGCTCCGCGGGCGAAGCGATCATCGCCATAGACGCGAAATTGCGTGCCGACGATCCGGCGGTGTTCGCGATTACCGTGGAAAAGCCGGGAGGCGTGGTTGTTTCGGGAGGCCCGCTGGTTGTGGTGGCCAGCGTCAACGGCTAGAGCAAGCTCTATTCTTCTGTAGCGGTGAATCCGCCAATATACCCGTGAATTTCTCGCTGTTGAACGCTACACGGGAACGTTAGGTGCTATAGTGTGTAGTTACCAGGTGTGATTGAGTTTTGGACTGTTCGGAGGCCATGAAAACCGGTGAATCCTGAAGCACGGCAAGCGAGCCTGGTCATTGACTCCGTCGCGAAAGCGGTGGCGAACTGGACGGTCGACCGACAGGCGGAGAAGAACGCGCACCTTTCGAAACGGTATGGACAGGGTTGGCGCGGGGATTGGGTCGGGCACACGCTGGCGCAGCTGTATACACTCGCGCAGGCGGTGTCGGTGCGCAGCGCGGAGCTGTTCGCCCATTCGATGCGCTGGACGCGCGATTCCTTCCGCCTGCGCGGCGTGGAGGAGGCGGACTTCCTGGTTAATGCATCGTGCATGCGCGACGTGCTGGAGACGGAGCTTCCCCCCGCGATCAGCCGAACCGCATTGGAATTTGTAGACCTTGCCGTCCAAGCGCTGCGCAGTACGAGCGCGGAATCCGAGGTCGCAAATGAGCCCGACCCGGCGCATCGCACCGTCGTCCTTGAATATCTGGAGGCGGTACTGGCGGGCGATCGCCGGCGCGCCGAGTCGTTGATTCTGTCGCGCTGCGACACCGGAATCTCCGTGCCGGAAATTTATGAAGGTATTTTAGCACCGGCGCAGGCACGTTTGGGGTGGATGTGGCATCAAGGCGAGATTACGGTCGCCGACGAGCACTTCGGCAGTGCCACCACACAAGCAATCATGAGCCTGCTGCGGCCGCACTTTCAGCGGGCGGCATCCAACGGCCGCACCATCGTGGCCACTTCGACACCGGGCGATCTGCATGAGATTGGACTGCGCATGGTGGCGGACCTGTTTGAGATCGACGGATGGAATGTGGCGTACCTGGGGGCGAATACTCCGATTGGCGATGTGCTCGAACTGCTGCAACGCAGACACGCTGAGCTACTTGCGCTTTCCGTGAGCACGGCGCTGACCCTGCGTGACGCAGGAGATTTGATTGACGCCGTTCACCGTAACGCGTCCCTTGCGAAGACGAAGGTGCTCGTGGGCGGGCCACCGTTCAAGTCGGTCGAGGGGCTTTGGCGCGAACTGGGAGCGGATGGATGCGCATTCTCGGCGACGGAAGCGGTCAAACTGGGGAACAGTCTGCTGCGCGCTTGAAAGTTCTTTGCCCCCCGGCTGCATCGGCCGACCCATGGCGGTCAGATAGTCCCCCCCCAACCGTGCCGCTTTTCGTTTTGCGAAGTACCAGCCCTTCCTTTCGTCCCATCAACCTCGGGTGCGGCTCGGCAATCTA
>CAZKIN010000101.1:0-4285 GCA_964552515.1 uncultured Phycisphaeraceae bacterium
ATCCCCGGCTGGGTTCCTTTTTCAATCGCGGGACGATTCACGAAATCGCGCACATCCTGAGCTCGAATGGAATGAGGAGTGGTGAACACAAGAAAAGCGATCAGCACAAGGATGGTTGGAGCCGGACGCGCAGTCCGTAATTGTAACTGACGAAGCATCATGTCCGGGTCCCCATATAACGCAGCCGAGCAAGACTACATGTTCCCCCGTTTGGCCGCCTTGCGGAATCAGCGATTCGTCCGCTGGACTCCTGATTATAACGCAAGCCGACCCGTTTCCGATTCCCCATTTTTCGAATGGGGAGTCAAGACGGGTCGGCCAAGCGAATATTCTGTTACGCGGAAGGGCCACGCATCAGGAAGCGGCAACCGCGGGCTCACGCGGCAGGGATCGCTGCGGTTCATGTTGAATCGCACTGCCCAGCGGCACAAGTTGGCCGCGTTCGTCCTCGCAGACAAACTCAATCTGGTCGCTGGTGAAGTTGGCATCGCCACGAATGACCACCGTCTTGGTGGTTTCCGCTTCGATCTGCGACAGCAATGCCCGCTTCTTGTTGAGTATGCGATAGGCCACGTCTCCGGCAACCGACACCGTGATCTTGCGAACGTGGTCATGATGAGCGGCCAATTGAATGATGCGAATCACATCCAGAATCACTGATTCCGGCATCTTCACCAGGCCGGTACCACGGCAGTGGGGGCAATCGAAATAGGTATTGCGTTTCAGGGACGGCCCCTGGCGCTGGCGCGTCATTTCGATAAGTCCGAAGGCACTCATGCGCAACAACCGTGCACGCTCCTTGTGTTTGCGCAGGGCGTCACGAAGCGCACGCTCGACGGCGCGTTTGTGTCGATCGAGACGCATGTCGATAAAGTCGCACACAATGAGCCCACCGAGATCGCGGAGGCGCAGTTGGCGGGCGATTTCCTCCGCCGCTTCGACGTTGATCTTGAACGCGGTCTCTTCCGCGTCATCCAAAGCACGGAATCGTCCGCTGTTCACGTCGATCGCCACCATGGCTTCGGTGCTGTCGATGACCAGCGATCCGCCGGACTTCAGCGGAACATGGCGCGAATTGATGCGCTCGATTTCCGCTTCGATACCAAAATGATGGAACAGCGGCTCGCGGCGGGTGTAATGTTCGACCAATGAACGGGCGCGTGGCATAGCAATCTGCAGGAATTCACGCACGCGTTCGGCGGTCACCGCATCATCGACCACCACGCGTTTGAAGTCGGCCGAGTACACATCGCGAATAGAGCGAATGACCAGGTCCGACTCGCGGTAAAGCTCCGCCGGCGCCGGGTTCTGTTTGACGCGTTCGACGACGGTGCGCCACAGGCGCTGCAAGTAATGCAGGTCGCGCTGCAGTTCCCGCTTATTGCGATCCATTCCCGCCGTTCGCAGAATGAATCCCATGCCCGGCGGAAGGTCCAGTTCGGCGAGCATGTCGCGCATCCGGCGACGCAACACTTCGTCATCGATCTTGCGGGATACTCCGACTTCACTCATGCCCGGCATCATCACGAGGAATCGACCAGGTATGGAGAGGTAGGTCGTCAGCGTCGGTCCCTTCGTTCCGACACCTTCCTTGGTGATCTGCACGATCACTTCCTGCCCGCGGCGGAAACACTTTTGGATTGGCGGCCGGTGGTGGCGCGGAATTTTTCGGCCGACATCCTCCGATTCACCAGCCTGCGGAAAGTACTGCGGCTGGACGTCGGACACGTGCAGGAACCCGTTCTTGGGCAAGCCGAAGTCAATGAAAGCAGCCTGAATGCTGGGCTCCACGTTGGTCACGCGACCTTTGTAGATATTTCCAACGTGGGATTGCGATGCGGTTCGCTCAATGAACAACTCTTCAAGGCGACCGTCCTGCAAAATGGCAATCCGGCACTCTTCACCTGCGGAGACGTTGATCATCATCTCGCGGGCTGCACCATCGGGTATGGGGGCATCGTCATCGCTATGGTCGACAACGATTTCCTCCGCTTCGCCGCGGTCATCCGGCTCGACATCATCTCGCGAGTCACGTCGTCCATCCGTGGGCCGTTCTTCGTCGCGGCGGGTCCAGCCGCGCCCGCGACGCCCGCGACGACGGCGACCTGCCAACCGGTCATCTTGTTCACCGGGCCGTTCGCTTGGCGCCGCTATGCCGCCATCGCCTACGCCGCGTTCATCCGTTTCGCGATCTTCGATGGCCGGAGAATCGATGGCCATATCAGTAATTGATCGGTCGTCGAGTTCGCGCGCGGACGGCATCGGCCGGGGACCTTCGACCCGGGCTCCCGGACGTTCATTGCGATCACGTCCTCGGCCGCGACCCCCACGCCGACCGCGAGGGCGGCGACGCACGCCCGCGGCATCGCCCGATTCCAAAGTTTTTTCGCCCTGGGCGCCCGCCGAAGTTGAGCTGCGTTCGATTGATGGCTCGGTGAGATCCACCACGTCTTCATGCGCGGACGGAGCACTGATCACCATTTCATCTTTTGGCGGTTCAACGTCGGTTACGCCGATTGCCGTTTCGGCCAGTGACTCGGACCCGGCGCGTTTGGGAGGACGCGGGGTGCGGACACGTTTGGCCCGCGCTGCCACCGCACGCTCCAACAGGGGCGGTCGGACGGCGGTACCGGCACTGGCCGCGACTTCCGCGACATCGACCTGTGCAGCAACCGCAGCGGACGGCTTTTTGGCGACTTTTTCGGTTTTGCGGGCGCGGGGCGCGCGAACCTTCGCTTTTGGTGACACGTTCTTGGCACTCATGATCTTCAAATTTCCTTGGTGAATTTCAGTTGGAACGCCACTGAATTTCTGTCCGGCAAATGCGATGATTGATCGAATTCGGATCAAAGCCGAGCAGTGCGGCGATCTCGGATGGCTTGGCCGTTCCGCGCTCCGTGTATCGAAGCGTAAACGTCACCACTCCATCCTCCAGTTTCAAGACGTCGACATACGGTCGAACGTCAATTTTTTTTACCTGTCGCGGGTCCGCGTCCCGTCTGTCGACCGGGAGCGTCGTCGCGCTCAAAATCTCAGTTATTCGTTTTTGCAAGTCTTCCGTCGATGCCTCGCCGGGATCCAGTTCGTAGCGCACGAGCTGCGGAACAACCGACGCCCCAAGCGCAAGCGGTTCGACTCTCGTGAGTTGAATATCAGGGGGAATGTGCTGCTGTAACCTCAGGAGGGCCGCATCGAGAACGAGGTCCGTGTCCGTCTCGACAACCAAATACTCGGCCCGCGATGCCACGCCGACGGGCCTGGGAACCGGAATGGAAATGCGCGGGTGCGGATTAAACCCCTGCGACCAACGCACCGCGATACCCGCACGCACCAGCGCCCGCCGAAAGAAGCGGAGCATGTCATGATGCGAAATGAAGCGAATATCGCCATTCACCTGATAGGCGAAGAGCCAGCGATAGCGTCGCTGGACGGTCCGCGTATCGTCCGTAGTACCACCTTCCATCAGGTTTGACTGCGCATCACCCGCCAAGCGGGCATTGCACACATATCCCTGTATTCGTTACACCTGAAACCCGCCCGCAGCCCACAAATTGCGCCGTCAGATCGGATCTTCAGGAAGTAATTTTCTCGTTTCATCGCGCAGGTAATTGGTTACCTGCCGATCCGTATCGAAACTCAATGCCCGGTTGGCGACGCGCTGCATATGCCGCAAAGACGCCAACCGAATCAATTTCTTCACTTCACCAATGTTTCCCGGGGCCATGGACATACTGCGCAACCCGGCACCAACCAGAAACATCGTGTACAGCGGTTGACCCGCCATTTCGCCACACAGCGTACAATCAATCTCCGCCGCTGTACACGCCCGGATGATATCCCGGATCACCCGCAGGATGGCAGGATGCGAACCACTGTAAAACTGGGAAACTCGTTCGTTGCCGCGATCGACCGCCAGAATGTACTGAATCAGGTCATTTGTACCTATGCTTACAAAATTAACTTCTCGACAGAATTCTTTGACCTGCAAGGCTGCGGCCGGCGTTTCCAGCATCATCCCGATGGGAATATCCCGCCGAAACGCAACGCCGGAGTCCTCCAGGTCTTCCATGGCGTCGCGGACCGTCATTTTCGCCTGTCGAAACTCCATCAGGCTGTTAATCAATGGGAACATCAACCGCACTTCACCGAACGCCGAAGCGCGCAGGATGGCGCGCAACTGCGTTTTGAACAGATCCAGATTTTGCAGGCTGTAGCGAATCGAACGCAGCCCGAGCATGGGGTTGCGCTCCTGCTCGTAGCTGCGTTCCTGCGTGTACTTGTCCGC
>CAZKIN010000101.1:4385-6808 GCA_964552515.1 uncultured Phycisphaeraceae bacterium
TTGCGCCGTTTGCGTTGGAGTCAGGTCATGGGCCACGAGAATGACCGGCTTGGACAGGTGGGCCAGGTCTTCACGTGATTCGCCAAGAATAATACGGAGCAGCCGTCGTTCGATATCCTGCACATCGCGCATGCGTTCGACGAGCAGGGGGTCCTGCATCTGCCGGAACCGGCGCTGGTAACCGCGCATGACATTGCTGACGGCGTACGCCGCGGACGCGTGTTTTTCGGTAATCAACCTGATGATCTGGTCGAGCAGAACCTGGTCTTTGAGTACGCCGACATGCCAGTCAAAGATATCCGCGGCATCCTTGCCCAGGTGGCTGAACAGACGGGTGCGCTGGGCGTCTAGTTCCTGCAGCGCTTCCGCCGCCGCCTGTTTGAACAATTCGACTTCCGCAGCCGCCTTGTCCGGTGCGACTTCGCGGTAAGGAATGCGATAGTCCTCGGCGTCGAGAACGACCGCCTCGCCAACCACCACGCCGGGTGCTACCGAAATGCCCCTGATGATCTCCATATCCGCTTTCGACCGCCGACCGCGCCACCAGCGCCGCACCGCATCCATTGATGCTGCGCCGTCGATTCCCTGTATTGTTTTCCTGTGCCAATTAATTGGCACTTTGTCGTACGATTCCCAATCCGCGCTTTTCCCGACGGCTACATTTCGCCGAAGCCTGATTCCACCAGTTTGACGATGGCATCGAGCGCGTCACAGGCATCGTCGCCGTCCGCTTCGATGCGCAGCGTGTTGCCCTTCGCGCCTTCGAGCAACATCATGTGCATCGCACTCTTTCCGTCCACCCGTTCGCCGCGGCGGGTCACGTTGCACACAAACACCGACGCTTTGAACTTGACGGCCAAATCCACGAAACGCATCACCGGCCGGGCGTGGAGTCCCTGAGGATTGGGGATGACCACTTCGCGAACCGTGGCGGAACGTGCGGAGTCCACGCGGGAGGAGCCTTTCAGGAAAAAGGGTTGGACGTTACATCCGTTCGCATGTCGCACCCTATGAGTCTTCGCGGGCATCGTCCGCCTCGCGGACGAGTTCCGCGATGGCGTCATGCGTATCCGCCTGCCGCAGGAACCGGCGGAAATTCTCACGCTGCAAATAGCGAAATATCTTCTCCATCGCCGCGAGATGTTCCTCCGGCGCGCTTTGCGGACTGAGCAGGATAACCACGGTGAAGACCGGGGCGCGATCCAGCGCCGAAAAATCCACGCCGCGGCTCGAGCGGCCGATGGTCGCGGTCATTTTCTTGATGCATTCGTGTTTTACGTGGGGGACGGCGACACCCTTGCCGAAACCGGTACTTCCGAGCTTTTCCCGTCCGATGGCGGTCTTCGCAATCGTTTCCACATCCTTCGGATCGATCGCCCCGTGATCCGCGAGCGACTGGATCAGCTCCCGGATAACCCCGTTGCGATCTGTGGCCTGAAAATCCGGAACAATGGATGGCACATGAATAAGGTCGGCCAACTTCATGGTTTTACCAGCTCCATCGCCGGTACGCGGGGCACCGGCAAGCCCATGGCGGCAACGCAGCCCCGCTCAGCTTTTCGTACGCGTACTCTTGCTGCGCACCGGGCGCCCCGACTTCGTGCCGTCGGCGGATACCCCGCCTTTGCGCGAGCGCACCTTCTGTTTGTACTTGGACAACTGGTGTTCCATCTTGCTGCAGATGCGATCCACCAGGATCACCACGTCCGGCCCGGCGTCGCTGGTTATCATCGTGTGCTTGCGGTCCAGCCGCACGATCAATTCGGCCGTGAACTGCTCCGATTCGTGATCGAACACCACCTCCACGTCGTGCACCCGGTCATAGAATCGCTGCAGCTTGGTCGCTCGATCGCGCACATGGGCGCGCAATTCCTCTGGAACGTCCACGTGCCGACCCGTAATCAGTATTTCCACCAGCTTGCCTCCGCCAACAGGCTATTCCTATTACCGTGCAACGCGGCACGGGACCTGGCTTTTCAACCGCAGGTTCTTAGCCCTAGGCTAACAATAGCGGAAGAACCTTCAACTGTCGCCCACCCGGAGAGAGTTGCAGTTCCGTGAGGTTCTATGGGCCCAATTGGTCCGGAGAACGCGGTTGCGTGGTGACCGGAGGGCGGGAACGCGCTTCCGGAGTTGAGTCGGTGAGAATTGGAGGATATGCGCCGGGCCGTTAACATGGAGACCGGCATGGACATCGAAGTACATAGTTTTTCGCGAGACATCTCCCAGCGACGTACCTTACTTGCCGCCGCCTTTCTCTTGATTCTCAGTTGCGGATTGGCCGTCGGAATGAGTTGGCGCCGCGCGGCGAACCCGCTGGTGCCCGTCCTGACGCCCCAGGAGTGGAAAGTCCATTTCAGCGTTCCGCGCCGGTTTGAAACCGGCGAAGCGCGCGTGGCACGCGACGCGTCCGCGTTGCCGTT
>CAZKIN010000101.1:6908-8626 GCA_964552515.1 uncultured Phycisphaeraceae bacterium
GCGGTGCTCTTCGCCACGCAGCGGGCGAAACTCGACCCCGAGATGTTTCGGCTTTTTGATCTAACCTGCCGCTCCATGAAAATCCAATAGGAGCGGCCGAATCGTGCAAGGTGGTCATTCCTCTCCGGATCAATTCGAGTTCTGATTCGGCGCAGGAACGCCTTTTCTTCACTTCCTTTTCCCGATAGAATCCGGCCCGCACTATTCGGCTGGATTCATACTCAATTGCAGGGAGTCATGGCCATGGGGCCTGTGAGAACGATCATCATTCGATCCGGTCGCGTTGCGGGCAATGTAGTGACTGTTAACAGTCGCCTGCGCGGGGGCCATGTGTGGCTTGTTTCGCCGGGTCGCCGTCGTGCGGTTTCAATGATTGAGGTGCTTTGCATGATGGGGGTATTGGCCCTACTGCTGGCCATGCTTCTGCCTTCGTTGTTCAATGCCAAGCAGCAGGCGCGCCGCACTTTCTGCAACAACAACCTTCGACAATGGGGCTTTGCGTTCACTTATTATCGTGAGGACCACGATGACCATATACCCACCGAAGGCACGACGCTGGGCAGCAATGCAGCGACCCAGCAGGGGCTGTTTCGCAGGGGCGTCTGGTTCAATGAACTGCCTCCATATCTCGATATGCCCGCGTACCGGGATATCGAAGGTGCGAACCTCAACATCAAGGAAATGAAGAATGGGCATGTTTGGATTTGCCCGGCCAAGGAGCTAAGCGACCAGCACAAAAGCAGCACCGCCAAGAACCAGTTTCACTATGGGATGAACCAGGTGCTTGACGGCATGGGAAAGGCACCTGCCGGATCCGCAGATACACCCGGATATCCCGATCCCGATGTGGCCACACCCATCCCGGTGCGCAAGTTCCGCAAGAATCCGCTTACGGCGCTGTTGTTCGACATCTATCCGAACTCGCCGGCCGGTTCACCGCGCGATGTGGCCACTAAATTTCATGGCGATTGGGCGAATATCCTGTTGCTCGACGGGTCAGTGGACGGATTTCGAACTGCCGACATTATTCCGGACGGCGATTTTTCCAAGGGCAAAATCAAATGGGATCATTCGCGCTTGTACTGGGGGTATCCGCCGCCGCGGCCTTGACCATCCGCTGGCCCGTGGCGCTCGACGGTGTGGCCGACCCTTCTCTAAATCAAGTGTTAGAGTAGAAACCGGTCACGCATGGCTGCACTGCTCATTTTGGGTACGCAGTTCGATTCTCGTTTTCCGAAATAGTTAGTTTGAATCGGGGGTTTCGACTCGCGATGATCCTGGGCATACTCTCCGACAGCCATGGCGATGTTGCGCCGGTCCGCCGTGCGCTTACCCTTTTCGATAAGTTGGGCGTGGAATCCATTATTCATTGCGGCGACGTGGGTGGTGAGGACGTTTTCGCACAGTTCACTGGCCGGCAGTTCTGGTTCGTCTGGGGCAATACCGATCTGCTGACGTCGGGGTTGCATGCCTACCTGAAGACCGCCGGCATGGAAGTTCCGATGCACGTCCCACTGCGATTAGAATTGGACGGAAAGCGATTCGCTGTTTTTCACGGTCACGAACCGCCGTTTCCGCGTGCCCATATGCAACTGGACGCGGATTTCATTTTGCACGGTCATACGCATGTGCAACGCGATGAGACGATCGGCCGATGCCGGATGATCAATCCGGGAGCGCTGCATCGCGCGCGAGTAAAAACGGTGGCTACGTTGGAC
>CAZKIN010000101.1:8726-12948 GCA_964552515.1 uncultured Phycisphaeraceae bacterium
CGTTCGACCGCCATCTCGTTTGAGCTGGAGCCGCCGACCCTGGCGGAGTTTCGCGAGAGAATCGCCGTTTATTCACGGACGGCCCCCTGGCTGGTGTGCGAATGGGACGGAAAACTCGTCGGATATTCTTATGCGACTCCGTTTCGCGCTCGGCCGGCCTATCAATGGAGCATCGAGATTACTGTTTATGTGTCCGATGACTGTCAGCGGCGGGGTGTGGCGCGAGCGCTTTATTCCGTGCTGCTCGACCTGCTGGCCCGGCAGGGATTCATGACCGCGGTGGGCGTGATCGTACTTCCCAATGCGGCCAGTGTTGCCTTGCACGAGTCGCTGGGCTTTTCGTGCGTGGGAATCTTCCCGAAGATCGGATTCAAGCATGGAGCCTGGCACGATACGGGATGGTGGAGCAAGCCGCTGTGCAGTTCGTATGACGCACCTTGCGTGTTGCGATCGCCTGCGGAAATGCTGGAGATGGCGAAAAGGGAGGGGCTGTTCAAACAGGCAGGATTAAGTGTGCGTTAATTGCGTGGGTTTGGGCCGCAGCAGACGGGCTCATTTTGCCCATCTTTCCTAGTTTTCCATCTCTCCAGCGTTGCGAGCTGGAATGTTATCGGATCGTTGCGAAATTGGTTTTGCGCGCGACTTGCGGAACGCCGATATACCAGTACATTACCGGCGTTGATGGCGGAAAGCTGGGGACGGCGCGGTTCCCGGCAGCAACGCCGAATACGTCTAAAAAAGACCGCATCATTACTTTTTCAGAAGGAGCTACGAGAAAATGAAGCGTGTATTGGCAATTATCTTGATGATGGGCATCAGTACGGTGGCCGTTGCTCAGGAAAAGGAAGTTACCAACATCAAGACGGAGACTCAGACCGTCGCGAGCAGTTGGGACTTGTTGAACAACTGGAATGTCAGCGATGCATCGTCACTTACCGCTGGGCACGTGCACTTGCGGTTGCGTTACAATTGGGTCACTTCGGAGAAGCCCGCGAACAACGACGATGAGAACGACGATCACCAGTTTACTCCGGCGATCGTCTGGGGTATCGACGAAAACTTGGAGTGGGCGATCAGCGTTCCATACTGGTTCTCGGAAGACGGCCAGGACCGTCCCGGTGAATTGGACGGTAACTGGGACACGTTCAGCACTTTGCATTGGCGTTTCCTGGAACAGGATGGCAACATCCCAGCCATGGCGGTATCCACCACGCTGCGCATCCCCACGGGTGATGAGTCCAACAAGATGGATCTTGAAGGTCGCCTGATTTTCACCAATCAATGGGACAGCGGCATTCGCTCGCACTTCAATGCCTTTGGCACTTCGGTAAACGGTGACAACGATGAGAACGCTCGCCACTTCCAGTGGGGCTTCGTGCTTGGTGCCGATGGCCCGCTTTGTGACGATGGTTCGGTTCGTTGGGTTGCGGACCTTATGCACCGCAGCAGCTACAGCTATGGCCGAGGCAACATCAACCAGCTTGAACTAGGCTGGGAATGGGCAATCGACGACGCGAATGCCTTGGGCATGTCGGTTCAACTGGGTCTCGACGGCGAAGACGAAGGCATTAACGCTGGCATTGGATTGGTTTATTCGCACACGCTGGGGTCGTAACCTCCGCGATCTGCAAATATGCTTGAAGATTCGGGTCGACCCGGCAGCCAATTCGGCTTGCCGGGTCGACCTTTTTTATGCGCATCGTCGGATATTCCTCGGATTGGCCAATCGGTGCAGTGGTTATCGGCGCGCATGACTTCGCATCAACCATTAGGCATACCGCAAAGCCCTTGCGTTTGGTTTGAACCGGCGGTTTCACTATAATGGGACGTTGTCGTTGCGACGCAAGACGTCAATCCGCAGGGGTTTGGCCGCGTCAATCCGCAGTACCTGGGGAGGAAAAGAAGCCATGCGCGGTAATTTTCGTTGTTTCGTGAATACGTTTTTGGTCCTCGTGGTCTGCGGAACCGCCTACGCGGGGACTACTCCCATCACGACCGAACGCGTTGCCTCCGGGCTTTCACGCCCGGTTTATGTCACGCACGTACCGGGCGACTTTACGCGAATTTTTGTCGTGGAGCAGATCGGTCGCATCCGGGTCTACGACATCACCAATAATCCGCCCACGTTGATCGGAACATTTCTTGATATTCAGGCTCGGGTAAATGATGCCGGCAACGAACAAGGCTTGCTTGGCATGGCGTTTCATCCCAACTATGCCTCCAATAGCTTCTTCTACCTGAACTACACCGCAACTGGCGGAACCACCCGCGTTTCGCGGTTTTCCGTTCCCGGTGGAACGCCGAACGCCGCTGACCCCAACTCCGAACTGATCATGCTGACCGTTGCCCAGCCCGAATCCAACCACAACGGTGGCTGGATCGATTTCGGCCCAAACGACGGTTATTTGTACATCGGCATGGGTGACGGCGGCGGCGCGAATGATGCACACGGGACGATCGGCAACGGGCAGAACGTGGATGCACTTCTTGGGAAAATGCTGCGCATTGACGTCGATGGCAATAATGGCCCGGGCGGTCTATATGGAATTCCCACTGACAACCCCTTCTTCGGACCTACCGCAGGACGTGATGAGGTGTGGCACGTTGGGCTGCGGAATCCCTGGCGAAACGCATTCGATCAACTCACCGGCGACTTGTACATTGCTGACGTCGGCCAGAATGTCTGGGAAGAAATTAATTTTCAACCTGCCAGCAGCATCGGCGGCGAAAACTGGGGCTGGCGCTGCCGCGAAGGCGCGCACAACTTCAATTTTCAAGCGCATTGCAGCGCACTTACGCTGCTCGATCCGATTCACGAATTCAGTCACGGCGGCTCGCCGTTTCGCTGTTCCATTACCGGCGGCGAAGTGTATCGCGGGTGTGCGGTACCCGACTTGCAGGGTACATACTTTTTTGCGGACCATTGCAGCAACCAGATCTGGAGCTTTGTTTATACCGGTTCGCCCATTCCAGTGGCCACCGACCGCACCGCTGAGCTCGCCCCTGGAGGCGGGTTCAGTATTGCCGGCATTTCCGGCTTCGGACGCGATGCGTACGGCGAAATTTACATTTGCGACCTGAATGGCGGTGAAGTCTTCCGCATTATTCCGGACGGCGTGCCCAATGCCTGTTTGTGCGATCCAATGGCGGATGCGGACGTCGATACCTTTAACGACTGTGTCGACAATTGTCCGAACACGGCGAATGCATTGCAGTCGGATACGGATCTCGACACGGATGGAGATCTCTGTGATTCGTGTCCAGCGGATGCGACCAACGCTTGTATTCCCGCGGGCAGTATTGCCGAGGAAATGCTGGCCGGCATGGGTAGCCCCATCGCCGCGCCGGATGGTTCGGCGAGCATCACCATGGAGCCGGGCGCAATCGGCGCGGATACCACCATAAGTATTACTCGACTTCCCATTACTGACACCACCGAGACAGTCGAGTGGCTGGCCGCAGCGGGGGATCGTGTAGCCGAACCGGTGGTGCTGCACGATCTGAAACCGGATGCCCAGACTTTCGTTACACCGGTGAGCCTCTGTCTTTCCGCCGACGTTTCAGGTATGGATCCGGCGCGATTGTCCGATTCCTGCCTGTCCTATTTCGACGAAATGGAAAATCCGCCGAAGTGGAAGTGTCAGGATACTTGCATTGAGAACTCCGGCACCCTGACTTGCTGTGGCGTGACGGACCATTTCTCCCGTTGGGCGGCCATGGTGGCCTACCTTGTTCCCGCCGCGCCGACTGCCGCTCCCGCGCCGCACGATCGCCGCAAGAATCGTTATCTCTCCTTTGTGCCGGAACAATCCTTATTGCCCTATGCCATCCGTGTCACCAAGACGACCGCGCCGACCGGTACCTGTTGGGCCGCGGCTCCCGATGTCGATGGAAATTCCAAGTGTACGCCCACGCCCACCTTCCGCGTGTGGAACGAGGCCCTGGTTCACGTTGGTGACTGTGCAATTTCTCCGGTCGCCAGTTACGACATCACCGTAACTGCCGAGGGAACGGTCTTCTCCGCGCCCCTGACGGTGGAAACCATCCTGCTCCCCTCGATGAACCTGAAGTTGTGGGGCGATGTGGTTGGCGTAAACAGCGGCGCTGAATGGTCTCCGCCCAACCAGTTTACCAACGTGCAGGACATCCTGGCCGTCCTCGCCTATATAACCAACGCGACCGTCAAGCCGACCTTTCAGCAGGCCAACCTGCAGGCGATTTC
>CAZKIN010000102.1:0-3669 GCA_964552515.1 uncultured Phycisphaeraceae bacterium
CAAAAAGGTTGACGAAAAAGTGGTCGGCATCAACTGCAACCGTGGCCAGCATCGGACCCGCGTATAACGTGGTTGATCGCGCTTCCGAGGCTTCATCCGCATGGATTGCCGGCGCAATGTCATGCATCCCGCAAAATTCTGAGAACTCCGGAACCCCGAACATGTGAGCGTCGCGATGGACTGCCAAAGGTGCACCCACCTCGTTGGAAACGCGTGATACGAAGTAGCGCGTTCCGTCGGAAAGCTGAATGTAACCATTTGCCGGACCATGGCTGCTGAATGACAGGAATACATGTGAACCTGGCTCGCCATGGACCACGCCGCGTGAAACCATGACGTCGGGCCGTGCGAGGGCAGTCTGGCCTGTCGAGCTTGCGCTGTAAAAGCGCGCGTCCGGAGTGAAAATCTCAAACGGCTGCAATTCGAGCGTTGCGACATCTGTCGGAGACAACGGAACCTGGACAGTAGTTGAATCTTCCGCATGGCGAAGGGATTCCAAGGTCATCGGATCCACTTCAACAACGACCCCGGTATTTCCAGCTAGAACCTCGCGCGTGTGGAAAAGCCGTTGCGGGGCTGCGAGCAGTGGTCCAACTACAAGCAGGCTAAAAAGAGTCGCGGCAACACAAGCCCGCAAACGATAGTGATTGGATTCAAACAACAAGCCGAGTCTCCTTAATGCAAATTCGCTACGGAAGTAGATTCGCCTTTTGCCTATTTGGCCAGGATCTATTCTCATGCACCCCGTTTCGTTTTTGGGCCTTACGCCATTGTAACGGTTGGTGCCTTGAATCCGCCTCCTGAAATTGCGTGAATTTGTGTGAGCGTGCTCATTTTATTCTTGACTTTGGTCGATGGATCGTGCATAATATGAGCATGCTCACAATAAGGGATTGGTGAACTCAATGCGTGTCAATGCGGATGTAAAAGAACGAACCGAACAGCGAATCCGGGCCGCCGCGACCAAGCAGTTCTCGAAGTGCGGTTACGCGGAATCAACGACTCGCGATATCGCGAGTGGGGCGGGTATCGCGATCGGGACACTTTTCAACTATTTCCCGACCAAAGAAGCACTGGGGATTTCTCTTATTGCTGATGCATTGCAGGCTGCGGAGTCGGAGTTTCGGGGGCGTCGTCACGGGGCGGAAAGCCTCGAGGAGGATTTGTTCTCATTTATCCTCTGCGAGCTGCGGCGCCTGGAGAACCTGCGTGCATTCGCGGCAGAAGTAATTGAAATCGCCTTCAGTCCCACGCCGCGATCAGGGCGCTGCCTGGAGGCGGAAATCCTGCGCAACCGTCACTTGGAAGTATTGTTCGAAGTTTTTGCTGTCCACCAGATTGACCAGCCGGTTTCAGCGACGCGCCTGCACCTCTATTGGTCGCTGTACTTGGGCATCATCGGGTTCTGGTCTAACGATAATTCGGAAAACCAGTGCGAAACTCTCGCTTTGGTGGATCAGGCGACACGGCTCTTCGCGGCCTCACTGGTCACGTCATCTTTGCCTAAGGAGGATACAACATGCCACTGAGTATGAATGAAATCATGGCTGCGTTGCCCGCTGATGCGGAGCAGCCGATCGCTCAGGATGGTCCACTGCGTGAGTTGTTGAATCGTCTTTCGGGGCGTCCTGTTCCCACGGGCATGATGCATCGTCTTTGGACGTTGGGAACCTTGCAAGCGAAGATAGCCGCCGCCTACTTTGCATATTGGTTGCGTTCGAGTTTTCGCACCGCCGACCAACGAGAGCAATTACTAAATGAAACCCATCTTTCCGCAGCCGTGCGTCTGCTCGGCGGAATGAGTTACTTGCGTGGAATCATTATGAAGGCGGGCCAGATGCTCGCGAGTTATCCGCGCATCGCGCCCCCCGAATTTGTTGAAGCGCTGAGCCACCTGCATTTTGATGCGCCGCCGATGCACTTTGCACTCCTGCGCGAACAGGTGCGCCGCGAACTGGGTGGCGAAGTGGAGGAGGTATTTGCGGAATTTGATCCGCATGCCTTCGCAGCCGCGTCTTTGGGGCAGGTTCATCGAGCGCGCCTGCACAGCGGCGAATGGGTAGCGGTGAAAGTTCAATACCCGGGAATCGCCGAGTCTATTCGCAGTGATTATCGCAGCATGCTCACGCTACTTTCGCCGATGCGGTTGACCCGGGATTGGGACAATATCCGCTTGCAACTTGACGACGCACGCCGGATGGTCGAATTCGAAACCGATTATCGGCGCGAGGCGGAAAATATGAAACGCGCGCGCAGCGCATTTCGCCCCGACGAAGGCATCGTTATCCCCAGGGTCGTAGACGAGCATTCGACCGGCCGCGTACTGACCATGGAGTATCTCGACGGTCTGCATTTGGATGGATTTCTCGCTGGAAACCCTTCACAGGAAGTACGGGACCGCTATGGCGAACTGATGATGCGCGCGTCATTTCGCATCGCGCACTCAGCCAGGCTGTGGTACGCCGATTCGCATCCGGGCAACTATTTGTTCCTTCCCGATGGCCGGCTGGGAGTGATCGATTTCGGATGCTGCCGCGAATTCACCTCTGACGAATGGGATTATTATATGCAGACTGGGAGAGCGCATCTCGCTGGAGAGGCGGAGCTGCGCGTTGCGCTTCGGCGCGGCGTGGATCTGAAACCGGACGAACCCCTCGATGAAGATTACATGCGCTTACTTCTGGAAAACGCATCGTGGTACTGCGATTACTTGAAACACGATGCCCCATTTGATTTCGGTAACGACGCTTTCATCCAGCGCGGAATTGATCTGAACGCGGAGATCGTGCGAACCCGGCGTTTTCGTTCGCTGCCGGTCAACACGTGGATATTTCGACAGCTCCTTGGGTTGCGCGCGATTGCCTATCGGCTGGGCGCGCGAATCAATATGAGAAAACTGAACGAAGAAGAATCCCGGGGCATTTTTGTTTAATGTCTGGCCGCTGAAAATGATGCGTCATCCATGCAACAACGTCATCACCTCGCCGCGCGTACGTGCATCACTGCGGCATAAGCCGCGCACCGCGGATGTGATCATCAGGCTTCCCGCCTTTTTGATGCCGCGGCAGGTCATGCAGGCATGGGTCGCGCTCAATACCACGGCTACGCCCTTGGCTTGCAGTTTGTCCATCAGCAGATCCGCGATTTGCGAGGTCAATCTCTCCTGAACCTGCGGCCGATGGGAAAACTCATCGACTACCCGGGCGAGCTTGGAGATTCCTACCACTTGCCCATCCGGCAGATAAGCAACGTGCGCCTTGCCCTCAAACGGCATCAAATGATGCTCGCACATGGAATTGAAAGGGATGTCTCGCAATACCACGAGTTCATCATATCGCTCGGTGAAAGCGGTGAGCAGATGCTTGGACGGATCTTGAGTGAGGCCGGCAAACATTTCGGCATACATTTTGGCGACGCGGCGCGGAGTCTCCTTCAGGCCCTCGCGCTCGGGATTCTCGCCGATCGCCAAAAGTATCTCGCGCACGGCAGCTTGGATTCGCTCTAGGTCCATGTTCTCGCCTTTTTCCTGACTGATGCCCCGAGCCTACATGATAGAAATGGCGGTACCGGTGGTCAAAGGTAAACCGATGGCTTGTGGCCACCTGAATCCAGCTGCGAAACACGATACACTGGTGCACGCGGACAATCAGTTGACCGAACCGGAACTTC
>CAZKIN010000102.1:3769-6136 GCA_964552515.1 uncultured Phycisphaeraceae bacterium
CTGTATCCGCACCTGACTGTATTCGAAAACATGGCGTTTGGATTGAAAGTGCGCCATGCGCCCCGTGATGAGATCATAGCGCGCGTACGCGCAGTGGCCGCTTGGTTGCGGATTGATCATCTCCTCGATCGACGGCCTGCCACGCTTTCCGGCGGTGAGCAGCAGCGTGTTGCACTCGGACGCGCCATGGTGCGCCGGCCGCAACTCTTCCTGCTCGATGAACCGTTTGCCAATTTTGATGCCGCACTGCGGATGGCCACTCGGACCGAAATCAAGCGACTGCATCGTGATTTCAAAACTACGACCATACACGTCACCCACGATCAGGAAGAGGCGCTCGCCTTGGCCGATTACTTGGTGGTCATGCACCAAGGACGCGTGCAGCAGGTCGGCTCGCCGCGGGAAATCTATGCACGCCCTGCGAACCAATTTGTCGGTGGGTTTATCGGCCTCCCCCCGATGCGGTTTATCACCGGAACGCTCCGCGTGAGCGGTGCAGCGACGCAAGTCGAGACTCCGCTTGGCGTTTTTCACATCCCGGTGCCGGATGTGTCCCTGCGGGTCGCTTATGCCGATCGCCAGGTGACCCTGGGTTTTCGCGTTGCGGATTGCGAATTTATCCCTTCGCATGCGGGCGAGGGGAAACATGAAGCGGTCGCCGCTGGCTCGGTCGTTTCCGCTCCCGTGCACATCGAAATCGTGGAACCTTTGGGGCATGGCTTTCAACTGGAGCTTCGGACCGCTTCCGGATTGGTATTGTTGTCGCGCGTTCCCGCTGGCGAATCACCAGTGGCCGGAACTATTGGGCATATCCGGATTCCTACGGAAAACGCACACCTCTTTGCCGGGAGCGGCATCGGCGAGCGCTTGAACTAAGGGAGTTCGTCGCAGCGCAATTCACAGGCTGGATCAAATTCGTGGTAAACAATCCTAAAACGCGGGAAATTCTCTTCCTTCGCTTCCCGCGGTGTTTATAATGGTCACTTGTCGGAGCAGGGATGGATGGGGCTCCGGCAGTGCCGACGCCTCAATCGGTAAAGGAGGACCGATGCGACGAATTGCCGTCATCAATCAAAAAGGTGGAGTGGGGAAAACTACGACGACCGCCAACTTGGGCGCCGCTCTCGCGCATCTCGGAAAATCCGTCCTGCTGATCGATCTCGATCCACAAGGCCACCTGTCACTCCATTTCGGCGTCGAAGCGAAAGACGATCAACCCGGAATCTATGATGTGCTCACCGGCGGTATGCCGCTCTCCGATGCTATCGTCCACGCCCGGCCAAACGCGGATGTTGTTTGTGCGGATATTGATCTCGCCGCAGCCGAGGCCGAGTTGGTGAGCATTACCGGCCGCGAAGTACTCCTGCGCGAAGCATTGGATGCACTGCCGACTCCCTACGACGCCGTCTTGTTTGATTGTCCTCCCTCCTTGGGTGTGCTGACCGTCAACGCGCTCGCCGCCGCAACGGAAGTGGTCATTCCCTTGCAGGCACATTTCCTCGCGCTCCAAGGGTTGAGCAAGCTGCTCAGCACGGTGACTCTCGTACGTCAGCGCATCAACCCGACGCTGAAAGTTACTGGTGTCGTCCTGTGCATGCATGAGGCGGCCACCCGCCTAAGCGCTGAGGTCGTGGCGGATCTAAGTACGTTCTTGGGCGCCGCACAGGGAACGAACGTACCTTGGGCGGAGGCCCGGGTCTTCGCAACGCCGATCCGTCGCAACATCAAACTTGCGGAGTCCAGCAGCTTCGGCCAGACCGTGTTCGATTATGCGCCAAAGAGCAACGGCGCCCTCGACTACGCGGCGCTGGCCGCAGAGATGTTTGACTTACCCGTTCCCCAGGACGCGGTCGAACCCGACGCTCCAAGAATCACGGCCCCCCGGTTGCATATCGAAACACCGCCGGATGAGAAACCGGTGGCCGAATCGCCTCCCAAACAAATCCGGATCGCCAAGGTATCACCGCCAGCGCCGCACGCGACGGTAGTCGCAGAAAAACGTGTCCGCAAGAAACCCGAAAAACCCGTTCCCATCCCTCCCGAAGGCGCGGCGGTTAAGACGGCCTGATAGAATCCCACGCGGAACAATTCCTTGTTACTCTCCGCACTTTCGTCACGCCTTCTTGCGATGCTCTGGTTCGGGCATTGGACCATCCTGTGCATTCTCACCCACGCACCCGTACAGATTTCCGCCCCCGTCGTTCGTCGGGGCGAAGATAAGCTCGTCCATTTCCTTCTCTATTTCTTCCTCACCCTGCTCGGCGGACTGCGTATCCAACGCGTGCGCCAATCGCACATGCCCCGCCGACTGATTTCTTGGGGATGCTTCTATCTCGCCTTCGCTATAGCCGACGAATGGACTCAACA
>CAZKIN010000102.1:6236-12936 GCA_964552515.1 uncultured Phycisphaeraceae bacterium
ACGGTAATCGTCCGCACCTTTGCTGTTACAATGACGTATCATGGAAGTAGAGAAGTTCCGGAGCACTAAAGGTGTTCGGCAAGGTGCCGGACTTGCTTCGGCACTCGAATTTGGCAGGGTCATATGTCCAAAAAGAAGAGCATCGTCGTCGTCGAAGATGAAGACGCCATACGCCGCGGCGTGGTGGATACGCTGCGCATCGCCGGTTACGAGCCCATTGAAGCCGCCGATGGCGACGCTGGACTTGCCGCCGCCAAGCGCGCCGGCGTGGACCTCGTCCTCTTGGATTTACTTCTTCCGAAAAAAGACGGCCTCGAGGTGCTCGCAGATTTAAGGCGCACCGCTCCCTCGCTCCCGGTGATCATTCTGACTGCCCGCGGCTCCGAGGAAGATCGCGTGCGCGGCCTCCGCGGCGGGGCGGACGATTATGTGGTCAAGCCTTTCTCCGCCAAGGAACTCCTGGCTCGGGTCGATGCGGTGTTGCGTCGCAGCCCTGAACGTCCCGCGCCCGTCATGCGAATCAGCGACGGCACCACCGTTGTCGACTGCGGCCGGCGCGAGATCATTCGCGGCAGCGAACGCATCGCCATGTCCGACATGGAGGCAGGAATCTTGCAGCGCCTCGCCAGCCACGCGGGCCGTTTTGTTTCGCGTGAGGAACTACTCTCCGCCGTATGGGGTATCCGCGACGGTGTCGTCGAGACGCGGGCTATCGACATGCATGTGACACGTTTGCGTCAGAAACTCGCCGGAGACAGCGCAGCCGAACCCACCGAATGGATCGTAACTGTGCGTGGAAAAGGCTATATGCTCGGACCCACGCTGAATGTCGCCTCTGAAGACGAAGCGGGGAGTACACCGACGTGACCTCGTCGCAGCGGAGCAAGTATTCAGCCATTGTCCTCTTTCTCCTGATCGCCATCGTCGTCATCGGGGGCATGGCGTGGGGTACTGTCGTCACATTTCGGCTTACCGAGTACAACATTGAGGAAGACCGGCGTAAGGAAATTCGCCGCGTCGTCTCCATCCTGGACGGACATTTGCGCGGAATCCTGCTCGAGGAAACCCAGCGACCTTTCACCGATTACAGCTACGTCGACCCGTTCAAGCCGATGGTTGATTGGCTGCGAACGCGATTTGAATTGATGGAGCGGGGAGACTCCGCCGCCACGGATGACTTCAATTATTGCATGCAACTGCTCCGCCACGACGCTTCCGACCAGCTCCGGGTCATGGAACGGGACCTTGCGCAGACACGCTCCTACCGCCTGCCGTTGTCCGATCGCACGGTGGATCAAACTTGGAAGGAATTCTACTTTGAGGTCGACGATGGACGCTGGACATCTCCGCAGTTCCCACCAGATGACGAAGTACGGTACACCGGCTACTCCTCAGGCATGGGACGCCAGAGCCGTGCCCGACAGCTCTTTGGGTGGTTTGTCCAGGAAATGCCCATGGTACGTCTTGCCGAGCGCGTGGACTCCGCCCTCGCACGCGATCGGGAGGAAGCATATGAATTGACCGCCCGCCCGACCCCCGGCGCGCAATTCGCCTCTTCAAATATGATCACCCCGCTTTCGGAAAAACATAAAGACCGGGCTGGTCGTCGAGTTGAAGAGTTCCGAGAGCGTACGCGCAGCAAGGCCGCCGAGCAGATGCAGGCCCGTCCTCCCGCTCAGGTTGTCCTCAATCCGCAGGATGCGGCGAACAATGAACCGATGATCATCAATCACGGCGGGTTACCCGCGGAACCGCCGCTTCCATGCATCAGTTCCGGCGAATTGCCTGTCTTGCTTTGGCTTGATGGCAAGCCGCCTGAAGGCAAGAAGCTTGCCTTTGTCCGGACCGCCTATAAGGACGACAAGGTTGTCTATCAGGGCTTTCTCGGCGACTGGACACGCCTCAAAGCGGAACTCCTCGATCGCATTTCCGACCTGATGCCCAATGCCGACCTCCTGCCGGTTGAAGATGACGCCTCGCGCGGAAACGAGATAAGTGACACCGATCTGACATGGATTCCTGCCCGCCTGATTTTGTCCGATCCGAAGGAATCGGTCGCAGCCGCCGCATGGACGCAGGTCGGCGGTATGCTGGTTACCACGTGGGCCGCCGCGCTGGTCGTGCTGGGCGTGGCCGGATTCGGCGTGCGCAATCTGGTCGCCTTGACCGAACGACGCATGCAATTCGCTTATGCGGTGACCCACGAGCTGCGCACGCCCCTCACGACATTCCGACTATATTCAGAGATGCTTGCGTCCGGCATGGTTCCCGAGGAATCGCGCGGCGAATACTTGAACACGCTCCATCATGAATCGGAGCGCCTCGCCACCCTGGTCGAGAGCGTGTTGGAATACTCACGATTGGAAAACCACAATATCCGCCTCAATCCGGTTTCGATGGATGGCTCCCGTTTGATCGAAACCATCGGCAAGACCCTCGAAGAGCGCTGCCGTTCGGCCGGCGTCGAACCACAGGTCCGCAATCTTGTTCCGCCGGGACAGTCATTTGTCATCGACGTGGATGTCGTCCACCAGATCGCGGGCGTACTCATTAATAATGCTTGCCGCCATTCGCGCTCATCCCCGAAGCCCAAGGTCGTCCTGCAGCTCTCATCCGCGGAAGATCGACTGCACCTGGACGTTATGGACAATGGACCGGGCATCGACCGCGGCGACCAGCGCGTCATCTTCAAACCCTTCCGCCGCGGACGCAAAGCCGACAGCAATGCGCACGGCGGCATCGGACTCGGTTTGGCGCTCGCCCGGAATTGGGCGCGCTTTGTGAAAGGCCGCTTGGATTTGATGGCTCGTCATCATTCCGAATTGGGCGGAGCGCATTTCCGCCTCACCGTCCCCGCCATGATGGAGGCATGAGCTTCGCTCGTCCTATGAAAAAAGGTCCCGCCTAGCTGCCCGCGCGATTGCCACGACGGCCGGGTGTTTGAAGCGACGTTCCGGCGAAATCGCATAGAACGAATCCTTGATCTCCGCAATTCGACCGATTGCCTTGACATGGAACTGACGAGTAATTTCCTCCTCGATGGCCGTCGGGGCAGGGAACAACCCCAATCCGGATTGCCCGAAGACCTTCATCAGCGCCGCATCCTCTATTTCGGCGACCACGCGCGGAATGATTTCCTTGGCTTCGAACCACGCGTCCAGAGCGAACCGTACCGCCGATGTCTTGGCCGGCAAAAGCATGGGTGCGCCATGGAGGGACTTGGGAAATCCACGTTGCCGGGCTGCCCCCAGTTTCCCCGCGCCGAAGAAAGTGACTGAGCTTTGTCCCAGCAGATGGCTGTATCCCTTGAAGTTGAACTGCTGAGTCAGTGGGGCGTCGGACAGCACGACGTCCAAATCGTGGACCGACAGCCGCGCACAAAGGTCGGCCGGTTTTCCTTCACTGCAGGAAAGTCGCACGCCCCCCGGTAACTGCAGGGCGGGCATCAGGAGCCGGTACGCCACGAGCTTGGGCAGCACATCCGCAATTCCCACCGCCAGACGCAGCGGTTCGCCGGTGGGTTGCCCCGCCAGCACGCCCCGCATTTCCGCCTCAACGGAGAAGATGTCATCGGCGAATCGCATGACCGTCCGGCCAGATTCGGTGAGCGCCAATCCCCGTCCCCGTTTGGTGAAAAGCTTGTGCCCCAGCGATCGCTCGAGGAGCCGTATCTGCGCGGAAATCGTCGGCTGGGTCACATGCAGACGGCGACACGCGCCCGCCACCGATCCCTCGCGGGCGACGGTCCAGAAATAGCGAAGGTGATGGTGATTGATCGCGCTCATTCCGGCGTAATACATAGAGTTTTACTATGTGTCAATGCACTCATTACTATTTGTCTATGTAACAACCATTAGGTAAACTTCCCGGCCGACCTGGAGGAATACCACGGCTGCCCCGTGATCCGCACGGAATGCGGCGGGGTGGGCTGACCTCCGGTTTTGCACAAGGAGCTATCGTACGTGTGGTGGTTAGGATTCAACCTGTTCGTCTTGGCGATGCTGGCTTTGGATTTGGGCGTCTTTCACCGCAAGGCACATGAGGTCAAATTCAAGGAAGCCATTACCTGGAGCATCGTCTGGATCTCTTTGGCGCTGATCTTCAATCTGGGTCTCTGGCAGGGTTGGATTGGCGATTACGCCCCAGCGGACCGTAGCCGCGTGGCCGCCGAGTTCTTTGCCGGCTATCTGATTGAGAAATCGCTCAGCGTCGACAATGTTTTCGTCTTCGCCATGATATTCGCTTATTTTGCAGTGCCGGCGGCCTATCAGCATCGCGTGCTGTTCTACGGCATTATCGGAGCGCTGATTTTTCGCGCATGCTTCATCTTTGGCGGGCTTTGGATTATCGAGAAGTTCTCTTGGACGATTTACATCTTCGGAGCGTTCTTGATCCTGACGGGGATCAAAATGGCGTGGGCCAAAGGGCAGCAGATTGATCCGGAACGAAACCCGGTCATCCGCCTCGCCCGCCGGCTCCTCCCGGTCACCGATCGCTACATGGGAGACCGGTTTGTGGCCCATGTGGACGGCCGACTGATGGTCACCCCTTTGTTCCTCGTGTTACTCTTCGTGGAAACGTCAGACGTTATTTTCGCGGTCGACTCCATCCCCGCAATCATCGCCATCACCCAGGATCCGTTCATCGTCTACACCTCCAATGTCTTCGCCATCCTCGGGTTGCGCGCGTTGTATTTCGCGCTGGCGAATTTCATGCAGATGTTCCATTACCTAACGTACGGCCTTGCCGTGCTCCTGGTGTTCATCGGCGGAAAAATGGTTGCCCACGCCGGGTGGGGCTACAAGATGCCTATCGGCGTATCTCTCGGCGCCATCGCCGCCATCCTGGCGGTTGCCATTATCGCGTCACTCGTTGCCGCGCCGCGCCGGACAATGACCGTTTCGCCGACCTGATCTTTCGAGTTCGAACGCATGCGCGGGGCGGTGCCCAACTTCGTTGTTCGGGGCGCTTGGCGCGGCGCCGCCAGTGCGAGTCCGGCGCCTGCTCACGGCGGCTGAATCACCGCGGAACTCTGCGTGTTCGTCGGTACTGCAAACAACTTGAGCGGCTTGTCCATGATGATCGGGCCGCTCGGTGCATAGGTTCCCGCTCGGAAAAATAGCGCGCCTCCATCCGGCGAAGCAGTGTATGCCGTTTCGACATCCTTAAATGGCGCGTTGCACTTGCCGTCCCCATTCGCCCCCGCGGAGGCATTGACGTAATAACCCTGGGCCGTGGCGCAGGCTTCATTGGACAGCGTGGGTTGCGGGCACCCTCCGGCCAGGGCCACCAATTCGATTTCATGCGCGGTTACGCATTCCGAAAGCGGCATGTACTCCAGCGGCCGGGTGTACAACGTCCGAAAGTTCGACCTGACGAATCCCCATTCGTCAAAGTCCGAAAGTGACTGTAACCCGCCAGCGGCCCCGCACCATCCGTTCGAATCGCCGCTTATGTCCTTTGCCACGACGCCGCCGACCGTGCCGCTGCAGTTCCAATCCATGCTGACCATCCCCGTGCCGAAGTTCTCATCCAGCACCGCCTCATTCAGCGCGCACATCGAACCGTGGGAATAGTCAATTTCCTTGAAATACGCCGCGTCGCTGGGTGCCAGACCCTGGCACACCAGGTTGTTGCGCACCCCTGACAGCTGATAAAAATAATCCATGATGCTCGGCACGATCGGAACAAAGTTGCCGACATTCAGGCACGATCCCTCCAGCAATCCACCGGGATCATTATTCCCGCAGTGCGTAAGCCCGAGATTGTGGCCGAACTCATGCGCCAGAGTGGCCGCCCGATCAAACGCAGTCCCAACCTGCCCGGTAAATTGCCCCAGTGTCACCACCAGGTCATTTCCCGGCCTCTCCGCCAGGCCCGAACTGCCCGTGACTTGGCAGTTTGCGCCCTCATAGTCGTGTCCGAAGATCACGTAATGCCAGCCCGGAGTGAATGCATGGTCGAAATACTCCGCCTTCAACGCGCCAAACGTGTTCGGCTCCGCGTTGTACTCAAAGAAGATCAGGCAGGTCGGATCGCGCACCAGCACGTCATAGTGCGGAATCGCATCATCAATGGTTACGTTCAACGTGAATCCCTGGCACGCGAACATCTGCTTGACCGCGTCAATCTCCGCCTGATTCGGCCGGTGCGTATGGTCAAAGTCCACCATGTAGTCGATCTCAAGATTGAAACAGTTGTTGGCGGGGCATGCGCACCCGGTGGTGGTGCAGTTTGCCGCGCATGGATTTCCTCCGCACAGTGGATCGCAGGCGGCGATCGGCCGACACGAGACGTCGCACAGATTCTGTGGGCACACGAAGAGATTGCACCGGCTCGGGCAACCGCTGTTACAGGGGTTGCCCCCGCATAGGGGGTCACATTGCGGCGCAGCATTGCATTGCGCATCGCAGTAGTTCCCGGGGCAGATCACGAAATTGCACTGATCCACGCAAAAATCGTTACACAGGTTTCCACCGGGGCAGCCTGGTGTGCAATCCGGATCGACGCAGTTCGTCGAACAGGGATCGAACTGTGGACATCCGGGCGTGCATACTGTTGTCGGGCAGGCGTCCCAGCAGATGCAATTGAGGTTGCATGGATTGCCGCCGCAGGCCGCATCGCAAGTTGCGGTCTCTGGACACACAAGCGAATTGCATCGCTGGGGACAACCTGCGGCACAGGCGTTCCCTCCGCACAG
>CAZKIN010000103.1:0-1967 GCA_964552515.1 uncultured Phycisphaeraceae bacterium
ACTTGTGTCAATCGTTTGGCACAAGCTGGACAGGCAATCTTGCCATCGTGCATGGACCAGCCGCGTCCCGCGAACTTCTCGGCGAGCGCTGCGCGCGTGGATTCAATATCGCGATTTGCGACGGCTCCGGAAGTCACTTCAATATGCGGACGACCCAGGCGATCCTTGCCCGTCTGACATGTGATTTGCACCACCAGGTCATGGCCGTCGAACGCCACCACCTGAAGTTCATTACCACCAATGGCTACTTGTGAATTCAACCCTTCATTCCTTTCAAAATGGCTCCCGCCGCCCGCGAACGAAGTCCGAATCGTCGCCGGTCCCCAAGGCGGGTACTTTAGACAGCATACCATTCTATCGCCGCATGGTTGCAATGGGAGTGTGCGAATTGTTAATTTCCAATTCATTTTCGTCGGGTTTGGAATGAGGAACTCCTAGCAGATACGGCCAGTTTCATCGTGAAATCTCCTGCAACATATTGCTATTACAGCAGTTACATCATCATCCGAACGAACGGGCGAGAGAAGGTCCGCAAATCGTGCAGCTTCAAAAAAATGGAAGGAGAATTGTAAGAATTTGCTTTACTGAACCATTGACATTGGCCTATAATCCGCGCGGGTCGATTGGGGGCGATCGCTTCGTTTGGGGGGTGCTGTGCATTCCATTCTGCAGGGGTCGCACGTTTATTCAATAGACCTGAATTCCGGGCCGCATGCCGCGGAGATTGTCTGATTGTTGTTTGGCCATTTGGCGAGCGACATCATGGCATGCAGTCGTTCATGAAGCGGAACGAACTATCGATTCGACATTGGGAGTTATGGGATGTTTGCGGCAGTCCAAGGTGGTCCGAAAACCGCTATTAAACCGCTTGATTTCCCTGTTTTACCAATTGGGTCTTGTTTGAAGGGCTTCATGCAGGTAGGATGTTTGGGCAGTCTTGTCCGGAACTTGCGCTCTTTGTAGCCCTGGGAGGTGGGCAGCATGGGGCGCGCATTTCGGATAGGGGTCTTCAGCCAGAGCATTGGGCCGTGAAGGAAGAGGAAAGAAAGAGTTTTGGGTATCCGTTTCTTGACGGACCACCCAACAAACGATGGGGGAAGCAAGCCGCAAACCGAGCGTGAGCAAACGACCATCGGATTTGCGCGGGGGGTTCAATCCAACACCGAAAGAGTCTGACGGGCGTCGGGTTGAAGCTGTGGTTTGCATGGAAAATTTGTAAACAGGAAAAGGATTACGATGGAAACCAATCGAAGAATGGGACGAAGTGCGACGTGGCTGGTCGGGCTGATTTGCACGGCCATCACCCCCATCGCTTACAGCGCGGATGAAGCGGCGGTTGCGCCGCCCACGGTGCTTGCGCCGGGTGCGGGAGCAGGAATGGCGATTTCGGCTTTGGATGTCATTCCACCCGAGGACATTGTCCCGGTGCCGGAACATTTCACCGTTTCGACCCATGTGTATCGAGACGGCCAAGTCGTGCAGAATCTGTCTGCGCTGCCGGAGAAGCAAATTTACAGCAACAGCCTTGGCCAGCGCATTCTGAGATTTGGAACGCCCAATCGGCGTATCGCAGACGATTTGATTACCGACTCGATTAACGGCTGCAACCTCAGCCGCTACGTCGTCCGCGTCAATGGCGGTGTACCCAACGGTGTTGGTGAATTCAGCTGCAAGACTGCACTGTTCACCGGATGTCCCAGCCCTGCCAATGGCTTGTCACCAATTCCGGGTACCGAAGGTGAATTTGATGGCCTTCCGGATGATTCCACGGAAATGCACGACCTGGTGGTGGACGTTTCCTCGAGCCCAGTTGCCATTCCGCCCACCGTTTGGATTCGCGTCGAGTGCAGCACCGCAGCTTCAGGCTGGGTTGGTGCGGCGCCAGCAGAAATTGGTTTTACCCAAGACCGCTTCTTCTTCCCGACCACGGGTTGCGATTCGTTCCTGGGACCCACGTTCTATTGCGG
>CAZKIN010000103.1:2067-4532 GCA_964552515.1 uncultured Phycisphaeraceae bacterium
AAGTGGGATGCGGACAAAGGGACCACCGGTCTGATCAACGCGCGCTTTCCGGCCGCTGGTTTTTCGGCGGACGAATTCTTCGCACGGTTCACCGGTCCGCCGCCATTCTGGGCACCGCAACTCGCGAATCCGCGTGCGGCGGTCTATTTGATCATTTATTGCAAGGGTGATACGCCGCGCGGATCGTGCTGCCGTAATCAGCTGGCTGGAGATAATCAGCCGATTCAATGCACTGACAACCTGCCCATTACGGCCTGCCTGCGTCCGGCGCGCTGGTTGAAAGATCGCACCTGCATGGAGAACGCGTTCGAACCGCCTTGCGGCGAGCATGCCTGCTGTACGCCGGGCGGATGCCAGGATTCAACGTATACGGAATGCTCGATGTTTCAAGACCCATCTTCGCTCGGCCTGCCGTGCACCAACAATAGTCACTGCCCGGGCCGCGTGTGTCAGCCGGATGGTTTCTGCTCGCCGCGCTCCGGTGTCTGGCAGATCGGTAGTTTCTGCGACCCAGGAGTGCCCATCGGCGTTCCCTTTGAGTGTGCTTTCTATCAATGCTATTTCGCGCTCGGCGATTGCTTCGATGCCGAAGAGCAAGTTGATTGCTGCACGGCAGCGAACACCAACTGTGATCCGAATCTGTGCCCCTTGGGAACGCGGTGCCAACCCCAATTCGGAACTTGCACGTCGCGCGGTGGTTGCAATAACGTGAATTGTTGTGACGAGGTCTGCGGTCAGGATTCATTCTGCTGCAGTGTCATGTGGGATAATGCATGCGTGAATCGAGCGGTGTCCAATTGTGAATTGGCGCCGGGTAACGACATTTGCGCAAATGACACCAGCCTGGCAGTTGGAGCACAGGACGTGCCGCTCACGCCGTTCGGCGGCACCCACCGCGGTTTTGCCGAAGCCAACAACAGCTTTGCCATTGCCCATCCGGGCGATCCGTTTGCATGCTGCAACAAGGGTGGCGTGGACGTGTCGGTCGCCGGTACCCTTTGGTACAAATTCGTGATGCCGGTCGTACCGTCGCCGGGCACGCAGCCGACAACCGCTCGACTCCACACCTGTGCCACTCCGGGTTCGGATACCGCGATAGATCCGGTCCTTGCGGTGTTCTCGGTGGGCGATCTCAGCAGTGAGGCCGCAGCGTGTGCGACGCTCGATATTATTGCCTGCAACGACGACCGGGAAGATTGCGGTTCGGGCCAGCAGGCGGACATTTGCGTGCAGAATCTCGCCCCGGGCGCGACGTATTACGTCATGCTTGGTTCATCGAATTCGGCGTTCCAAGGGTTGTACACATTGGATATTGAAGTTCCGTGCAATCGGATGTTGCCCAACAACAACGTTTGCGCAAGCTCCGAACCAATCCAGCCGGTTTCGCCGGTCAATGTCACGTTCGACCTGACGAATGCGACCCTCGATTGCCCGTCGGAAGATTGCGTCAACGCCATGAAGAATGACGTGTGGTATGACTACGTCGCCACATGCCTCGGAAAGACGACGTTTGAAACCTGTGGCCTGACAGCGAACGACACCGACCCGGAGACCGCCCTCGCGGTTTATCGCGTGAACAATTTGATGGACACCTGCGATGTGGACACCGGAGATCTGGTGGGTTGTAACGACAACGCACTGGTGAATCCGGCGGAACACACCCGTCGGTCCCAAACTTGTGAGTTCAGCGGCCTGGAGTGCGACACGTCCTCGTCGTGCCAGTTCCGATGCAGCGTAAGTGGTAACGTTTGCACGACAAAGGCGGATTGCCATTTCTGCGGGTTGCAGCCTGGCCGGCCGTGCGAAACCAACGTGGACTGCATGACCTGCTTCTTTGCAGATCCCGTTACTGGTGATCCGGTCTCCTGCACGGTGCCCAGCCAGACGCCGACGGCGGAATGTCCGGGTACAAACAACTCTTGCCGGTTTACGTCGGACAACAGTTGCGTGAAGCCGAACGACACACCAACGTTTGAAGAGCTTTGCGCCAAAGAACCGTGCCTCAGCAGCTGCGGCAATGCGGCATCGGTCACCGTTCCGGTTGCGCCGGGCCAGTTCTTCAAGGTGCGCATGGGCGGCGACTTCGGCGCCGAAGTTGACGGTTTCATGAAGGTGACCTGCACCCCGCAGGACTGCAACAACAACAATCAGTCGGACCTCCGTGAAATCCAGATGGGCACGGCGTTTGATTGCAACGAGAACGAGCAGATCGACGCGTGTGAAATCGCGGCCCAGCCGTCGCGTGACTGCAACAACAATGGTCTCCTGGATGTTTGCGAGATCGATCGTGACAGTCTCGCTCCGGGCGGTCCGTTCTTCTGCATCGCAAGCTGCAAGCCGGATTGCAACCTGAACGGCAAGATCGACTCGTGCGACATTGCCGCGTGCACGTCGCCCAGCACTCCGGGTTGCAAGGACTGCAACAACAACATGAAGCCGGACTCCTGCGACATCGCGGATGGAAC
>CAZKIN010000103.1:4632-12856 GCA_964552515.1 uncultured Phycisphaeraceae bacterium
TGTATTGGATTCCTGCCTGCAGATGTCAACGGTAACCGGGTGAGCAATACGCAGGACACCGACGCGATTCGCCTGGCACTGAATGGCGCTCCGGCGCTGCCACTTGCGAAGACGGACATGAACCGTTCTACAATCATGACTGCGGAAGACCTGATCGCACACATCAACCTGCTTAACGGCGGGGATACGTTTGTGCCTTGGGCCACGCAGCAGATTGCGGTTCCGTGCCCGTAATTTCGGCGAATGTTTTCCCTCTCGTTACTGAGAGGGGTTAGTTAAGAAGCGAAATGGGTGGTGCGGCGAGCAATTGCTGCACCACCCTTTTTTCATGTCGACAGTTCGTCTGACCCGTCCCGTCAGATGCGATGTGCGCGCTGCAGGACTGCTACGTTTGCCTATTCGTCGCGCGAAAGAGGCAGCCGTTTCGGGATGTACATGGCGATTCTCAAACGCAAGCAACAGCAGGAGCAACGCCGGCTTCATGCGAAGCGCAAGCATTCTTGACCCCTGCCGGGGCAGAACTTCCTCTACCACATTTACAGAGCCTGACGATCGCAGTTGCCTACTTCGATTTCGCCACGGCGGTACCGCTGACGTTAAAGCGGAATGACTGTTCAGCAGCGCGGCCGGACTGCTTGTCATCGACCAGCACTTTCAGCACATGCGGGCCTTCCTTGAGCGTGGCGGGAAGTGTCACCCGCTGCGCCACAAAGAAATCACTACGGCGGTTACGGCAAAGGTCGGTGATTTCCGGCTCTTCGTGTTTCCACACGGACTGGCCATCAGCGGTGAACAGTTCCATGCGCGTGGCGAGCACGGAACGATACAAACCATCGCCCCCCTTGTCGCTGCGCAGGTTGCGGATTTCGCTGTAGACGATGGTGGGCGTCGCGCGGCCGGCGACGAATTCGGCGGCAGGCATTTCCTCGTACGCGCCGAAAGTGACGACACGGCGACACAAAGCAATGGTCGTAACGACCGGATCAGCCCGCTCGGCGAGCACCGCACCCAGGTCGGAGGCGCGCAATAGCGCTTCTTCCCCCGGAAGCTGGGGATTGACCGCTTCATGGCGAATCGCGGAAAGCAGGGCAGCCGTACCGGTGATGATGCGCCGCTGTTCATCGGGCAGTGACTTACCGATGGCATCAACTTCGATTGGTTCGTTCAGCGCCGCCTGGGCCATGCGCAGGGCCCATTCATTCTCGAAGCCCGGCTCGGTGCGCGCCTTTTTGGCCAGGGTGGACAGCAATGCCTTGCCGCCATCGGCCTGATCGGCGGGCTGAATCTCAATCGCCTGATTGGTTGCGTTGAGCGTAGTGGTCGTGGCCGGTGCGTTGGCGCCGGCGTCCGCCGTGCGAATGCGCAGCGATTTCACCGTGGGCGCGGCGGCGGGACGGCCGCTGGTCGATTCGACCAACGACAATTGGGCGTTGGCCTGCACCGGCGCTGGCGCGGGCTGCTTCACGGCTTCACCCGCTGGCGCGGCCGCGGTTTTCTCGGCATCGCCGGGCAGAATGATGGTCGGAATTTCGGGCTTGTGATGCACGGTGGATCCATCGCCGCGCTTGCGCGGGACGCTGGCAGTTTTTCCGTCCGCCGGCGTTGAACCGCCATAATCGGAAGTCCGGTCAAGGAAATCCATGACCGATGCCAGCGCTTTGGAATCAGCGGGGTCGTCGGAGACGTCCTTGGTGGGAATTTCCGTCGGCTGGTTGACCGTCGGCTTGCCCTTGGCGTCGGACGCAATTTGCTTTGATGAATCGGGCACGGCACAGCCGGCGGCGATGGCGAATACCCCGGCGCCCAGAATTGACAATGGATGTCTTGAAACTAACGAGGGAGAATATGCAAACGCAAGCCACTTCATGTTTGACCCTCCATGGTCGTGCGGTCTTCCGATCTGATTAAACCAGCATCGGCGCTCCGCTGTGTTTTATGATCCAGGACTCGATCGCGGCCTCGATGGAGGCCTCGCCGGTCTTGATCGCCAGATCAATCTCCAACAAATCGCGCTGCATGCGTTCCAGATGCCGCGTGGAAAAACGCTCCAGGCGTTTTGTAAGCACGACGGGATCAACACGCATCCGCGGCGCCATGCTGTAAACGTTGCCGCCCGCGTCGAGTTCACGCCGCGCCTCCACCATGGTGCGCAGCGCCCACGCGATGCCCGCGATCGAACGGCCGGGCGCCGCACGATCGGTTGCCAGCACCTGGTCCCACGCGGCGACCGCGGTGGCCGCATCGCCTTCGGCCAGGGCATCGACCACCGCGAAGATGATTTCCTCGCGGTGGCAGTCGGTCAGTACTTCAATGTCCGCGAGCTGTATCTCTGCCCGTTCGCCGACATACGTGGCGAGCTTGGCGAGTTCCGAGTCCAGCGTGCCGGAGCTGTCGCCGACCTGCGACCGCAGCAGGTCCGCGGATTCCGCGGTAAGTCGCTTACCATAGACCGTCTTGGCTCGATCAATGATCCAACTGACCAGTGATCGTCCCTTGGGTGCCTCAACGGTTGTAATCTGTCCGCCGGTGGATATCGCCTTATATATCCGCTGGTTTTTGGGCAACGAATCGCAGAGCAGCACCAGCGTTCCACCGACGGCCGGCGCGGTGCAATAGCGCTCCAGCTTCTCGCGAAATCGTGAAATCAATTCGTCGGCATCGTCAACAATCACCAGCCGGTTGCCGCCGAGCAACGACGGCGTGCGGACTTCATCAAGCACTTCAGCCAGCGTCGCGCGCTCGCCATCGAAATGCGTCGGGCCAAGTCCACTGTCGGCCCCGCCTTGCGCGATCAATCCGCGCACCATTTCTGTACGGAGGAAGCGATCCGCTCCGACCACGGCGATAACCGGAGGAAGTTGTCCGGATTGGGCTCGCGACATATCGCCATACGGTAATTCGGAATGCGACCGCCGACAATCGCGATGGTCGGTTATTTTACGACTCGGCCGGCTTCGGTCATCAGGCTCAGGCGTTGCCGTGCATCTTCCACGACGGCCGCATCGCCGGACTTGGCATGCATCGCACGCGTATAACACTCCCGCGCCAGAATCTCATCGCCTTTGTAGACGCCGATATCGCCAAGGGCCATCCATGCTTCCGCATCACCGGGATTGTAGCGCAGCAGCGAACGCAGTTTCTCCGCGGCGGACTCATATTCCTGTCGCTGCCGGTGTACGCGGGCGGCACCCAGGATAGCGGCACGATTCATCGGCTGTCGCGCAAGCACCAGATTGTAAGCGTCGTGCGAGCGTTCATAGTCGCCGGACATGTACAGCAGAGCCGCCATCTCCTGCATGGCTTCGACACCCTCTGGGTCCAACCGAACGACGTCACGTAGACGGGCAACCGCCTGCCGATATTCGCCGCGATCACGGTGCGCCAGGGCTTCGGCGTATAGCCGGACCGCCTGCGCCCGCCCTGATTCCGCAGCATCGACTGGCATGGGCATCGCGGCCAATTTGACTTCCGACGCCGATTCCTTCACGGGCGAAACGATCGGCTGCGCCAGAGTCTCAACTTTGGCGGCCAAATCCACGGTAACGATTTCACTTTCGGTACGGAAACCGCCGCGATCTGTAACCGTGATTCGCAAGGCTAAAGATCCGTTGATTTCAGTTGGTACCCGCCAGTCAAGGCGTCCCGTATTGGCAATTGGGTCCGGAGACACGTAGCGCCAGTCACTTCCTGCGGGTGATTGATAGGCGATCTGAATGGGTCGTGCGGGAAAATTCGCGTCTACGGCCGTCCAACGAATCTGTAGCACGCGCTGCGAAAGTGCGGTTGTTTGCGTCGGCGGATGCAATTGCACGACCGGCGCCGAAAAATCGACGAACGCGGAGAGTTGCGGTTTCGTATTCGCATCGGGCTGCGGCCCCGAAGCGCCGCTTCCGTTCACCATGACGAGGTAAAAGCCGAATTCCCCTTCCTGCGGCGCAAGGAATGCAAACGGCGGATGGCGATCTTCATCCTCGCCATAAAACCGCCAGCTCGCGCCTCCATCCAGCGAATACCATAATTTGACTGCGGAAAGCGGCAGCGCGGCCTCGTTTACGTCGTATTCAAGATCGAACATCTGGGACTGAATGCGCTGGGGAACGTCAGTGGCGGTCGTTTCCGGTGGGCTGGCCTGCGCCAACCAAAGCGTAATCAGCAAATGAATGGGCAGCATGGTGGCAATCCTTGCGGGTGCGCCGGTAGCGCGCGGACACCTCCGGTGTCCCGATTGGAATTATCGGATTATCAGCATTGAAAGCCGCACTCTTCTCTGATGCAGATTCGTTCCGTATACATTGATAAGCGAAATTTTCAATTCTCCTTACATATCAGCCCAAGCGAAACCCGCTTTTCCGACCAAAATGGAGCTTTTCGCTTGTCGCTCGCTGTACGCAATGGTCGATACCGATAATAATCTTTGCCGTTACACAGGATGCCGCCTAGAGTTGGCATGTGTGGCCGCAACGGAGGGGTCCGCAAGCGGCCTTTTGACGTAATAGCCTTAATTTGGGGAGTGAAAAACCATGCAGGAATACGAACGTTTACGGCAGTTGGTTGAAGAGGCCGCGGATGATGTCCGCAAGGCGACAGGCGGCAACAAAGCGGCCGGTACGCGGGTTCGCAAGGCCATGCAGGATATCAAGGACGCGGCACAGACCGTACGCAAGAAGATTCTCGAGGTGCGTTCAGAACAGCAGCCCGCCTGATTCTGGTCAACATCGACCGGGGGCAAGCTGCTGGCGTGAAAGCTGGATGATCATCCGGGGCTGCGGACTTGTGCCGTAGCCCGCTCGGAGTTTGTATGCCCCCACCGCTGCTGTTACCTCTCAAGGAAATTGATCTTGATCGCGTGGTCATTTCCCGCGAGGAAGTCTACAAGCGACTTCCGCATCGCCATGAATTCATGCTCCTTGGGGGCGTTTGCTATATCGACAACCCCAACGCCAAGGCCATCGCATTCGCGGACATCACGCTGAACGACTGGTGGGTTCGCGGGCATGTCCAAGGCAAGCCGCTGCTGCCGGGCGTGTTGATGTTGGAAATGGCGGGACAGGCATCTGCCGTCCTGGCGGCCAGCTGTTGGAATGTAGGCGGGTTCATTGGCTTCGGCGGTGTCGATGAATGCAAGTTCCGTGACGCGCTCAGTGAGCCCACACGGCTGTATATCTTGATTCACGGAATCGAACATCGCCCGCGCAGAATTGTCTGTCATACCCAGGGCGTCGCGAATGGAAAGCTCATCTTCGAGGCGAAAATCACCGGCGTAACCCTGTCCTGATTCGTTGCAACTGACCTGCATCCGTCACTTCATGAAGTTCCCGCCGGAGAATCCCACACCAGCCCCGCGGCCCCAATGATGCCGGCATCATTGCCCAGTTCGGCAATGCGTACCTCGGGAAGATCGGCGCACAACGTCCATTGGTGCTGCGCCAAGAAGTGACGGACGCGCGTCAGCAGAAATTCGCCTGCCGCGCTCATGCCCCCGCCGAGCAGAACCACCGTTGGATTATAGGCATGCTGGATATTGATAATCGCTATGGCGAGATACAGACAGGCCTGATCCCACACGCGTATGGCCAGCGCATCGCCGCGCTCCGCCGCATGGGCGACGGCAGCCGAATCGAGAGACTCGCCGCGCTGCATGCATCCGGCAAGATCACTCGCTTCACCCTTCCGCATGGCCAATTCGGCCTGCCGGGCGACCGCAGCCGCAGAGGCGTACTGCTCCAGGCAGCCCCGCTGCCCGCATGGACAGGTCAATCCATCAACTACCACGATCATGTGGCCCAGCTCGCCCGCGTTGTCTCGAGCGCCATGCAGGATCCTTCCGTCGAGGATGACTCCCGCGCCGACACCGGTGCCCAACGTGAGAAGAACGAGGTCGTCGGCAGAATGGTTATTTCCTTCGGCCTGATGATTTGCCTGAACTCGCCTTGACCAGAACTCGCCGAAGGCCGCGGCGTTGGCGTCGTTATCCAGAAACGCGGGGCGACCGCTCGCTGCCGCGATCATGTCACGCAGCGGCACGTCGCGCCAGCCGGGAAGATTCGCCGCCTTGATGATTCGACCCGTGCGCAGGTCCAGCGGACCAGGTGACGCAACGCCGACACCCGCAACATCGCTCCAGCACTTAGCTCGATCGGTAAGCAGCCCGCCGGCCAGCTTGACCACCTCTTGCACCACTGACTCCGCGCCTCGGGAGGCAACCGTCGGTACGGATTGCTGGGCCACGATGCGCGCAGCGCGATCCACCAGCGCGATTTTAAGATTGGTTCCGCCGATATCGACGCCGACGGCCAGCGTGGGTGTCATGATCGTGACAGTCCTTCGGCCAGCGGAGGCAACGATATTCGGCGCACGGAAAGAATGGGCGGCCGGAGGGCACTCAACTGATCGCGCACGGCTTCGGGCATCGGCTCATCAAGCTTGAGTACCATCAGCGCCGTTCGTCCCTGCCGCGACAGCGCCATATCCGCCACGTTCACCCCCGCGTCGCCCAGCTTCTGTCCGACCAGGCCGATGACGCCGGGGCGGTCGTCGTTGACCACCAGTGCCAATGGTCCCGATGCCACAAGGTCCATGCGATACCCATCAATGGCGCGGATGCGCGGCAGACCATCTGCAAGAACGGTCCCTTCCACATCATGACGCTGTCCGCGCGCCTCCACCACCGCATGTACGCTCTCCGGCTGATTGACGGCCAGTGAGTGCGCCGCGTGTTCCAGCACAATGCCGCGCTTTTTCACATGTTCCGCCGCGTTAACCATGTTGATTCGTTCGTTGAGATGCGGTGAAAGCACGGAGACCATGACTTGCGAGGCCAGTGTACTGGAAATGTCGCGTAGCGATTCGCTGTACAACGACAATCGAATCCGGTCGACACCCTCGGCACACCACGGCGCGAGAATCGCCCCCATCCGCGAGCAAAGATCCACGAATGCCCGTCCACGCGGCGGCATGGCCGTGGGCATACCGGTCACATTAACCGCCGCCCGTATTTCTCCGCGCAATAAGTAAGCCAGCAGCGAATCAACCGCATCCGTGGAAACCTGTCGCTGCGCTTCAAACGTCGAAGCGGCCAGGTGCGGAGCGAGCGTAACGTTTTTTGCTTTCAATATGGGACTGTTTTTCGGCGGTTCATTCTCGTAAACGTCAAGCGCTGCGCCCCCCAAATGCCCGCTGTCCAGCGCCGCTGCCAGCGCCTGTTCATCGACCAGCAGGCCGCGCGCACAGTTGACCAGCCGCGCCCCTTTCTTCATCTGTGCAAACTCCGCCGCGCCCAGCAAGTGCCGCGTCTTTTCGGTCAGGGTGGCGTGGAGCGTGATGCAGTCCGCCTCTTTCAACATATCGCTGACTGCCCCCACCATGCGCACCGCCCCATTGAGCGCAGTAGCTTGTGAAATGAACGGATCAAACGCGATCACTTTCATGTTGAAGGCCAGTGCACGTTCTGCAACGGCGCGACCGATGCGGCCGAGCCCCACGACACCCAGGGTCTGACCTGCAAGTTGGTGCCCTTCGTATTGGCTCCGGTTCCATTGACCGCTGCGAACGTGTTCGTGCGCTTCGGCAATACGCCGATACATCGCCAGCATCATGGCAAACGTATGTTCCGCCGTGGAGATGGTATTGGCATCGGGCGTGTTGAGGACCAGCACACCGGCGGCGGTGGCCGCTTCCACATCAATGTTGTCCACCCCCACGCCCGCGCGGGCGATCGCCATGAGTTGCCCCGGCTTCACCAGCATGTCGCGCGTCACCTTCACGGCGGACCGGATAAGCATGCCTTCGTATTGGCCGATGATGTCGGCGTATTCAGCGGGTGTCAGCCCCACGCGCACGTCGAACGCAACGTTCGGCGTCGCACGAAGCATGGCCAGTCCTTCTTCAGCGATTTTGTCTGCAACGAGTATGCGAACCATAGGGCGGTATTCTCTCCTTCGGCAAAGACCGCGCATTGTACCGCGATCCTCAATTTGTCATATCGGCAGCGAATACGGTCGAATTCCCTCAGGCTGGCGGCCCGGGTCGCACTATAGCACGTAACGTCCTCATGTAGCGTTCTACAGCGAATAACTCACGAGAATAGTCAAGGAATCACCGCTGCAGACAAATAGAGCTTGCTCTATTCCGTGCCGGAACAAGCAGAAACAGCGCTTTTATTCAACTGCGAGTGTCCTTGTTTGCACGCTGAAATTCGCGCACAATGAACTTTGGTGCGGGATGA
>CAZKIN010000104.1:0-8184 GCA_964552515.1 uncultured Phycisphaeraceae bacterium
GCCCAGCGCCCCGGTGACGGCGGCAATCGACCCAATGCCGGCGGAGACCGCCGACCGTCCGGCGGGCAAAGTGCTCAACAGCGCCCCGCGCGACCGAATAACCCCCAGGCGAATCGTCCGCAACAAAACAAACCCGCCGCCAATCGTCCTCAGCAAAACAACGCCGGCACCAATCGGCCAAAGCAACCATCACAGTCCAACCGCGGCGGCGCGTTCAACGGCGCTAACAACCAGGGCAGCAACGTGAAACAGCAAAGTAACCGCGGTCAGTCCAGTCGTTCCGGCAACGCGTCCCGGGGCGGCGGTGGCGGATCGCGGGGTGGCGGAGCTTCGCGTGGTGGCGGTGGCGCCAGGGGTGGTGGCGGTGGCGGCCGGGGTGGTGGCGGCCGGCGGTAGTTTCTTGCTCGCGCGTCTCCATGTGGCGCTGTTCGATGTGCGTTTTTCCGTGAAATCAAAGGGATACTCGTCATGAATTCCTCTGCATTTGTAGAGTTTCTTGCGAAGCCGCGCGGAATTGTCCGCCGCTTCTCTTCCTGTATGGTTGGTGCCACGCTGGCGTCAACGCTGCTTGTCGGTTGCGCAGGAAAACAGGCTCGTTTTGCCACCCCCGACGCCGCTGCGCAGGCCCTGGTCGACGCCGTCCGCGCGAATGACGAACCTCGCCTGCGCGAGATCCTTGGCAAGGGCTCCGAGGAGATCATCTCCTCTGGCGATGATGTCGCTGATGAGAATGCGCGCGCGGGGTTCATAAAATCCTATGAGGAAAAAAACGGCCTGGAAGAAGTGGAAAACGGCGGTTTCGCGCTTCACGTCGGCGCAAACGACTGGCCTTTGCCGATTCCCATCGTGCAGCGCGGCGGTGAATGGCAGTTTGATTCCCGTCGCGGAAAAGAAGAAATTCTAAATCGCCGCATTGGCGCCAACGAACTCTATGCCATCGAGGTCTGTCGCGCCATCGTCGACGCGCAAAGAGAATACTTCGCGGCCGATCCCGATGGCGATGGCACAAACGAATACGCCATGCACTTCCTCAGTAAACCCGGAACAAGAAACGGCCTCTACTGGGAATCCGCCGAAGGTGAAACACCCAGTCCCTTGGGTCCGCTGATGGCCTCCGCCGATGCCGAAGGGTATTCATTGAATAACAACGACTCGTCACAGCCCCGCGCCTATCACGGATATCTTTATCGTATGCTGTTGGCTCAAGGATCCAGCGCTGCCGGGGGCGCGCGCAGTTTTCTCGAAAATGGAAACATGACCCAGGGCTTTGCGGTTGTGGCCTGGCCTGCGGAATATGGCAACTCGGGTGTGGTGACGTTCATCGTCAGCCATCGCGGCCTGGTTTATGAACAGGATTTGGGAAGCAGCACCGAGAGAATCGCCCAGGAAATCAAGGAGTTTGATCCGGATCTCGACTGGCAGCTTGCGGAATAGGTTTGCGCGAAGGCGACGGTCTGGGATCACGTTGATTCACTTGAAATGGCCGCGCGTTCCGGAGCGATTTCGTCATGTGTTCACGCCGGGTTGTCCGTCGCACGCATGAGTGACAGTGATCGGACACTGCTTTCTTCCGCCCGCATCTCTGCCATGTCGCCGGCTTCCCGACCGTGAACGCCGACCTTACCGATTAGCCGCAAGATCATTTCGCGTCGGCTCCGGCAGTAATCAACAAAAAAGGCGCCCCGTCGCATTCCTGCATACGGGGCGCCGTAGTGTGACCACCAATGGGCACTTACGGACAAACCGGACAGATGTTCGTAAAGGGATCCGTGGAGAACGGATAGGGTTCGCCATTGGCCGCCTTCACGACGATCAACACATCCGCCGTATTGACAAAGGCGTTCAGGCATGGGTCTGTGGAGCTAATCGCCTCCAGGTTGGCCGATGCGAACAGCGGCTTGGGCGTGCTTTGAATTCGGAACAAGACACTTTGCACGTCGGAAACGTTGGTGATGCCATTGGGTGGCGTCCATCCGGTCAGCGTCGCGCCGCCGACGACATCGCCCCACGATTTCCCAAGTGGCTTGCGAATGGTTCCCACGTCGAAGGAGGGGCTGACAAACGGTCCACTGGGCGGGAATTCGGTGGCACTGATTCGATACCGCGATACCGGGAATACTTCACAATCACCCACGTGGACCACACCCTCCGGCCACAAACGAAGTGTCGGCGTCGGTTGGATTTTGGCCGTGATAATCGTACAGGCGCCGCCCGGACAATCCGCCGGCCCGGTACATGGTTGATTGTTCTGCGCGCCGCCGTCGCACTGGTAACTTGGTGAGCCGACCCATCCGACCACGCCCGTCGCTCCCGGCGTAAAGAAGTTGTTCACCAGTTCCACGCGGAACGCCACCGGCGTGAGTGCCGCATTGCCGTCATACACGACGTTCGGCGAGAATGTGACATACCGATTCTTGGTTTCACATTCATCGGGTATGGAGTTTCCGTTGCCGTCGGCACTCTCTCCGCGGTCAATATCGCATTGGTCCAGGATCCCATTGGCATTGCAGTCCGCAGTTCCAATTCCTGGGCTGATGTCCAGTGCGTCTAGATTATCCGATGCCTGCAATCCCATCACCGCGGCGCTGTACCGTCGAACAAAACTCCCGTTGAAACTGGAGTAGAAAATGTCCGCCGGACTGCATCCTCCGAGAACGCCGCATGCCACCGCGCTGAGCGAAGGCGAACCCGGGGCCAGTGAGAACAGCACTTCGTCCTGGCCGACGTTCAAAATGCCGTTGGGCTGCTGCGGCATGGATCCCGGCAGGATGTCCGAAATGACCAGGGCATCGATCACATCTCCCGCCTGCAGGCCCATGTTCCCCGCAGTGGCGAATACCGCCAGGTTATTCGGCACAAACGCGGGATCGCCGGTATGCGTATATACCGTAGCCGTGTTTCCGACAAATGACGGACCGGTAAATGTGAGGTACGCACGATCAATAATCAGAAATCGCGACGTCTCCAGTGACGTAATGTTGTCATGTCCGATACCGCCAAACAGCGGTTGCAGCCCGAGCGTCGATTGGTCCGTAACCAGGCAGCTTCCGCGTCCGCTGCTGCACGGCGGCACAAACGTACCGCTGTAGGCGCCGAATGCCGGCACAGGTGATGAACTGTTCGGATCCGGATCGGCGGGCGCGATGAACACGTCCGCGCCGACTTCAGCCGGCGGACCGTCGAACTCCCGGCGCACATCGGAACACGATACTCCCGACGACGTGCGATCCACCGAGAAAATTAGGACCGGCATCTGATTGGGAACCGCGAGATTTACCGTGCCGTCCTTTCCGTATGACAGCGCGTTGATGGCGTCATTGGCATTGAATCCGCCTCCACCCACCACGCCGCGCAGATTGGCCGCCGGCGTATCGTGCCGCGCATTGCTGGTATCCGGGGGGAGGTTCGGGTCCACGCCCGACGAGCGATATACCGTTACTTTTTTCTCCGGAAACGCCGCGTCCACGTTGACGTGATTCGGATTGGAAATGAGCACACCATTGCTCGATCCATCCACGGTGAACGAAATTGGCGCATCAAAGGCACGCTGCGATTCACAACTGCTCGGTGGCAGTGTGCCGCCGCCGCCCGAACCAAAGGCCACACTGACCAGGTATGCCTGGTGTACGCCATCTTCATCAAACAGTGCGACCGCGGGAAAACTGGGATCGTTGATGAAGTCCTCACCGGGATCATCGAGATCGATCGGCAGATCATTGACTTCACCGCGAAGTACCACGGCGTTCTTGTTGTATAGTTTCAAGCCGGCGGTTTCGATTTCGAAGAAGGCGTTGAAGTAGATTTTTCCGGGTAGTTCAATGCATTCGCCCTGCGCTTCGCCGAACGTGTCCTCGTAGAGATCTGTCCGCCCAGCCAGCGCGAGAGAATCAAACAATGCCTGACCGGCGCGCACGCGATCCGAACCATTCGACAAATCAAGTGAGAGGATCTCCATATGCACTTCCGGGCCCAGCGATGGATCATCCGGAAAGCCCGGCGGTACGACGCAGGGCTCCGGCGCCAGCGCGGCCGTGTCGGGATACGGGGCGGCCCCGCCATTCGTGACCGGCGCGCCTGATTCCAATGGGCCGCCGTGATTGAACGGACTGCTCCGCGCGAAGGCGGTCGCCGCGTCCGTCAACCCGATCAGCGTCTGCACCGTATTGTCAAGGTAAATGATCTTGAATGCGCCGCCGGTCGGCAGCACATCCAGCCCGGCTGGTGGAATCGTGCGACAAACGGCGCACACCGACTCAACCGCGTCAGGAATGGAGTTGTTATTGATGTCGCATCCGCAGGCGTAATTTCCGCAGTCGGTGTTGTCGCCCTTGTAGTCGTTACTTGCAAGTGTCGCGCATGACGCTGCTGTGGCACTGGTGCAGGTTCGCAAATCGGGATCCTCATTGCAGCAAGCGCCGCAAATGACATCCGTACCGCAGCAGTCCGTTCCGCCTCCGACCAGGCAGGTCACTCGATCCACATCGCAAAGGTCCACGTCGCCATCGCAGTCCACATCGGCGAGCACGCAGGATGCCGGCGGCAGAGCGCCCTGTGCGCATTGCAGCGTATGCGCAACGTCTGTGGCATTGGTGGGACCATCGTTGTTCACGTCCCCGTCGCATCCGCATCCCAGTGAAATGAGCACCCCCTGCAAAAGCAGGGTGCTTTCCAGGGGCACCTCGCGCAAACCCGGTACGTTTCCATTGATGCAGTCGTTGACTTCGCTGCTGCACAAGTCCGGTTTCAGATCAATCGTATAGGTGCCCGCCGCCGTCACCGGGACATTGAGGATTAGCGTTCCGGCGTACCGCGGAGAACCCGTGTCAATTTCGCAGCCGCTCGTAAATAGTGAATAGGCATAATCCAGCGTGCTGGTTCGTACCCGGTATGACGTTCCTCCCGTGGTTTCAAAAATTGGATTGCTCGGGACACAACTTCCTTCGCCCACCGTGCATGCCGGTTGACCTACTTCGCAGTTTCGACGACTGACCGAACAAACCTCCACTGCAATAAAGGCTCCGTCTTGCGGTGTAGTCGGGAACCCCACCGGGGAAAGCGGATCGCCGCTGCCCGAAGCATAGCCTTCCGAGTCAATCGTCAACTGAACGGAATTGAGCAATCGGTCCAGGTCCATGTCCGGATCCCAGTTGGCAATCGAGAACTCCAGCGTAACCTGCTGCCCGCCGCCGCCCAATTGAATGACATTGCCCATGATGGTGTGCGCACCCGTGGCATACACGGGAAGCAGGGTCAGCGTGGGCGGACCATCCAGCGTGGGATCGCAGGAATCCGAAATCTCATCGCAACCCATGCCCGCGCAAGGATAGCCCGGGCTGGTGCACGCCCCCAGGACGCATTGTTCCACACCGTTGCAGAAGACGCCGTCGTCACACTCCGCGTGGGCGGAACACGGACCGCAAGTGTCACTACCCTCATCGCATACTTGTCCCGGCCCGCAGGCGGGCGACGTCGGCACGCAAATCGCGGCCGAGCACGCTGTGCCGCCATTGCAAAACACCAGATCGTCGCAGGTCCCCGGTCCACACGCGCAAGTGACCGGATAGGGATACGCGATGCCGCTAAATGCCGCGACTACGCGCATCATGTCCGATACATTGACGAACCCGTCCAGATTGGGGTCCATGGCGGCCGCTGATCCGAGATTGACGCGGACAAAATCAATGTTGCCTTCGCCGTTGATGAAATCCAGCACCGCATGAATGTCATTGGTCGTTACGCACCCATCCGGCGGACCCCACAAACCCCCGCTGAGTGTCCCGGTGATGTCACCCCAGATTTGCGTGGTGCGGATCTCAATCGGAGCACTGAACGTCACTCCATCATGGGTGGAACGCACGAAGTACCGTGCTCCCGGGTTGATTTCCGCATCTCCAACGTGAACCACCGGCTCGCTCCAGGCGCGAAAGATCGCTGCCGCTTCCGCGGTGGCACGGTTACTCGCATTGGGAACTCCTGCCCAGCGCACCATTCCGGGGCAGGTTGGCGAGGTAATTTCATACGCGACGGCCAGCGTGCCATTGCTTGGCACAAAAGTAATGTAGCGGTTCTTGGGAATGTCATCCGGAGACGCAGGGAGCCCTGGTGCCGTCAATTCGCACAAGTCATCGATGAGATTGCCGTTGCTGTCACCCTGACAGGTGCTACCCGGACCCTCGGGCGTGCCGCCGGAATCGACGCAACATGCCGTATTCATCGCCTGACATGCTCCACTTGGCAGGCAGCACGCCTCTGTGCTTCCGCCGCAAAACGTGCCTATTCCCAGAAAACTGGAGCTTCCGGCAGCACAGCCGCTGGAGGTCGCGGGAATGCACGTTCCGGCCGCACCATTGCAACACGCGCCGATGTCCGAGCACAAGACCCCATCGCCCATGTACGAACCGGACAACAAGTAGCAATCGCGCCCCGACTCCATCGTGCACATGGTGGGTGAAGTCATACAGGCACCCAATTGGCCGGTGCAAATCGACGAATAGGGGTACATCGCTGCCGGACCGACTGAAATCGCTGATTGTACAAGCTGAAGATCGAAGTAGTTGACTACGCGCTCGGGGGTCTCGGGGCCCAGGTCCACCCGCGTCAGATGAGGAGCAAGTGGACTATTCGCAATGTACGCTTGAATGGCGAGTACGTCCTGAATATTGGTGAACCCGTTGGGTGGAGTCCAGCCCCCACCGCTGAAGGTACCGGCCACATCCGCCCAGAACTTGCTGTTGAGCGAAGGAAGCAAAATCGTACTCACCGGCAAGCTGGCCGAAAACGCAATCCCGTCAAATGCCGTGATCGTGTAATCCGTAACCGGAATGATCCCGCAGTCGCCCACATGAATCACCGGCTCCAGCCACGTGCGAAAATGTGCGGCCGGTTCAATCAGCGATGTTCCCAGCGCGTCCGGCGCTCCGACCCACCCGACAAACGCCGCGGACGGCGCGGTTTGGGTGACCATGAACGCCACGGGCATCGGATTATTCGGAGTAAATGAAATGTACCGGTTCTTGCGCATGTCATGCGGTGGCGGAGCGGGGAGCGGATTCAACGGTGGCAACAACAACTGATTTCCGGATGCCAAGGCCTGTTTGACCACCGGCACATCGGGAACCTCACGCAACACCGGACCGGCTGAAACGTCGACCAGGGCAAACCCCATCGCCACCATCACGACCAGCACGCTTCGGATCATGCAACTTTCTCCTCATGTTCGAATCGGCCATTCAGAAAGTGCGATGCCAACCTGGATGGATTACGGTCGCTCCAGAAACATGTGAATTGGCACTCGGGTTCTAAACGCCTGTTGCGGGACTACGCTATACGCAGATAGACAATGGGCTGACAAAGTTTGACATGTGAATGCGCCGATTGTCCCGTCCTTGCTCAATTGCTCATCCACCGTTAAAAACGAGCCATGTTTGATGCCCTGTCGGAACGACTATCCAGCGTTTTTCGCGGCCTGCGCGGTCGGGGAAAGATCACCGAGGAAAACGTCACCGAGGTGATGCGTGAAATACGCACCGCCCTCCTCGAAGCCGACGTCAACCTCGAAGTAGCGCGCCAGTTCTGCGATGAAGTGCAAAAGAAGGCCATCGGCGCCGAAGTCATCAAGACCCTTCGGCCCGCCGACGTCATGGTCAAGCTGGTTCACGACGAACTGGTCCAGCTCATGGGACCGGTCAATCCAAAGATTCCCTTTGTCACACCCGGCCCCACCATCCTCCTCATGGCCGGCCTGCAAGGCTCCGGAAAGACCACCACCTGCGGCAAAATGGCCAAGATGCTCCTCGCCCGCGCCAAGCGCCCGCTCATGGTCGCCGCGGACTTGAAACGACCCGCCGCTATCGATCAACTGGAAGTCCTCGGCCAGCAGGTCGGCTGCCCGGTCTACTCGGAGCGCGGCCACCAGAACGCCGTGAAGGTCTGCCGCAACGGCATCGCTCACGCGAAGAAACTCGACCGCGACGTCGTCATTCTCGACACCGCCGGCCGACTCGCCATCGACGAAGAGTTAATGGGCGAACTGGCCCAGGTCGCCAAGGCCACCACGCCTCATCAGATATATCTCGTCCTCGACGCGATGACCGGACAGGACGCCGTCGGCACCGCCAAGTCATTCAACTCGCGCCTGGAACTCGACGGCATCATCCTCACCAAGTTCGACAGCGACACCCGCGG
>CAZKIN010000104.1:8284-11256 GCA_964552515.1 uncultured Phycisphaeraceae bacterium
CGCGCCTGGAACTCGACGGCATCATCCTCACCAAGTTCGACAGCGACACCCGCGGCGGCGCGGCGCTTTCCGTCAAAAAGGTCACCGGTAAACCCATCAAGTTCGTCGGCGTCGGGGAGAAGCTCGACGCCATCGAGGAATTTCATCCCGATCGTGTCGCTGGCCGCATCCTCGGCATGGGAGACATCCTCTCCCTCGTGGAGCAGGCGCAGCAGCAATACGACAAAGGCGAAGCGGAAAAACTCGAAAAGAAAATGTCCAAAGGCGAATTCTCGCTTGAGGACTTTGCCGGTCAGCTCCGCAAAATGCGTCAGATGGGCTCATTCAAGGAGATGATCAAGAAAATTCCCGGCATGGGCGACATGATGGGCGGCATGGATTTCGACGAACAGGAAATCGTCCGCATGGAGGCCGTCGTCCAATCCATGACTCCCACCGAACGCTCGAATCCGAAAATCATTGACGCCTCGCGCCGCCGCCGTATTGCCAAAGGCGCGGGGGTCGATCCCAATGACGTCAGCCAGCTGGTCAAGCAGTTTGAACCCATGCGCGCCATGATGAAAGCCATGAGCGGGCAGTCTTTTATGCAGCGCCTGCGCATGGGCACCCAATTCTCCAACATGATGGCCGGCGGCGGCATGCCCAAGCTCAAAGGCTCCACTGCGGCGAACAAACGCGTGCTTTCCAAGAAAGACAAGAAAAAGCGGCGAAAACGATAGGAATCGCCGCCCCTGTAATCCGGTGACCAACTCTTGCGGAACCAGCACTATGGAAACCATGAGCGACGTCGCCCGGCTTGAGCGCCTGCTCAAAGTTCCCTATCCCTGCCTGTCCATGGTGACACTTGAAGAGCACTATGCATTATCACTGGTCCGCGAAGCGGCCATGAACCTCGGACGCGGCCTTTGGCAATGGTCCATCACCGAGGGCATCCGCAACGGCATCGTCTCCGGCGAGCCCGGCCTGAAAAACACCGAAAACCCCGCCGCCGCGCTCTACACCTTCACGCACATGGTCAGCGAGGCCTCCCGCAGCATCTGTGTCATGCTCGACCTTTCCTCTCACCTGCGCGACGAACGAACCCTGCGCTCCTTGCGCGAACTCATTCTTCATTTCGATCGCAGCAACCGCCAACTGATCATGATCGATCACCGCGACGACCTGCCCGAAGCGGTCGGTCATTCCGCGCGCCGCTTCAACATCTCCCTGCCGTCGGAGGCCGAACTCGAAGTCATCGCCACCGAAACCCTGCGCAACATGCACCACGAACGCAAATTAGAGATCAATATTTCGCGCAGCGGCCTTAAGAACTTCATCCGCAATTTGCAGGGACTGTCCCGCCGTCAGGCCGAACAGGTCATCATCGACACCATCAGCGATGATCGCCGACTCAGTGCGACCGACATTGCGACCGTTCTCGCCCACAAACGCGAATTGTTGCACCGCGATGGTCTGCTGAGTTTCGTCAACACACCGACCGATCTGTCCGACATCGGAGGACTGAATAGACTCAAGCACTGGCTCCACGTCCGTCGTCACGGCTGGTCGGATAAGGCAACGGCCTTTGGCCTCTCCGCGCCGCGCGGCGTACTCCTCCTCGGCGTGCAGGGCGCGGGCAAAAGTCTGTGTGCCAAAGCGATTTCGACCGCCTGGGAAATGCCCCTCTTGCGCATGGACCCCGGCGCGCTATACGACCGCTATATAGGTGAATCCGAGCGCCGCCTGCGCGACGCCTTCCGCCAGGCCGAAGCCATGGCCCCTATTGTTCTCTGGGTGGATGAAATCGAAAAAGCCTTTGCCTCCGCCTCCAGCCACAACGCCGACGGCGGTCTCTCGCAGCGCATGTTTGGAAGCCTGCTCACCTGGATGCAGGAACACAAGAGTCCCGTCTTTCTCGTGGCGACCGCCAACAATATTGACGCACTGCCGGCCGAACTCCTCCGCAAGGGTCGCTTCGACGAAGTGTTTTTCGTTGACCTCCCCAGTCCAGGCGCCCGACGTGCGATCTTTGAAATCCATCTCCGCAAACGCGATCGCGATCCCGCCGAATTCGACTTGGACGCTATCGTCGATGCCGCCCACGGCTTCAGCGGTGCGGAAATCGAGCAGGCCATCCTGGCCGCCCTCCACCATGCATTCTCCGAATCCCGGCCACTCGCCTCGCCGGATCTATTGACCGCCGTTCGCACTTCGCCGCCGCTTTCTGTCACGCTTGGCGAAAAGGTCTCCGCACTCCGCAATTGGGCCGTCGGTCGCTGCGTACCCGCCGATTGATCCGCCGCACCGTCCGAAAATTCCGTCACCCGCACGGACAATCTTCTGACACCAAAGGTAACTGGCCTTAATCATCATAGTCCGCGGCTTCGTCCGTCCGAAAACCCCCCGCATCGTACCATTCATCGTCTAGCCAACTTGCGCCGGCGGTCGTCCGAAGAATTCAATGGGGTGTCTTGCGCGCAGTGCCTTTACAGAAAGTAAGTCCATGAGCCAGCTAAAAATCGGCAACGTCATTCGGGTGAGCAGTGGTCGCATTGATGTACTCATCACCGCCCCGGACTTGAACCTCGAGCACGACGAACGCACCTACCGCATCGGCCAGCTTGGCTCCTACATCACCATCCCCATCAACGATCGCTCGCTGGTCGGTTTCGTCACTGCGCTCGGCCGCCAGGAACAGACCGTCGTCGATGTCCAGCCGCAACTCGTCATGGAGGTCCAGCTCCTCGGTGAAATCCGCGCCGGACGATTCGTCCGCGGCGTCAATGAATATCCCATTGTTGGCGACGACGTCTGGGTCGCCGTGCGCAGGGATTTCGAAGCCATCTTCGGCACCTTCGATCAGCTCCTCAGCGGCTCCAAGCATCCGCAAAGCTTCACCCTTGGCCGCTTCGCGCTGAATCCCGATTTCCAGGTCAAGGTCCTCGGCACCGAACTGCTCTCCAAGCACGTCGCCGTCCTCGGGAACAGCGGTT
>CAZKIN010000104.1:11356-12813 GCA_964552515.1 uncultured Phycisphaeraceae bacterium
GTCCTCGGCACCGAACTGCTCTCCAAGCACGTCGCCGTCCTCGGGAACAGCGGTTCCGGAAAAAGCTGCACCACCGCCAAGCTTCTCCAGGAAATGATTGACCTTCGTCAGTCCCAGATCGTTCTCTTTGATATGCACGGCGAATACCGTGCCGCCTTCTGCGACGAGGAACGCCAGCTGCTCTCCAACGTCACCTACCTCGGCGCGGATGACCTCGTGCTGCCGTACTGGTTGCTCAAGTATGAAGAGATCGAAGCGCTGCTTATTGATCGCTCCAACCCGCTGCACATCACCACGCAGATTTCCTTCCTGCGCTCCGCCCTGCTCGAATTCAAACAGGACGCCGCGCGCGAACTCGGCCTGACGCAATCGCTCACCCTCGATACGCCCATTTACTTCTCCATGGAGAAGCTCAAGACCTACGCCGAAAACCTTAACGACGCGCGCTTCGTCCTCAACGATGACCACCTCGCTTTCAGCCAGTTGGCCCTGCGCTCCCTGCCCATTGAAGAACAGCAGGTCCTCATGCGCAACCAGCGCTGCCAGTTCAACCGCGGAAATCCCGAAGGCGAAACGCCGCACCCGCTCTTCTTTGGAAAACTGCTCGGCCTCATCGATCAGATCGACACCAAGTTCAACGACCGCCGTTATCAGTTCATGCTCCGCCCCATCGAACACGGGTTGAAATCACCTTATTTCCGCGACCAACTGAATGCCGCCGAGACGGAAGGCCAGACCTCCAGCCTGATGAGCCACCTGATTCACCTGCTCACCGGCCGCGTTCAGCCGCGCAGCAATCTGAGCATCATCGACCTCTCGGGCATTCCCTTCGAAATCGTGGACATCACCGTGGCCGTGCTCACCCGTCTGCTCTTCGATTTGAATTTCTGGACACCATCCGATCAGCGTCACCCCATGCTGCTCGTCTTCGAAGAAGCGCACAATTACATCCCGCGCGTCGATCGCGGCGGCACCCGCTTCGCCAAGGCCGCCGTCGAACGCGTTGCCAAGGAAGGTCGTAAGTATGGCGTCAGCGCCATGATTATTTCCCAACGGCCTTCCGAACTTTCCGAAACCGTACTCTCGCAGTGCAACAGCTTCATCGCCATGCGCCTTAGCAATCCGGAAGACCAGACGTACGTCTCCAAGGTGGTCAGCGACCACTTCACCAGCTTGATCAACATGCTGCCCATCCTTCGCCCCGGAGAGGCCTTCGTTATCGGCGACAGCGTCATCATGCCCATGCGCACCCTCGTCGATATTGCCAAGCCCACGCCCGAAAGTGCCGACCTGGACTTCTTCAAACTGTGGAGCTTCGCACCCGCCGATTACAACGTGGACCAGATCATCGAACACTGGCGCCGTCAGGACCGGCAGGCCGTCTCGCGCATGACCTGGAAGCCGACCCATGCGACCGACAACCACAACCATTCCGTGCCTCTTTCGCCGTCGCCGCA
>CAZKIN010000105.1:0-1967 GCA_964552515.1 uncultured Phycisphaeraceae bacterium
TCCAGTTCCATGCGGCGTATGGTGTCAAAGTTTCGCATCGTCAGCGCAGCATCTTTAAGTAGGATTTCGGATTCATCAGGTTACTGTTCGATTGGAAGCACGAATGCGTACACCAGCATCTTTTCGCGGCGATGTCATGCCGCTGACATTCCGCGGCCTCCGAGTGCCATGCGGCGGTGAAGCCATCGCTCAGGACATTGCCGACGGCGGGCAGCAGTTCACAGAGAAAAACATCGCCCTTGTAATCCACCACCCCCATCTCGACACCGGCCACGCAGTCGAAGACCTGCCGCTCATCCTCGAGAACCTGGATGGCTTCGCGGAAGAGATTGGCCTTCATGCGCCGGGCGAGGAAGGACTTGATCTTCGATTCGGGAAGATAGCCGTTTCCGGAATGCACCATCTGGCGATGCACGCGCTCAAAAGCGCGCAGTTGATCCAGGGAGGGCAGCTGCGCGCAGTGTTCATTGGGACGGCTGCGCACGAGTTCGAAGTTGTGCGCGCTGACGTGCGGCAGGTTCGCCCGCACCCAGTTCATCAGCGCGGGCAGGTCATCGATATTCTCGTTCATGATGGTGGTCGTGACCTGGATGCGAAATGTCGGATGGCTGGCACGCAGCGCGTCAAGACCTTCAAACGTGCGGCAGAGTTTGTCGAAACCACCGGGAACCTTGCGGATGGCATCGTGGCGCTGCTGCGTTCCATCGATGGAGATGGAAACCATCAGATCGAAGGCGCACGTTTCGAGTACCTCGCGGACGGCCTCGACGGTGCGATCGACGACGTAGCCGTTGGTGGGAATGGTCACGTTGCCGACGCGGTTGTTGCGGTCGAAGATCCGACAGATGTCCGGCAGATCCTTGCGCAGGAAGGGTTCGCCGCCGGCGAGATAGAGCTGGCACAGGTTGTCCAGTTCACTGCTCAGCTTGCGGTAATCATCCAGCGTCATGAGGTCGGGCGTTTGATTCAATTCCTCAGCGAAGAAGCAATGAATGCAGCGCGCATTGCAGCGCGAGGTGATCAGCAGGATCAGCGAAACGGGCGACTCGCTGCGGTGCGGACTCAGTCCACGTTTGACGTATTGCGCAAGCTTCATGCGGTCCGCTCCTTGCCGCGCAAATATTGGAACGTACCGAAGCACCAGGCGAGCTTGTCAAGCAAGATGAATGGCAGATACAGCGGCATACGCGGTTCGCGCCAGCAGTAACGCCAGGCGCGGAGTGTCACCAGCGCGGCAATGGCGGGAGCGGCACACAAGTAGAACCAGGGACTCGACGAGGCGAAACGGCCATAGGTCGAGTTGGCGCTTTGATTTAAGTGCCGATCCACTTCGCCGCGCAGCGCCCAGCGGTGCGCGTGCCGCAACATGTCACGAAGCGATTCGCGCCCGTGATGGTGAAACACGACGGAAGAAGGTTGAAAAAAGGTTCGTTTACCCAGCGCTTGCATGCGCTGGCCAAGGTCTTCGTCCTCGCCGGTCTGGATAGTTTCGTCGAAGCCGCCAAGTTGCGTAAAGATTTCCCGGCGTATCGCGAAGGCACATCCGCAGGCGAAGCCACGTTCGCCGGGTTTAGGTTGGAGCGAAGGATAATAGCGGGCGTGGTCGTGGACACGGGCGAAGAACTTTGTGGAGCCGCCGATGATTCGCGATGCGACCGCGCCGATTGTCGGGTCGCATTGCAAAGTGAATACAGCCTGCTCGGCCCAGCGTGGGTGAACGGTGCAATCGTCATCGACGAAGAGCAGATAATCACCACGGGCCAATTTCGCTCCGAGGTTGCGCGTGGCGGCGGCGCTGTGTCTGGTATGGGACACCCATGCGGCATGGCGGCGGCTGCGCTGCATGAAGCGCTGCACTTCCGCGCGCGTGGTGCTGTCGTCGCCGTCCTGCGCGACAATGACTTCCATGTCGCCGCGCGGCCAGGTTTGCTCGGCGAGTGACGCGAGAAGCTGTGCGAGTTTTTCGG
>CAZKIN010000105.1:2067-5804 GCA_964552515.1 uncultured Phycisphaeraceae bacterium
CGGTGGTCATGTTCTCTTCCCGCAGGCGCGCAGCATCAGTCATGCGCGCTACGCACTTTTCCTACTGGATTAGCGTCCATCCGATAACTGGACTTGAGTTATCCGCCAGTCGATGGCGGGCAGCGAATTACCTGATCTGAAACAAATGTGCGGAGGCCGTGGAATTCTCCACGTGATCGAGCAATTTGTACCTCGTTTTGAGATGCTCTATCCACTCAACCTGTTCGTTGCGCCAATTGTGCGTGAAGACAAACCAGACGCGATCATGCCCTGCGGCGAAATCCGCAAAACGATCGGAGAAGAGCGTCATCTGGTCGCGGTCATCCGTGGGTTGGAGAAGTACGGGTACATCCGCACGCGACCAATAGTATTTCACGGCGTGGCAGCCGGCGTAATAGGAAAAGAGGCCGTCACCGGGTTGTGCCTGAGTGCTGACATACTCCAGAATGGGTCGCAGGTGCTCAGATTCGGACGGCATGACCACGGTGTTCTTCACGGCGCGCGCGGCCGGATTGAGCAGACAGACCGCCACCAGGGCAAGCACCGGGAGCGGCAGGCGAATGCGTTCCACGAGTACCTTCAGTCCCACGCCGCAGATGACGCAGAGCGGCGGAACGAGGAAAATGAGCGTGTGGAAACGGCCGTAAGGCCAGGCGCGGATTGCACCGGCCAATGCCGCCACCAGAATGACACTTCCGAAAGCGGCAAGGAGAGACGGCTGCGCATTGCGCACCTCGGACCATGCGGCCGCGGCAAGCAGGAGCAGATAGCCTCCGATGAGCCAGTTGATCGGGGAGTAGAGATCGCTGATGCCCATCGCGAATTGCAGTGCGCCATAGCTTTGACGGACGAACCATGCCGACAGCGCAGACCATTGATAGCTTTCCGGCCAGGCGCCTCGAATTACACCGTAGTCATGCGACGCGCCGTCACGGTTATAGCAGGTACTGAACCACAAATACCAAAGAGCATAGGCGATTCCGATGACCGCGGCATGACCCATGAGGCGGCGCAGGTTGGCGGCGCGCTGCTGGGGATCACGAAGGTAGGCATAGGCCAGGACCGGCATCCAGCCGGCGACGATGAGCGACCAGGTGTAAGTGAGGGTCGCGCCGCTGGCAGCGGCCAAGGTGAACCACTTCAGACTGCGCGCGGATCTGGTGCGGAACGCCTCTACGCCCGCCCAGAAGATGAGCATGGATACGAGCGTTTCGATACTGAATTCCTTGACGATGCGCGAATGCGCAACAAGTTCTCCGTGCGTGCCGGCGATAGCGGCCGCACAAACGGCGGACCAGATGCCGAAGTATCTGCGCGTGAACAGAAAAACCACCGCTATGCATGCCAGCCCGGCCATAGCCGAGGGAAGGCGCATGACGAATTCGCCGCCGGTCGTGGCATGTCTAACCAGCCACAACAGAGCGTATTGCGCCGGAGGGAACCAGCGCACGTTGTCCCAGGTGGTGGACCATGCGGCATTGACGCGTGAGGCTTCGGCATGCGAAAGGCTGTCGTGACCGAGGTTGGTGAAGCGAACGATCGCGGCAAGAAGCAGAAAGACAGTCAACACGAATCGCCAGTCGCACAGGCAGTGCAGGATGCGGGTGCCGGGGCGCACCGAAACTTGTCTGTTGAAATCCGATGTCGAAGGGATGGCAGCGATGGTGGACAAGGGTCAGGGTTCCTGGGAATGCCGCCTCTAGGGTACGACGACCGATTCGACTGCGGACATTCCGCCACCGGGAAGAACGTCAGCCGTTGACGCGGAAACCGGTCGGGTGACGGAGCGCAGATCGCCGATTCGGGCATACTGGCTGGTCTGCCGGAACGAGAGATAGGTCAGCCCGGTGAAGAACAGCACGGCCATCGTGTAGGCATAAGCAAGTGCCAATGTTATGACACTGAATTGTTCTTCGGCGGGCAGCGCCACGGCGGTTGAAGCCTTGCGGGTGGCCAGCAGACAGGCGAAGAGCAGGCCAACACTGAGGGCCACGATGTCAAACTGCCCGAGATTGACCAGCGAGGCAGCCATCGCCATCCAGAAGACCGTGCCCCACGGAAGCAGCAATTGCTGCACGATGCGGGTGGCGAGTATGGATTTCCAACGGACCGGCATGTCGGGCAGGCAATAAGAAAACCGCAGCATTTCGCGCAGTACGGCGTTGCTCTTGCGCGCCTTGTGCGTGAAGAATTCCGGAAGCGATTGCGGGGTACGCAGTTCCTCGACGAGGGCGTGCGGCGAATATTTCACTTTGTGACCGAGCGTGTTGGCGAGCGCCGCGACATAAACATCGTCGGCGACGGCGTCGTCAGGAAAAGCCGTGAAAAGGTTGCGCCGAAACGCGTAGCAGCAGGCAATGACCATCGAAACATGTTCGGCACTGCTTTCCATCAGGCGGATACGGTTCTGAGCGGCCCAAAAGCAGCGTTCGACGGCCAGGCCATTTCGCGGTCGGGTGAACGCGCCGACGACCGCAACTTCCGCATCGTTCTCAAATTCCGCGGCCATCCAATAGAGTGCCTTGGCATCGAGCCGCGCATCGCAATCGGTGACGACAACGATATCACCCTGCAGGGAAGGGAGCACTTCATTCAGTTGGCCGATTTTTCCGCCGCCGCGACACGAGACGATACGCAGGCGCGGGTCGGCTTGCGCCAGCGCGCGCGCCGCGGCCAGGGTGCCATCGGTAGACCCTCCATCGGCGATGATAATCTCCATGTTTTCATGGGGATATTCGCAGGCGGTGAGATTGCGGTATTTCGAAGCGATCAACTGTTCTTCGTTGAGGCAGGGAATGACCACGGACAATCGCGGAAAGTGCGCGGGCGCGGACAGTTCATGTCGGCGACGCGTGTATCCGGCGAAACGCAGCCAGATCACATAGCCGAACAGCAGCCACGCGAGCAGCAGCGTGGCCAGCGCGAATCCGAGGGTGATCATCCACATGGTTGCCAGGCGCGTCTAAACGGAAAATGTTGCCTCCGCGCGCACTCCACGTGCGCAAGGTCAACACTGGCTTATCGGTCGGGAGGTGGCGCGACTTTTGCCGTGTCCCCGGCTTATGGTTCATCGTGACGGGTCGCCGCGTGCCATGTATAGTGCACCAAGTCTAAAGCGTTTCCCCGAAGGAGAAGGTCATGGCAGAGCAGAAAGTGGCACTGGTAACCGGTGGCTCGCGCGGCATCGGGCGCGGGATCTGCGTGGAGCTGGCGCGCGTCGGGTACTCTGTGCTGGTGAATTTCAACGAGAATCTCGGCGCGGCCGAAGAGACGCGGACCGAAGTGGAAAAGCTCGGGGTCGGCTGCGAAATCTGCCAGGCGGACATCACCGCGCGGGCCGATCGCGATCTGCTGGTGGACTTCACCATCGAGCGATTCGGACGCATCGACCTGCTGGTGAACAACGCGGGCATCGCGCCGCCGGTGCGGAAGGACATCCTTGAAACGGAAGAGGATTCCTACGACCGCATCATGAATGCCAATTTGCGCGCGCCCTATTTTCTGACCCAGCGCGTGGCGAATGAGATGATTGCGTTCATCGGCGAGAAGACCATGGCGGGCGCGGCCATCGTGAACATTTCATCGCTGCGCTCCTATACCACCGCACGGAACTACGGCGAATACTGCCTGAGCAAGACGGGCGTGGGCATGGTGACCAAGTTGTTCGCGGCGCGGCTGGCGGAGCACGGCATTCAAGTATTCGAGGTGTGTCCGGGAATCATCGAGACGGACATGAC
>CAZKIN010000105.1:5904-7918 GCA_964552515.1 uncultured Phycisphaeraceae bacterium
AGCATCCGTCCGGACTGACCGCGCAGGATCAGGTAGCTGATAAAGAGAAACAACCCGATCGAGAATCCGAGGCGGGCATTTTCCTTGCGGCTGGAACTGCGTTGTCTTTTTTCCATTGCGCGTTCGTCGGCCTCCATCGTACTGATCGGCTCACCGTCTTCGCCATAGATCATCTCCACGCCGCCGGATTCCCGGACGCGCAATTTGGTTTCGCCCTTCTGGTGCAACACATCAAGCAAATGGATGGTCTGTTCGGTGGCCGCTTCGATCTGTTTTTGGGCTTCCAGCATCTTCACTTCGGCTTCGCTGGGAATTGCCGGCGGTTTTGGAAGTTCCGGCGGCTGAGGATCTGCGGACTGGGCCAAGACCATGCCGAAGATCGTTGGGCCATACGACAGCATCCGAGGTGCGGCCGAAGCGTTTCCCGCCACCGCCACGAGAGCGGCCACGAACACGCACACCAACAGGATTTTTCGCCTCACGATGGCACCGCAATGAGTCTGCGAAACACTGGCCGGATAAGAGGCTTGTCGATTGTTCATTCCACCCTGCCCGCTTCCGCCAGCGCCGGTTCGCTATGTGCGACAGCGACGGCACCCTGCGCCGAAGGTGATTTTTCACCACCGACCAGGAACGGTCGTGCGACCACGCGGCCCAATCGCGGGGGGAAGAATCCGACGAACAGGAATACCGCCGACGCACAAAGTCCCACGATGCTTATCACGCGAGACTCATCCACATATTCGCCCCAATGCCGAATTATGCCGGTGGTGATCGCACCCGCACCGAACAGACCGAGCGTGACCAGGGCCGGATAGATGAGGTTGCGGGCGATGCCGCGCTTGCGGAGCGGGGCGGTCTTACGCAGGGCGAAGGTCAGCGCCGCGCCGCACGCGATGCATCCGATGATCGTCCCGGTCGTGTCTTCGTAGGTCATTTCATTCAGAATGAACGGCACCAGGAGCGTCACTATCATTCCGGCCATGAGCGCAAACGACACGAGTCCGAAGAACATTCGCGTGATCGCCGAACGCTCGATCGGCGCGTTCGGATCAACTGGCAACGGCGCGGCAGTCGTCTGGGCGCTGGTCGGAAAGTGTCTCGGAGACAATTGCTGCATGGTGTCATCGGGTGACACCGGTTGAAACCCGGGAGGGATCGACTGTACGCCGGGATGCATGGCCGGTATGTCCGACGGCACATGCGGAACTGTGCCGGCACCCTGACGCCAGGAACTGGACGCCTGGGTAACGAGTGAACAGACACCGGCCACACCACCCGCAATGAACATGACGTTACCGGCGTGACTATCCGTGACACCCGCGGCGATGTTCGTCCAGATGACCGCGCTGAGACCCGCCCAGAAGGCCATGCCAAAACTGAGTTCGCCGGTCTCACCCTGGTCGCGTTCCTTGTCCCAATTCCCAAGAACGCACAAGGCGAGCAACCCGAGAAAGAACGGAAGTCCATTGCGCGGAGAATCCGCCAGTACGGGTGTAGCCCCCATGGCCACCAATGGCGCGCAACAACACAGAGCGACCAGATGAGGCGCCCATTGCGGATCACGCCCCGCGCCGAACCAGGCGGTTACCGGCCGAATCATGCTGAGTCCCAGGTACATGAAGACCGTGGTCATGGCGGCCGCAACGCCGTATTCGGCAGTCTTGGAATTGCCCGCGATCACGCCGAGTGCAATGGCCATGCCAACGAGCATCAAGGCAATGAGCAACTTGCGCCGCCCCTGAAACGATGACCCGCGCAGCGCGGTCATGTTGTGCTGATGTGCATCAGAGGCCGCCTGCATAGCGACGCCGAACATGCCGGCGCGGCCTTCGTCTCTGCCCGTCAGCTTGGCGACTTTCTTGTCGATCTTGCGGGAGATCTTGTCCATACGCCTGGCGAGGCGATCCGGCAGCGGCGTGTTTGGTGAACCGCCGTCATGGCCGACACCATTTGCGGCGCGGCCGCGCGCCCAATCGGGAACCGGCGGAGGATTCGGCGAAGGATTCGGCGA
>CAZKIN010000105.1:8018-9990 GCA_964552515.1 uncultured Phycisphaeraceae bacterium
AGGATTCGGCGAAGGATTCGGCGACATGGCTTCGCGCCCGCCGCCCGCATGACGCACCGCGCCCTCGAGGCTCATCGTGGAAAAGCCGGCGAGACTGTCGCGCACCGTATCCACGGATAGCAACTCGTCCACCATTTCATCCACGGATTGGTAGCGATCCTTGGGATCCTTTTGCAACGCGCGGCGAATCACGCGGCCAAACGGCTCAGGGAGCGCATCGACAGCCGGCTGCGTGGTGAGGTGTTTCATCAGCACCTCGGCCATCGAGGAACCTTCGAACGGCACCCTGCCCAGCAGCATTTCATAGAGCATCACGCCCAGCGCATAGATGTCCACGCCCTTGGAATAATTTCCGCTGCCGATTTCCGGAGCCATGTAATGCACGGTGCCGACGCTCGCGGTCTGCGCGCTGTGTCGCGAAACGGAAATGAATTTGCTCAATCCGTAATCGCCGATTTTCAGATAGCCGTCGTCAAAGAAGATATTGCCCGGCTTCAGGTCACGGTGCACGATGCCGCGGTCATGAAGGTAGGACAGCCCCTTGGCAATCTCACGCATGAAGAACGCAGCCTTCTGCACACCGAAACCGTTGGGTTCCGCAATCAGCAAGTCACGCAGTGACGGCCCCGAGCAGTACTCCATGATGACGAAGTATTCGCCGTCGGCGTTTTTCTTAACGTCGAATATGGAAACGAGGTGCGGGCTCTTGAGGTTGATGCAATGGCTGACGCCGCGCAGCTCGATATGCGGGTTGCTCTTGAGGTACTTGAGGGCCACTTCGCGTCCGCCGTCGCTGATCGCGTAATACACCTCGCCGAACCCACCGCCGCCAACGGCGCGTTGAATGGTATAGTCATCCAGCGGACGGTCGCCATGTTTGAAAGTAAAGGGCATAGTCTTCACTGCTCCCGGCGGCCGCACTACCCGCCACACACTGTGCATTCCCGATTGTCGATGAGCGCTGGGCGATTGTCGAATTATATCCAAACTTCAAGGTTATTTTGGTTTATCACGACATCGCAACGCCACGACATTGTCACTTCGTCAGGCGCTCGTCGTCCGCAACTGCCACGGATTAAGCACCAGCCGTACACCGGCCATTTCCATCGGCTCGCCGAGCCGCAGCAACTGCGCCCCGGTGTCGTTATGTCCGTCATTGCGACTGCGCACCCACAGCTGCCCATCGCGCTCAAAGAGCACCAGTTGACCGGTCGCCTCCCGGCACAAAATATGCGAGGTCGGCCCGTTACCGATGGTGGCGTGACGGTTCAAGAGCACCACACGCCGCACGTCCTGCGGCATCTTGGTGGTGTCGGACAGCGCCAGCACCGCACTTGCGCTGCATCGACTGGGCAGGTGAAAGGTAAACTTCGCCTTCCGACCCAATACCAGGCGATCGCCATCGCGCAGCAGCCGATGTCTGGTCATCTGGCCGGCCACTTCCACATCCCGGGCGGCCAGCAGGAAATAATCCTCTTCCATGCGCGAAATGGTCGCGTGGCGTTCACCGATATCGCTGAGCAGCGCCACTTCCGCCGGATCGTCGCAAGCCGCGCGACCGATGCCCGCCATACCGCCGCGCAGCACCAGGTAACTTCCACCGCCATCCACGATCAGCAACAGGCGATCAGGCATTCCGCCATTGGCCTGGGTGCGATACGGGGCGACAACTGTCTCATCAGTGACACGAACCACGGAGCGGTGCGGACCGGCATTGCGGCGCGCCCCGCCGACACCATCCGCGGCAAATCCCAGCGGACCGCCGCGCAACGTCATCTGCAAGGCATCGATCTCGTGGAGTTGCCGCAGGGCTTCAACCAGCCAGTTTGGATTTTTCAATTCGTTGGACAATATGGCTGCCAGTCGCCGCGCTTCATCATACTTGCCCGAAGCAATGCATCTTGCCGATTCCGCTGCCGTCTGCACCAGCCTGGCCAGTTCGCGTTTTTCCGGCATGGATTCGCCGAGTCCC
>CAZKIN010000105.1:10090-12802 GCA_964552515.1 uncultured Phycisphaeraceae bacterium
GCCAGCACACGCTCGCCGCCGACCAGCGAACCCGCATTCATCCGTCGCTTCGCCTCATCCAGTGTTTGGCGGCGCATGTGCTCCTTGCGCTGGAGTTCTGAAGCTACGGCCGATACATGTCCACGCAGCTCGGCAATTTCCGCGGCGTGCAGCCCCCCGTTACAACAGGCAGCCGCCCGATCCAGTTCCAACTGGGCGTCGGTTAACCGCTCCTCACGAAAATGCTCACGGGCACGGGCAATCAGAGTCGGGACCAGAGCGACCAGCACTGCGGCCGCTCGCGGCAGAATCCGCAAGTCCGGCATGCTGGCCAGTCGGAATGCTTCGTCCAACCGCCCATCCCGCAGCGCCTTCTCGGCGGCCTTGATTCGCACATTTTGCAGATTACCGAACATACAAAACACCTGTGCTGAGAACGGAACGCCCGCAACCTTAGTTCACCGGACCCGGAGTGGCAAAGTCCGATACCCCGAGCCCTGCCGCGTGTTCTTAACAGGGAATTCGCCCGTCGGGCCGGTTTATTTTGGCGGGTTCCGCTTCGCCTCGTCCAGCCAGTTTCGCAGGTGCTTGGCGAGCAATTCCGGCTGCTTCGTCTCAAGGAGGTGGGCGAGGGTCGAAGGTGGGACTTTCAGCTGCTTCATCGCCTTGGCCGCTCGATCCCACAACTGGCGGGTGCGGTTTTCCGTGGCGGCCAGATACAACTCACTGACGATTTCCGCAAGCTTATTGAGCATGATCTCGTCGCGATGGTCGTAATACCGGTCAATGATCTTGCGCTGATGTGCGGAGAAGTCTCCCATAACCGGCATTGTCCAGCGCACTTTCAGGCTTGTCGATAAGCCCGCCGCAGGATGCGGAGAAGTCGAAATACTGAGACCAGAAAGAACTACCCCCGGACCAGTCTTTCGACCGATCCGGGGGCAGGTTTCAAACTTCAAACACTACTGCGTAACCAACGGCCGGCTATTACGCCGTCACCGGGCGACGACCGTAGTACACCTTGCTGAGCACGAGGAGCAGCAGGGCGAGCACGATCAGACCCCAGTGCGATACCGTCGGGATCGCACCCACGCAACCCGGTGCGAAGACCGAGTCATCAACACCCGGGCACTGATCGACGCAATCGGCCACACCGTCGCCATCGCTGTCACCGGTGTCCGCTACGCCGCAGCCGCAGATACCCGGATCCACCTTGTTCGGATCTTCCGGGCAACCATCCTGGCAGTCGGCCGTGCCGTCGCCATCGCTATCCTGATCGGAATTGCCGCAGCCGCATGCACCCGGCGAAGTCTTCGCCGGATCATTCGGGCAGCCGTCGCAACCGTTTGCCGTGCCGTCGCCGTCGGTATCAACGTTGTCGTTGAAGCCCGGGCACTCGTCACAGCCATCGGCCACGCCGTCGCCATCGGCATCGGCATTGTCATCGAATCCTACGCACGCATCGCACGGATCGCCCACGCCGTCGTTGTCGGCATCCGCCTGATCGGCATTGGCAATATCCGGGCAATTGTCGCAGAAGTTCGGGATTCCGTCGGTGTCATCATCGTCAAACGGCGGGCCACCCAACGGCGGTGACGGCGGTGCGATGATAAGGGTGTAATCCTCAGTTTCACCCCAGTTATACGTACCGCAAGAAAGGGTATTTGCAGATGTACCACCTTCTCTCATAACCAATCGCATACGCGTCGCACCCAATGTGGCCGAACCGGGCACCGCGATGTTAAAGGCCGGAACGACCAGTGTCGGACAAGGCGTCGTACCCACCGAGACGTCCATGACTGTTTCGCCTGCATCTGTGAAGTCGAGGTCCTGATTCCAGTCAATAAAGACCTTAAGTCGACTCGTGAAGCAACCCGCACCTTCACAATCACCTTTGGTTACAGTCAGAGGATAGCTCAATCCCTGCTGAACGGTCGTGCTAATCCCCGTTGCATCAGTATAGAGTTGGCACGTCGGGATAGACGTGTCGTTGTCGATCGTGTTGAACTGTACCCGGTGGATATCTTCGTCTTCCGTAATCGTTGCGGTCGACGCGCAATATGCCGGAGCACAGTTCGGCGGGCTGCCGCATGCAGCGCCTGACGTAGCCGTCAGGTTATATGTACCAGTCGCCGTGCTGAATCCACCAACCGCCACAAAGTACGTGGTGCCCAATGCCGAACACCAAGTCACAGTCGATTTGCGGTTCGGACCGGCCGCCGCGATCGAGCAATTCGGATCGGCAGTCGCTTGATCATCGTTACCCGTAACGCAAACCGGTGTGTTGCAAGTGTTGCAGAACACCTGAATCTGCGTATCGAAACCGGTGGCCGGAGTATCGCAGGTCGTCAAAGTGATCTGCGTTCCAGTGCCAGCGACGGAATACCATACTGCTTGATTGAGCGCGGACGCCGTTCCACATGTTCCGGCGGACTGGGTATCATCGGTCGCCAAAGTGTTACTCTGGTTATCCGCACCCGGAACCGGTAATGCTTCCGGAGTCGAGCAATTGTCGTTAGCCGGCGGCTGCGGACAATTGTTCGGAGCGCAGTTCGTTCCAAGACCTTGGAACGTGTTCGGAAGCGGGCAAGCGGCCGGAGTGGTTTCCGAGCAAGTTCCTGCCGGAGCACAGCACGCGCCCGTTGCATTGGTGCAGTTCACCGTAAAGTTCGTCGAACCACCACCCGGAGACACACCCCAATCGCCAACCTGGAAGTAGTAGGTGGTGCCTCC
>CAZKIN010000106.1:0-5472 GCA_964552515.1 uncultured Phycisphaeraceae bacterium
CTAAGGACGCGCGCTATTCCAAATATGCTTCAACGCACCACCGGGCAATCCAGCGTGGGCGACGAGGTGCCTTTGCGTGCTTGAACAGGACGCTGGCGGTTCGGTCAACCTGCCCGATCCTGCGAGCTTCCAGTCCGCGATGACCGGGCCTTGGCGCCGAGGCCATGTCATTCCATTCCCACAGTGGGCCGCCAGAATGCAAAGTACACTGGTTCGCGTCTTGCGAAGGAGTCACTGGACTGAATTCGTTAAAGTCGAATCTCGTGGAGTAGCGTCATCCAAGTCGGTTCTCCGAGATGTCGCCGGTAATGGCGGCTGTCGCACGTGGACACTGGGGAATCGAAAACAAACTGCGTTATGTCTTGGATTTGACTTGCGAACGGAAACGTCTGCCGAATCCGACGAATCACGCCAATTCTGCTTCGCCGCAGGACCAGCTTAACGCAGCTTCAAAAACACACGCCTCATGGCCACGTGGAACCACAATTGCTGTCTTGAACTGTTCACCGGTTAGAACGCGTTTCCCCGGGAGTTGGGCGAAGGTACTCCAGGCGGTCTTGGAGTTTCACTACTACCACGGTTACCATGGTCCAAGACGCCGCTCGTAGCGGATTGGGCCTGCGCATGTGGTTGGATGCTCCATGAACAATTCTCAAGATGCCGCTGCTGACCCCGCCTTGATTGAGCTCTTTCGCGCCGAATTGGACGCGCATCTTCCGGTATTGAGTGACGGATTATTGGCACTCGAAAAAGGTCGGATCGACGAGCAGACAATTGCCGGCATGATGCGAGCGGCACATTCGATCAAAGGTGCGGCGCGTATTGTCGGTCTCGAAAAAGCAGTGCGAGTGGCCCATGTTCTGGAAGACTGCCTGACTGCGGCCAAGGAAAAACGTATCACATTGCAAAGCGCCGCGATTGATGTGCTCCTTCAGGGCGTGGACGCGCTGCAGCGCATATGTTTATTCCAGCCAGGTGCGCCTTCAGGACTGACAAACCTCGACGAGCTGCTTGAACGTATTGTGGGGGTGCGGGACGGAAGGACTCCCAGTTCCGGCCAGGAATCACTCGACACCGCGACCAGCCCGACAAGCGCCGCCGAACCCGGGGAACTTGTTATCAATCTTCCTCCGGTATTGGATGATGAGGCGGCTGAGTACTTGCGCAAACGGATGGATGGAGCCTTCCGTGAGAAATTCGGCAGGATGTGTTTGGATTTTACTGGCGTAAACTTTGTGAGCGCGCAGGCGTTGGCGGTCTTGATTTCTTTGCTACGTCAAGATTCAGGAACCCATTCCATGTGGGCGGTACGCGGGGTGGGTGGGGAAATAGCGCGGCTCTTGCGAGTCAGCGGCCTGGAATATTCACTATCGAGCGGCAATTGAGCGAAAGCACGCATGGCCGGAGAAACTGATCGCCGTTCTCTATTTGTCGTTGAAGCCAAGGAACACTTGGCACGCATGACATCCGCAATTATGTCGCTGGAGCGCGGAGAAAGTGATCACGCGGCGCATGTGGAGGAGTTACTTCGAGCAACCCACAGCCTCAAAGGTGGTGCCGGTTTTACAGGGCTAACGAACATAGAGCAACTTGCACATGCTATGGAGACTGCCATTGAAGCGGTTGGTGACGGGTCGGCGATGCCCTCATCCGAAATGGTGGATTGCCTGCTTTTCGCCCACGATCGCATAAGCGCGCTCGTAGATGATGTGGAGCACAGCGAAACCGCGGACATTTCGGGACCGATCAACCGATTGCAGTGCATCCTTGATGCGCGAAGACCTGAAGCTATTTCCATTTTGCCTGGAGCTAGACGACTGCCGGGCGGCGTGCCGGAACATCAGGCACTTGCCAAGGCGAGCGTCGAACCGGGCGAGTTTCCCATCTCTCAACGTGTTGGGGATTCATTGCGACAGGTTTCCGCGTTTGTTTATGGGGTAAAACTGGATTGGTTTGAATGCGAGCGCGCGTGCAATCTTCCGCCGCTTGAAGTTGCGCGCCGGATAGAGCGGGTCGGGACGTTGTTGGATTCGCGGATGCAACTGTCCGGGCCACCGCTGCTTCAGGGAGCGCCCATTCCACCGCTGTGGTATTGGGCAATCGTGTGCTCGGAACTGGCTTCGGAGCAGTTCGCACGGGAACTGGACATTCCTTGTGCGGCGATCGTTCGCTTGAAGAATGTGAACAATGGTCCACGCCAAGGACTGCCTGTCGCACCAACGCCTTCTAGATCGCAACCTGCGGCAGGGTCGCTTCGCGTTCCTGTTACCCTGATTGATCGCATGATGGGATTGGCGGGCGAGTTGGTGCTGATCCGGAATCAAGCGACGCACTCGACTGACGCGACCAATGCTCCGGCGCGACAGGTGATGCGACGACTGGATGCCATCACCAATGAGCTTCAGGATGCTGCGCTGCGCATGCGGATGCAACCAGTTGGTACGCTGTTCGACCGGTTTCCCCGCCTGGTACGAGACCTGGCGCGACAGCTTGGAAAACAAATCGAGTGCATCACTAGCGGAACGGAAGTCGAGCTCGATAAGACGATTGTTGAACTGCTGTCAGATCCGATGACCCACTTGGTGCGCAACTGCTGTGATCACGGCATCGAGTTGCCCGAACAGCGAACGCGATCTGGCAAAGCTCCTTCCGGGCTGATTCAATTATCCGCGCGTCAGGAACGCGGACAGATTGTGATTGAGATTCGCGACGATGGTCGCGGGCTCGATCGCGAAGCCATCAAGCGCAAGGCCCTGAAACAGGGCGTTAAACGAAGTGACGAGCTCGACCGATTGAGCGAGCGGCAACTGTACGATCTGATTCTTTTGTCGGGGTTCTCCACCGCAACGAATGTAACGGACTTATCCGGTCGCGGTGTCGGAATGGACGTGGTTCGAGCCAATTTGGAGCAGATCGGCGGCACCATCGAGATAGATTCCACTCCGGGACGCGGAGCGACCTTTGTACTGCGGCTTCCGCTAACGCTCGCGATCATGCCTTGTTTATTAATGGGCAGCAATGATCAAAAATTCGTAATTCCACAGCGAGATATCGAGGAAATCGTCCTGCTTGGCCTGGACGACAAACGGATACGGATCGAGTGTGGAAACGACGAGGAGGTCCTGCGCCTTCGCGGCCGAATCCTTCCACTGATCCGTTTGGACGACCTGCTCCGCCGTCGCCAACCACTGACCACTGCCTGCCGAGCAGAACTGGCCGCGCGCCATCAAACCGAAATCCCCCTGGAAGTCCTTCTTTACGTGGTCGTACTGCGTAGCGGTTCAAATCGCTTTGGCCTGGTCGTCCAATCCGTTTTTGGCGGCGCTGAGATCGTGGTCAAGCCGCTGCATCCGCTTTTGCGTCCGCTCAGCGTTTATGCCGGTGCGACGATCCTTGGGGATGGCGGCGTGGCTCTAATCCTCAGTTCGGAAGGCCTCGCGCGCCACAGCGGCATCGCATTCCGCGCACACTTGGAACTTGCGGCACCGCCGGTCGCAGAGATGACCGAGAGTCATCCATTGCTGTTGTTCCGTTTTGGCCCAAAGGAATTGCTCGCTGTGCCACTCAGTGCAGTGCGCCGCGTGATTATGATTCAGTCCAGCCGCCTCGAACGGGTGGGCGACCGTGAACTTGTTGACTTGGACGGTGCAGTGTTGAACGTGATTCGGCTCGATCAATTCCTCAGCGTCACGACTTGCCCCGAGAGAAGTAACCTGTTCCTAATCCTCCCTCGCGACGACAACGCTCCCGTTGGGCTTCTCGCCTCAGAGATCGTCGATACTCAAACTCAATCCGTTAAGTTGGACGACCGTACCTACCGGGCGGATGGAGTACTCGGCACGGCAATAATCCGGGGGCAAATCGCCGTTTTTCTAGACATCAACCGCTTGGTTGAAATGTGGCGGATGAGCGAGGTCAGGATCCCCCGCGCACTGCCCGGTCCGGGTCACCGACGCATACTTTTCGTCGAAGATACTGCGTTCTTTCAGAAGCTGATCACAAACTGTCTGGAATGCACAGGTTATGACGTGGTGACTGTCGGTCACGGACGGGAAGCCATCGAACGACTCGCAGCGCAGTCGTTCGATCTGGTCGTTTCGGACATCGAAATGCCGGAGATGGATGGTCTGGAACTCGCCCGTTACATTCGGCGCGACGCAAAGCTGCTCACGCTGCCATTGCTGGCGCTGAGTTCACTTGGCAAGGACGAAGACATCAATCGTTCGCTGGCCGCAGGATTCGATGCGCATGAAGTGAAATTCAACCGCGACAGTTTCCTGGCCGCTCTCAAGCGGCTCTTGGAAATCGATCGCATGTCGCCTGTGGGCGGAGATTGATCCTCATGCCGGAGATGGTCAAAAAGGAATCCCTCTTACGCTCAATCCTCACGTTTCGTGTTCGAGGACGGCAATATGGCCTTGACGTCGCTTGTGTTCGCGAAGTCAGTACTCACCGGGACTTTACGCCCGTTCTACAAGCGCCTCCGCTGGTGCATGGATTAGCAAACCTGCGTAGCCGGATCTTCCTAGTCCTTGATTCCGGCATAGCCTTGGGCAACACGCCAGTACAGACCACAGCGGAAAGTCGGCTGATCGTGCTGCACGATCGGGTCGCTGATTGCCTGGGACTATTGGTCGAGCGCGGTGGCGACATTGTGCAGGTACCCAACGATCAAATTGAGGATATCGCTCTGGCCGACGGGATGGGAGCGCCAAGGCAGGCGGACTCCTCGCCGGTGATTTCCTTGTGCAAGTTGGAAAATGAACTGATGATGATTGTCGATCCGTGCAGGATTGTCATTGCATTGGAAACTGCGATACGACGACATGCCGTTGAATAAAATGCGCGATCAACAATTGATGGAAAGGCCGTGACATGAAGAATTTGAGTCTGCTTGGGAAGATCAGCATCCTGGTGGCGGTTCTTACCGCAGCAGGAGGGACGATCGCGCTCGTAGGCATCCGACAATTGGCGATCACCCACGACCGGATGAACGAGCTAGTTCACCGGACGAGCCGCGCCATGATGACCGCTGCGGCGATCCGTGTGGAATTGCTTTTGGCAGTGCGTGCAGAGAAAAATGCTATCATTACTCCGGATAAGGTCCACGCAAGTGAGTTTGCCGAACAGTCTCGCCAGTCGTTCGAGCGTCTGCACAAACTCCACACAGACCTGCGCCCCATCGTGGATGGGAACTTGGCGGCGCGTGAAGGTAAGGCCCTGTCGGAATTTGAACGTGCGATAGTGGAGTTTGAGAGGCATCAAAAGGAAGTCCTGCGTCTGGCGGGAGTCAAGTCAATCATTGAAGGTAAGAGGTTGCTTCGGGAGAAGGTGTACGCGCTCGCGCTCGAATCGGAGGATTTCTTCGCCAGTCTGGTTGGGCCGACATCAGCTGAACAGGATGATGCGGCGGAATCGGCCGGAGCCTCAAGACAATTGGCCAGGGTTGCGGCCGGGCGCGAAGTGATTGGG
>CAZKIN010000106.1:5572-12738 GCA_964552515.1 uncultured Phycisphaeraceae bacterium
TTGCCTTGTCCACGGTGATCATCCGCTCCATTACGCGCCCGGTTGATCATGGAATCCGGGTCTTCGAGGCACTCGCCGCGGGAGACCTCAATCGACGAATGAACCTCAACCAACATGACGAGATTGGACGGCTGGCTGCCGCTTCAGATAACATGGCCGACACACTTTGCAGGGTCGTCTCGCAAATCCGGGCACAGGCCGGGACGCTGGGCCAATCGGCCACGGAACTCTCCACTGTATCGCACGACCTTCTCGCGCAAAGTCACGAAATGGCCACCCAGGCCGAATCAGTGGCTGCCGGCACGCAGCAAACGTCGCAGAATATCACGAGCATGGCTGCCGCCGCCGAACAAATGAGCGTGAACGTCACTAGTATTTCGTCGGCCAGCGAAGAGGTGTCTGTGAACGTGGCGACAATCGCTGCCAGCGCCGATTCCGCAAATCAGAACGTGGGATCCGTCGCGGAAGCGATCGGCCAGATCACAACATCACTGCAGCAGGTAACTCGTGATGCTCGGCAGGGTTCGCAGATGACGCAGGAAGCGCGCGACATGGCCATCGCCGCGAACCTGGCGATGCGTCAATTGGATCAGGCCGCAGGAGAAATTACTAAGGTTACTGAGGTTATCAAAACGATCGCATTGCAAACAAATCTATTGGCTCTCAATGCGACGATTGAGGCAACCTCAGCTGGAGAGGCGGGCAAGGGTTTTGCGGTTGTGGCGGTGGAAATCAAGGAACTGGCGAATCAGAGTGGACAATCCGCTGAAGAGATCGCCCGCAAGATCGAGACCGTTCAGGCCAAAACACGTGAGGCGGTGAAAGTGATTGAAGATGTCGCGCGTTTCGTCGGAGAGCTTAATGTCTCTGCCGGGCGGATATCTGAAGCGGTCGACCTGCAGACTCGCACTGCCGACCAAATTGCGGGGGACGTTACCCAAATGCGAAAGGGTGTCGCGGATATTGCCCGGTCGATTGCAGAAGTTGCCAAGGGAGCAAACGATGTGTCCGACAATACTTCTGAAGTCGCCAAGGCGGCCACAGACGTTTCGGCCAATGCAACGGAAGCGGCTGAGGCGGCAGAAACAATATCGGCAAACATTCATGGCGTAAGTTCCGCTGCCCGTGAGGGCAGCGCTAGCGCCGCGAAGGTCGACGAAACGGCACGGAAACTTATGGAGATAGCGACGGACCTGCAACGCGGAGTGGCCCATTTCACCATGAACGGTTCGGAACCGGCGGCCGCCCATGCCTGAACGTATTGACGTATTGATTGTAGATGATTCGCGTTTGTTTCGTGCGGCGATGGAGGAGGCGCTCGCGGGAAATCCGGACATTGCCGTTGTCGGTTCAGTTTTCAGCGGCGCCAAAGCCCTGGAGATTATTAGAGCAAAGCCACCACACGTCGTAACGCTCGATGTCGAGATGGCTGGAATGGACGGTTTGGCAACGCTTCAGGAAATCCAGTCTTTCAATCAGTTGCGGCCATCCGAGGCTGTGGGCGCGATCATGGTCAGTGCGTATACGCGGCGCGGCGCGGACGTGACGGTTAAGGCGCTCCAGGCCGGTGCCTTTGATTTCGTCACCAAGCCACATGGACCTTCGGCCGATGCCAACCTCGCAGCCCTGCGGAATGAGGTGCTACCGCGAATTCGCGCCTGCGCGCGCCAGCGATTACGCGGAACAGCACCAGCGCGTGCGGGGGCGCTTGACCTCTCTCGTCCTTCACCAACTCAACGGCCGAAACGGCGAACAACTGCGGTCCGCGCAATCGCCGTTGGCGTTTCAACAGGCGGACCGCGTGCGTTGGCGACCGTGCTTCCCGAATTGTGTTCGCGCGTCAGCGTGCCGATTCTCGTCGTTCAGCACATGCCTCCAAAGTTCACCCAGTCGCTCGCCGAGTCGCTTGCCCGTCAGACTGGACAAATAGTGGTGGAGGCCGTCGATGGTATGCCGCTCACCCGGGCGCGCGTATTCATTGCCCCAGGTGGGAAGCACCTCGTACTTCGCGGTTCGCCGGTCATACCTCTGGTCGGTCTATCAGACGCACCGCCCGAGAACGGCTGTCGACCCTCGGCTGACGTCCTGTTCCGTTCGGTGGCGGCGGTAATTGGCGAAAGTGTGTTGGCGTTGATCCTCACCGGAATGGGTTGCGATGGAACCGAAGGTCTGCGGGCCATTCGACGCGCGGGCGGTTACGTCATTGCTCAGGATGAAGCGTCTAGCGTGGTTTGGGGGATGCCCGGAAGCGCCGTGGAGGCCGGCCTGGCGGACGAAGTGCGCCCACTCTCGCAGATTGCCGCCGCGTCGGCCGCGCTGTTGTCCGCCAGTGCGGAGGCCGATTAATGCAGCTTTCTCGGCAGACGTTGCTGGGTTTGTCCACAGTGATTCGCCAACTATGTGGATTATCGCTCGGACCGGACAAGGCCTATCTTGTGCGGCATCGACTTGGACCGTTCCTCGAACGCGAGGGATTGGGAAGCTTCGAAGAACTTCTGGCACGATTGCAGATTCGCGGAGGGGGGCGACTGCACGACTCCATCGTCGAGGCCATCACGACCAAGGAAACGTCCTTCTTCAGAGATCGCGCGGTCTTTACGTATCTGCGCAACGTCGTGCTCCCTGAACGCATCGAAATGCTGCGCATGAAATGCGATCTGCGTCATCGTATTCGTATCTGGTCCGCGGCGTGTTCGACAGGACAAGAACCGTATAGCATCGCCATGCTCATTCACGACTTGATCGCGTGCGAGAGTAGCGGCGGCATCAAGGAGAACCAGTTCACTGTTCTGGCCACCGATCTGTCCGCGGATGCGCTCAACTTCTCGAGGGCCGGTCGTTACAGCCAGTCTGAAGTGGCACGTGGCCTATCCGATGACGCCTTGGCACGGCACTTTCACCGTGACGGTAAACACTGGATTGTGAACGAGTCCCTCCGACGGCTTGTACAATTCCGCCGCTTCGACCTGTTGGGGTCGCCGGTGTCGCTCGGTGCGTTCGACCTGATCCTCTGTCGAAACGTGTTGATTTACTTCGACGAACCTACGCGCGCCCATGTGTGTGCGGGTCTGTGCGGTGCGTTGCAGGAGGGCGGTTGGCTTTTGTTGGGGGCGGCCGAGAGCCTCTTTGGCGTCAAACATCGATTGGAAAATGTCAAGCACAAACAAGTGATCTGCTATAGGAAACCTTAGTGACGCAGCTACAGGCTGATTCGGATGATGCTGCAGTCATCGGCCAGTGGAAGGGGAGCGCAGATCGATCGGGCGCGATCAAGCACTCTTTCAAGAATGTCGTCCCAGTTTTTTTGCGCTGCGACGAACTCAAGGAAGTCACCATAAGATGCCATCTCGCCGTCAGCCTGCAACAGTTCATAGAGACCATCGCTATATAGAAGTAAGTTCGCAAAAGCGGGAAGCTCTATTGTCGTGTTTTCGAATGACAGATCGATCGGCAAGCCGATGACTGTTCCATCGCAAGCCAATTCCTGAACCCGCGCGGTTGAAGCACTTACGCCGGAGAAAAGCAATGCGGGCGGATGGCCGCCACCGCTGAAAGTCAATTTGCGCGTGGAACGCTCGAAGACTCCGTACCACACGGTAAAAAACTTGCCGCCGTGGCCTTCCATTTGGAAAATAGGATTCAGGCTGCGCATGACGGCAGCGGGATCGCCGAAGTCAGTTCGCGGGAGGGAGCAGTGCGACAGAGTATTCAACACGGAAACGGCCAGCAACGACGAACCGACACCGTGTCCGCTGACATCAAGCAGGTAGATCGCCAGGCGCTGCTCATCGAGCCAATGGTAACCGAAAGCATCTCCGCCCAGTTGCGTGGAAGGCACGAAGCGCCAATCGATACGCGCCGGTCCGTCAGTGAGCTGGGCCGGTAACAGCGAATGGACATACTTCGCCGCTTCCGCCACTTCATCGGCCAATTGACGCTCGCTTTCGGCGAGCTTGCGATAGGCTTCGTTCCGTTCCAACTGCGCGATGTAACCGCGCGAGTGGTGCCGGATCCGCGCCACCAATTCAACCCTGTCGGGAAGTTTGACTAGATAATCGTTGGCACCCAGCGAAAATGCCTGCGCCTTGGTCTCCGGTTCCTCTTTGCTGGACAGTACGATCATCGGCGTCTCGCGCGTTTCCGGGTTGGCGCGAAAGAATTTCAGCATCGTCAGACCGTCGACATCCGGCATGACCAAATCCTGCAAGATCACGGTGGGTCGAAGTTCGTTGGCCACTGCAATGGCTTTAAGAGGTTCCTGGCAAAAATAGAAATCGATGTCCGTCTCGGGAATCAGCATTTGGCGGATCGCGTGCCCGACGATTGCCTGATCGTCCACCAACATGACGACCACGGATCCTCGTTGGGATGGCGAATGATCTACCGGCTTTGTCGCGGCGTTTGTTTCCATGATTGCCTGCGTCCATTCTACTCGGGAACTGTGTTCGGCGAAGCCGTAGGTTGGCGAAAATTCCCAGACTGGCAATCGTGCAGGCCGGGCCACGGCAGGATGTTCCGCCCGCTGGACAGCGTTGGATTGCCCATTGCGGACTTGACGTCGAGATGACGCGTAGACCTAGGGTCAGAGTACGCTCCTTAAGTTCAAGGAATGCCGGTTCCAATCGAGATGAAAAGTTCGCTTGGAATGCGATTGCAACTTGAGTCGCGACAATTGGGAAATGTTGTCCAGGTGCTAGGGGAAGCAAAGCTTGAAACATACCGCAATGCGAAAAGGTGCCGCAATGAAACGACGAAACCATATCCCGACGGGGGTCTCCCGAAGGGAATTCCTGAGGCGCTTGGCCGCAACAACTGGTGCCATGGCCCTAAGCGGCTGCTCAGGGCCCGATGGAGCCGAGTGTGTCGACGGGTTCGCCCTGGGCGAGGTTAATGAAGAAGCCGAGGTGGTCGTAGTCGGAAGCGGGTTCGGCGGTGCTGTTGCCGCAGCGCGGCTTACGGCGACAGGCATTCCCGTGCTGTTGTTGGAACGCGGCCGGCGGTGGGACATCAGCGGCAAGGCGGACCAGCCGTTTTCGTCTGTAAAGTCGCCGGACGAGCGCACCACTTGGCGAAGTTCAGCCACGCAGTTCCCGACCGGCCCCAGCCATCACATCCGCGAATATGTGGGCGTATTGGAGCGCCGCGCTTTCGACGGTATCGACGTGTACACCGGGGCCGGATACGGAGGCGGATCGCTGGTTTACGGCGGCATCCTGTTGCAGCCGCGGCGCGAGGACTTCGAGCCCTATTTGCCACGCGAAGTTTCTTACGATGAACTTGACGCTATTTATTACCCGCGCGTGCTGGCCCGAATGAACGCGATGCCGATGCCGGACGACGTGCTCGCCGCGGAGAATTACCAATATGCGCGCACTTTCCGGGAACAAGCGGAAAAGGCCGGGTTGGAGGTCATCCGCATCCCCTCGGGGTTCGATTGGAACATTGTACGCGCGGAGTTAGATGGGAGTGTGCCGCCATCAGCCGTGGCAGGCGAGACCATTACCGGCGTGAACAGCGGGGCCAAGAATTCGCTGGACCGGAATTATCTTCGGGATGCAGAGAATTCCGGGCTGCTGTCAGTTCGACTGCTCACAGAGGTCAAGCGCATCGGACAGCAGTCGGACGGACGCTACGTCCTGCAATCCGACGTGCTGAGCGATGCGGGTTGCACGATCGGGCGTCGTACCGTGATCGCAAGACACGTGTTTCTGGCCGCCGGCTCCGTCACGACCACCGCGCTGCTGGTTCGTGCGCGAGAAACAGGCCAATTGAGCGGACTTAACTCCCACATCGGAACCAACTGGGGAAGTAACGGCAACGTTCATTTCTCGCGCGGCTTCGTCGGTGAATCGACTGGTGCGATGCAGGGCATGCCGGTGGTGTACGGCTGCCGATCCGCGCCCCACATGCCGGTGGCCACTGCGGAGAACGCTCCGCTGCCGCTCGGGATTGATTGCTTTTGTCTGCTGCATCTGGTGGTCTCATTGACCGCGGCGCGCGGGCACTTCAGTTACGATGCGTTAAGCGACGCGGTCCAACTGCACTTTCCGGCAGCAGGCCAAGACGAAGCCGTGGCCGCAGCCAAGAAACTTGCGGAGCATCTGCAACAGGCCAACGGCGGCACGGTCGGCGGCGTGTTTTTTCCGGGGTACGTAAGTGACTTCACTTATCATCCCGTCGGCGGCGTACCGCTGGGTTTGGCATGCGACCATGCCGGGCGGGTGCTGGGGCACGAGAGTTTATATGTTGTGGATGGGGCGCTGATGCCCGGCGTCGCCGGCGCAGTGAACCCGGCGCTGGGAATCGCGGCGCTGGCTGAGCGGTGTTTGGATATCATTCTTGCGGAAACAGCGTTCAGGTAAAAGATTCGTGCCATCACGGCTCGAATTGGCGGCCGTAGACGTCGAAATGGGGCTTTAAAAGATGGCTCGGTTCGGCATGCACAGTATAAAGATCGATCGCTGAGTCGGTGATACGGTGAACGAGTAGCGAGAGTTCGAATTGAGTGCATGATGTCCTCCTCGGCGAGTTGTTGCGGGACATTCGACGAATGACACGCGTTTCTCGGCGTCGATGACACCGAACGGAAAAGGCTCGCCTTTGTTCCAGATTTGGATTAGCTCCAACGACCATGCGATCATGCGGAGTCCGGCACTCAATACCAGTGAACGAGATATTCGGCGATGTCCGGGACAAGCGGACGACTCCTTCGGCAGCCAAAGTAAGGAGAGGCCCTTGACCATACACGCAACCTATTGACCCCTGTTCCGCTCCACATTCTTGGTTCAACCTTACGGTGGTACTTTCATGCTGGATTCTTTGCGAACTAGTTGGATGGAGAGTTTCCCAAATGCAAACGACGCGCCCGCGATCGCCGGTCGAATTGTGTTGGCGTTAGCGGTCGAAAGACACCGTGCCATTGACTCCCTTGGTTTGCCCGGCATGGATCGGGATGCAATACTTCAATTGCACTCGAGAGACCAACATCTTGCCCTGCGACAAACAGACAGTGGTTAGTAACAGGGTTGGTCTCGGGGAGTCAAAATCGATGTCCCTGTGCGAGCGAGTCCCATGCGCTCTTCAGTGCCATGATATGGCACTTCCCAGGCTGTGCTCTACCTTCCCCGGCTGCACCATCTCGCCCCCAAGCAACTTGCGAATGAACT
>CAZKIN010000107.1:0-7563 GCA_964552515.1 uncultured Phycisphaeraceae bacterium
TGTCCCGCGAAATGCTGGGCGACGGCGAGGGCGTTGGAGCAGTGGCGCTCCATGCGAATGGCCAGCGTTTTAATGCCGCGATGCTGCAAAAAACAATCGAAGGGGCCGGGCACGCCGCCGAGGGCATTCTGCAGGAAGGCGATGCGTTCCATGAGCGCTTCGTCGCGGGTGATGATCGCGCCGCCGATGACGTCGGAGTGTCCGCCGATGTACTTGGTGGTGCTGTGTACGACGTAGTCTGCGCCGAGCTTGATAGGGAGCTGCAGCGCGGGGGTGGCGAAGGTGTTGTCCACCGCGAGCTTTGCGCCGACGCCGTGGGCGATCTTGGCGATGGCGGAGATGTCGAGGCAGCGGAGCAGCGGGTTGGTCGGCGATTCAAGCCAGACGATTTTCGTTTTCGCGTCTACGAGTTTGGCGAAGGCGGCGGGGTTGGGGTCATCGGTGAAGACGGGCACGATGCCGAAGCCTTCGAAGACGCGCTTGAGCAGGCGGAAGGTGCCGCCGTAGACATCGGAAAATGCCACGACCTTGTCACCTGGTGAAAGGGTGGCGAAAATGCAGGCGGTGGCGGCGGAGCCGGAGGCGAAGGAGGCGGCCTTCGCGCCGCCTTCGAGCGATGCCAGGCTGCGTTCGAGCGCGCAGCGCGTGGGGTTGCCGGAACGGGCGTATTCGTAGCCCTTGTGTTTGCCGGGTGAGGATTGGGTGAAGGTGCTGCTGGGATGGATGGGCGGGACGGTCGCGCCGGACACGGGGTCGGGTTCCTGTCCGACGTGAATCGCGCGAGTGCTGAAATGCCAATTCGAATCGCTGCCCGTCGCCATAAGTACACCTCCTCATTTCACCTGTCTGTCTTCCGTGGCCGCATGATGCAAGAGGGCGGGCATAAAGTCCACTGGGCGGCCACGTACGGGCAATCGTGTGTGGGGAGGCGACGACTGTGCAAATTCACCTCCGCGTGTAACACCATTCGTTGCACCTATCGAGACTGAGTCCATTTGTTATTGACCCCCACGCGGTCGCCTGGTCCGCAAAATCGACGGGAAACTCTCCAAGCTGAGCGAAGAACTATGCTGCGACAAGGGTACCGCGGCGAATTGCGTTGTAGTGGACGGATTAACGGGCTAAGATGGTGGCCACGGGGTGGTGCTATATCGTTGCAATTCGGAACGATCGGGGCGTTTGCATGGGTTCCTTCCATGGGCATTGGATTTGCGCGCTGGGGTTTACGGCGGCCATTTGTGCGAGCGCGGCCGGTCAGACTCCGCAGTTTGCCCTGTGGATCACTGAGGTCAACGGATTCCCCTGCAACAGTTGCCCGACTCGGAACCTGCCGGAGGATGAGGTCTTTCCGGGAGATGTGATTCGGGTGGATGCGTTTGTCACCGATTGGGATGATGAACGCGCGGCGGGGATCTGCTCGGGAAGTCCGAATCACGGGTTTGGACAAGTCTGCGATTTGAATGCGCCCGGCACGTGCACGGGAATGCACTGCCTGGGCAGCCTCGGAGTTTCATGTCAAACCGGCGCGCAATGTTTTCCGTTTCCCGTGTGTGTGCCCAGCCAGTGCATCGCAAGTCCGCAGGTGGCGGCGTTTCAATGGGCGCTGGACCCTGGCAGCCTGAACGGCGCGGAGCGTGGAACACTCAGCCTGGCGGCGATTGAATGTGATCCGGCGGATTGTGCGGATGTTTCGCAGGGAAATTGCCCATGCGCACAGTTCCACCAACTGGTGTCAGAGTGCACCTGCGCGTTCAACCAGAGCTGCGCGGCGAGCGGATACTGCGGCCCGTCCGCGTCGGCGTTCATTGAACCACTGCGCAGCGACTTTCTGTTCGCCAATCAGCAGGCGTTCCTGTCGGTGAACACAGGCGCACCGGCCATACAGTTCCTGGGGGCGCTCACTGGTTTTGATGCGGCGGTCCTGGGAACAGAGCAAGTCTATTACATCGGGACACTACTGCTGACGGTGTCGAACGACGCGGGCGGACCGTTTACCGTGCGGATGATCGGGGATTCCAATTTCACGTTTCTCAATGATCGGCAGCCAGTAAAGATCGCGCCGGCGACATTCCTGGGCGCGACGATCAACGTGCCGCGGTGCGCGTTTGTAAGCTGCGATGATTTTGACGCGTGCACCGTGGATACGATGGATCCGATTTCGTGCGCCTGCACGAATGCGGCGGTTTCCTGTCCGGCGGGTCAGCGGTGCGAATTCGGGTCGTGCGTAGACGAGCCGAGGTGCATTCGGATTATGGAGAGCCTCCCGGAAAACTGCGGGATTGACGCGCGGGTCGATCGCGCGGCGGATGACCCGATGATGGCACTGGGGATCGACCGGCTGTGGCTGCGCTTCGATGATATTTGCGACTCGACGCGGCTGCGGATGGTTGATTTCGAGGTGGAGAGCGATGGCGCGGCACTTGCGGCAGCGCCGGTGATTGTCGGCCTGCAACCGGACGACGACGCGGTCGTGGTCATACTGGACGCAGTGGTTCCGATCGATGCGTGGTTTTGCACGACGTATGTGCCGAGCGGGGGGAAGGTCTGCGTAGCGCATGTTCCGGGCGATGTGAACGGCGATCAGCGCGTGGGGACTGCGGACACGACCTCGCTGATGGGGTGGCTGGGACGCATGCCCGCGGCCGCTCCGCCCGTGGAGCGCACCGACCTGAATCGGTCAGGCGCTACGGACGCCGAGGACCTGATCACGGCGCTGGATCTGCTGCACGGCGCGATGATGCATGCGTCGCGGCTGGATGGGGGGCTATTTACCAAATGCCCAAGCCGGTGAACGCGCGACGCTCAGCAGACAAACGCGATTAGAAAACACCCGCGAGAAAAGTAATGATGGCGCCGATGATGACGGCAACGAAAAGCGTCTGAATGTAGAAGAAACCGGTGGTCATTTCTGGTCCTCCGCTGGGTGAATTATTTCGCTCAACTTCCCGACAGATTATCGTCATGGCAGCTGATCTAAGATCGTACCACATGTAGCGGCGAATACGAATACCGCGCTGCGGTCATCCCACTTCGCTGTGCCGTTCCTGCGGCACCAAGCCGCTGCGGAGCGTGTTTTCGGTGATGCACCGGGCATCCATGAAATGGAGCAGGTAGTCCGGGGAGCCGGCTTTGACGCCGGTACCGCTGAGTTTGCAGCCGCCGAAGGGCTGGGCGTCGACCTGGGAACCGGTGACGCGGCGGTTGATGTAGAGGTTGCCGACGAGGAATTCACGGCGGGCGCGTTCGATGTTGGCCGGGCTGCGGGAGTAGAGGCCGCCGGTGAGGGCGTAGCGGCTGTGGTTGGCGATGCGGAGTGCCTCGTCAAAGTCAGCGGCGGGGATCATGGCGAGGAGCGGACCGAAGACCTCTTCCTGCGCGATGCGCGCGTCGGGCTTGACGTCGGCGAAGATGGTCGGCGGGACGAAGAAGCCGTCGGCGGAGGATTCGGGGAGTTCGGCTTGCGCGAGGAGACGGCCTTCACGGCGCCCCGACTCGATGTAGGCCAGAATGCGGCGGCGGTGGTCGTCGTCGATGACCGGTCCGACGATTGTGGCCGGCTGCTCGGCGGGCCCGATGGGGAGACTCTTGACGGCTTCGGCGAGGCGCGTGGATAGTGCCTGATAAGCGTCACCCACGACGATAAGGCGGCTGCAACTGCTGCACTTCTGACCGGCGAAGGCGAAGGCGGATTCCAGGATGCCCTGCACGGCGCCGTCGAGATCGGCGTCGTCGTCGACGATGATGGCGTTCTTGCCGCCCATTTCGACGATCATTTTCTTGATGAAGGCCTGACCGGAGCGGACGATGGCGCCGGAGGAAATGACCCCCGCGCCGACTTCAAAGGAGCCCGTGAATGCCACGATGTTGACATCGCCATGTTCGACCAGGTGCCGGCCGACAACCGCCCCTTCGCCGGGGAGGAAGTTCACGACGCCGGGCGGGAAGCCGGCCTGTTGCATGATTTCGACGAGTTTGGCGGCGACGACAGAGGCCTGCCTTGCGGGTTTCATCACCACGGTATTGCCCGCGGCGACAGCGGCGGCAGTCATGCCGGTGAGGATGGCGAGCGGAAATGACCAGGGCGCGATGACCGCACAAACCCCCTTGGGCGAGTAGGTGAGCATATTGTTTTCGCCGGGGAGATTGCGGAGGCGCGGCCGGGTTTCGATGCGTTCGATTTGTTCAGCATAGTAACGCAAATGGTCTACAGCTTCGACAACGTCGGCGTCGGCTTCGCGCCAGGGTTTGCCGACTTCGAGGACCATGGTGGCCGCGAGTTCGAAGCGGCGCATTTCAATACGGTCGGCAACCTTGCGGAGCAGGTCGGCGCGCAGCGCGGCGGGCGCATTTCGCCAATCGTTAAAGGCGCGGCGGGCGGCGGCGACGGCGAGTTCCGCGTCGGTTTCAGAGGCGACGGCTACCTTGCCGACGACTTCGCTGCGCCGCGACGGATTGTGCGAAACTGTCCAATGGTCAGTCGTGACCGGTTCGCCGTTGATGATGAGCGGGTAGCTGCGACCCAGTTCGCCGCGGACGTAATTCAGTGCGCCGATCATTTTCTTCCAGTTGTCGGGCAGGGCGAAATTGGTGACGGATGCGTTGGTGAAGTTTCCCATAGGTTCCTCGGGGTTGGTGTTGCGGTAATGGCGCGCCGGGGGCGGCGCGCTGAGCGGGCGCAATTCGGCCGGATCGGCGAGCAGGCGGTCATATACTGAGCGGTTGCCGAACCCCTGCTTGAGAAAACTGTCGTTGGAGGTGTTTTCCAGCAGGCGGCGGATCAGGTAGCCCATGCCGGGCATCAGATCGCCGTAGGGACTGTAGACGCGCAGGCACTGACCCATCCGCGTCATCGCTTTTTTCAAGGGGTCGCCCATGCCGTAGAGCATCTGCACTTCGTAATCGCGGGCGGTAAGGCGAAGGGCCTCGGCGGTGGCGAGGACGTGAGCGAGCGTGCGAACATTGTGGCTGGCGAAGGCAGGACGGATGAGCGCGGTGCTTTCGAGCATGGTGCGGGTCATGCGTTCGTAGCATGCGTCGGACTCCCATTTCTGGGACCAGACGGGCGGCTGCTTGTAATTGCGTATGGCGGCGGCGGTTTCGGCATCCCAGTAAGCGCCTTTCACGAGGCGGATGGCGAATTTCGTTCCGCGGCGGCGGCCCCAGTCGAGCATGTCGGCAAGGTCTCTTTCGCCGCTGCGCAGGTAAGCCTGCACCACGATGCCGATGTTCGTCCAATCGCGGAATTCGTCGTCCATCAGCAGGGTCTTGAACAGATCAAACGTGATCTCACGGTGTTTGCTGGACTCCATGTCGATGTTGACGAACGCACCGAGCTGGCGTGCGCGGCGGAGCAGCGGCCTCAGTCGCGAGCAGACGGCGGCGATGGCGCGCGGCGGGTCAATGGCATCGAAATGCGGCGTGAGGCCAGTGAGTTTGACGGAGATGTTGAGGCGCGGCATGGGGCCATCGGTGGAACTATCCAACGTGGCATCGGCCGGCCAATCGCGGACGGAGTCGGCCAACCGATTCATAAGTTGCAGATAAGTTTGGGCGTATGACTCCGCGTTGGCATCGCTGGTGGTGAATTCGCCGAGGACATCAAGCGTGAAGTTCATTCCGTCATGGCGAAGGCGGCGGAGGGTGCGCAAGACGCTGGGGGTGTCGTACCCGGTAATGAATCGCGCGGCCATCTGCGCGGCCCCGAGGCGGGTGGCGCGGGCGATGGCATCGCGCCTGAAGGCGTAGCACGGGCCGGGACCCATGGCGGCGTGGGCCAGACGCGGCAGATCGACATATCGCCGGTCCAGATATTCGCGCAGGTGACGCACGAGTGATTCGTTGGTGCGCAGCGCGGGAAGGCAATCGACAAATTGAAAGGCGCGGGTGCGCAGTCGGTCGTCAGCGTCGAGCCAACGGGTCATGCGCTCCATCCACCATTCCCGTTGCCAGGCGGCGGGCTGCGCGGCCGCGGCGATTTCAAAGATCTCGTGGCCGATCTCGCGGGTGCGGGCGTTAATGGCGGCGCGGGATGGGTTGCCGTTGGTGGACATAGGGCGTTGCTCGAGGCACAAAAAACGCAATCTATCTCACTTCAACCACTTGTCGCGGCGTCAGAAAGACGAGCCACTGCCGCGCGACCGGCCTTTTCCACAAACGCTCGACGGCACGGGCATAGGCGGCCATTTGTGGTCGATACTCGTTCATGCGCTGCGGCATCATGTTCAACGAAACGCGGTCGGTTTTGTAGTCAATAATCTCGACGGCGTTTCCAACCGGTAGGATACCATCGACAACACCGCGCACCAGCACGAAGTCCTCGTCATCAAGGGCGATCCCCGCGGTTGGGTCGAACCAATCCGGCGCTTCGCGCGTCATGAAGGGGAATTCCCGGCGAAATGACGGCCCGGCGGTGCGGATGGCGGCAGCGAGCGGAGTCTGCACGAACCAGGTCAGCGCGTCGGCATCGATGAAGGATAGATCGTCCGGCGTGAATACGGCCGCGTCGACCATGCGCTGCAGTTCGGATTGAACAGACGCGCGATCAAAAGCCTGCGGCAAGTCCAGATGCTGCATGACGCGATGCATAATGATGCCGCGGCGAACGGCGTCAGCGACATCAGGGGCCGACATGGACGAGACCGGCACTTCGCCCAGGCGATCAGCGCTAGGGGTTACGATGGGAACTTCCTCACCCGGAGCTTCCCACAGGCGCTTAAGTTCGCTCGCGCCGACGACCGAGGGGAGCGCGGTGAGCGTCAGCGCCCGATAGGTGAAATCGAGTCGGCGCATCACCTGTTCAACGTCGACGTCGGAGCGACTCACGGTCAAATCGGGCGGCAGCGGTGCAAGGTGGGCTACTGCGACCAGCGTCTCCGCCGATGCGGCCGCCGGCACAGGGGCGACCTGCCACTGCGCGATCTGATGGGCGGAGTGAACCGTTACCGCCACGTCCGCGTCACCGGTCACATTGGATTCGCTGGCGAGTCTTACGGGATCGATGCCGGACATCATGACGGGGGCTATCCACTCCAACGCGGACACGGCATTGATGATTTCCCATGCATCGAGGCGTTCACCGTCGGTCGCCACCGTCCAACGGGCCGCCGCCTTATCGAGAAAGGCCTGCGATCCGACAAGCACGAGTTTGTCGCGGGCGCGGGTCATGGCCACATAAAGGATGCGCATTTCTTCCTCGCGCGAACGGTGTTCGGTCTCCGCGACGACGAGGCTATGCGCGGCCGAGGGAAATTCCACGCGGCGCTGCGGATCAACGATGCGGAGTCCGATGTGCGCGCTGCGTTCGAAAATCATGCGTCCGTTGCGATCGCCGAGGTTGAAGCGATTGCCGAGTCCGGCGACAAAAACAACTGGGAATTCCAGCCCCTTGCTCTGGTGCACGGTCATAATGCGAACAACATCTTCCGCCGGTCCAACAGGTGAGGCAGCGGGCAGGTCACGTTCCTGCTCCTGCAATGATTCGAGGAAGACGAGGAAGCGATGCAATCCCTGGCGGCGAAAAGTACCGAATCGGCCGGCGAGTTCATGCAGTTTGATGAGGTTGGC
>CAZKIN010000107.1:7663-12634 GCA_964552515.1 uncultured Phycisphaeraceae bacterium
TCGCCGAGGCGGAAGCGGTATATGCTCTGTTTGATATCGCCGACAACGAAGAGATTTCCAGCGTTGTCCGCCTGACCTTCGCGGCTCACCAGCTGCACGATGGCGCGCTGGATGGGGTTGATATCCTGAAATTCGTCGACGAGAACGTGGTCGAATCGCCGACGCAGTTGCAGGGCGATCTCGGAGGGCTTAGCCACATCGCCGTCTACGCAAAGCAGTTGCAGCGCGAGACGTTCCAAATCCGAAAAGTCAAGGACATCGAGTCGGCGTTTGCGAAAGTCGTACGCATCGGCGTAACGGTTTGCCAATTCGATGCAGGTGTCAACGTATGGTGCGATGCGCGACAAGCCTTCGCGCCACTCCGCGACGGTGAAGGCCGCGCAGCCCTTTTGCAGTTCCTTTCGGAACAGTCGATCGCGCAGCTGGTCAAGTAAACTCTTTGCACGATCCTTAACGGCCGACAGTTCGGCGGAAGCGTCCCTGGGCAGACGAACGGGCTTGGTCTTGGGAAACTCATAGTCCGTAATGGCCGCACACACCTGATCGAAGGTGCTGAGGATTGACGTTGCAGTTCGCGGTCTGCCGGCCTGCGATACATTCGCAAGACTCTGGGACCAGTTTTGCAATTGGTCCAGATAATCGGAAATGGAGGCGAGGTAGGGATGGACCACGGACGAGAACGACGCCACCTGTCGCTGCACGCGCTGGACGTGCGCGATCTGCATCTGCAATTCGTCAGCGAGGGCATCCGCCAGCTTGACAATGGTGGCATTCGCATGCCCGCCGACCGCGTCGCGCGCCGCCCGAAACCAATCTTGTGGATTAGGTAGTGACAGGGCATAGTCATGCAGCCGCTGAACGAAGCGCATGATGTCGCGATCCTTGCCCAGGCCGTAATCATCGACCAATTGCGCAAAGGCGGCACCGAGGGAATCCTGATCAGAACCGGTGTTGGACTTCGCACTGTCATCAGCGGTGAGCAGCGCCACCGGATCGCGCTGCGGGTCATAAAGTTGCTCAAAGACCTCATCGAGTACTTCGCGGCGAAGCACCCGCGCTTCCTCGTCATCCAGCAGCGGAGCGTGCGGATCGATGCCCAGTTCACTGAACCAGCGGCGGCAGATCCATAGACAGAACGCGTGAATGGTGGAAATCTGCGCGCCGTCAACCAGCAGCGTTTGCGTCCGCAGGCGGTCATCTTCGGGGCGGCTGGCCGCGCGCTCGCGCAGGCTCTCCACAATCCGCGAGCGCATTTCCGCAGCGGCGGCATCGGTGAAGGTGAGCACGAGCAGGCGATCGACGTCGCAGCGCTGTGCGGCCGGTGCATCGGCCACGAGATACGCGCAGCGCGCCGCAAGAACGGCCGTCTTGCCCGAGCCGGCGGCCGCGGAGACGACAACGCTGCGGTCGACCGTGACCACCGCCTGTCGCTGTTCAGAGGTAAAATCAGGACGCGCCATGGGCGGTGATCATAGCTTTCCACCGAAACGGACGTAAGCGGGGCAATCAACTCACGAATTTGCGATCCCGAATGCGCGGGCCCCGAGCCAATGTGTCAAATGTTGTCTTATTTCTGCGGGGTGGACGCGAATTGTGGCACTATAGTGTGGACAAACGAATAGTGGAGGCCGGTAGCTTGGAAGCGGCGCAGGCAGCGATCCCGTTGGAAGTGGTAGTGCCCACGCAAAGGCACTGCGCGCCGCATGCGCTGGTGTATCGTGCGTTCGAGACGGGCGGCGAAGCAATCTACCGCTTCGTGCTTGTCCGGGTGAATGGGGATCGGAGTCTGGCGGATGAACTGCTGCAACAAACCTGCCTGGAAGCGATACGCAGCCGATGCCCCGCGACCGACGTCGATGGCTGCATGGCTTGGATGTTCGGTATCGCGCGCAACCTCCTGCGCAGACACTGGCGAACCATGCACCGCGAGCGCGGAGGGATGCCGGTCGCGAACTCGGATGTCCTTGCGCGCCTGGCCGACCTGCTGGAAGGCGCAAAACCGCCGGACCGGGACGCGGTCAATGATGAATCGGCACAACAGCTCCTGCTCGCCATCACGGCGCTGCCGGCGGACGAGCAGGCTTTGATCTTTGGATTTTACTTTGACGGCCGTTCGCAGGCGCAACTGGCCGTGCAACATGGCGGAACGGAGAAAAGCGTGGAAGCGCGGCTGTATCGGGCCCGCGGTCGGCTTCGCGCGATGCTTCGTGACGGAAAGGACGGGTGTTAAGTGCCAACCAACGGACACCAGGATGAACGGTTCCACGAGAACCTGCGCGTCGTGGGGCAGCGGTTGGATGCGCCGTCCGCTCCTTCTCCCGAGTTGATCGCCCGGTGTCGGACGATCCTCGAAACCACATCCACCCCTCACTGGAGGCAGCGGTTATTTATGTTTCGAAAACCCTTGGCGTGGTCGGCGTGCGGGCTCGCGGCGGCCATCGCACTGGCGGCGAGTATCTGGATATCCGATTCGTTCGGATCACGTGCGCAAGCCGCGATGATTCTGAGCAAACTCAATGCCCAGATGGCGGCCGAGCCGTTGCTCGATATTACCATCGAAGGCATCGACATGGAGGATGCCGTCATCAACGGACACATTCAGGTTGCTCCCCATGCGGTGGCCGGAGACATGCGCATCTCAGCCGGCGATCCGGGGGAACGGGTCGAACTGGATTTATCCATGGCCGTTTCCAGTGCGAGCGCCTGGGTGTTGATCCGCAAGTTGGATATCCCCGACCCCCAGGCTCGGGCACTCCTTTCCTTGTTTCTGATTCCCGGACAGGAAACCCTGGTCTTGCTTCCGGAGGAACTGCGCGAGGAAGGATTCGAAGCGGATTTTGCGGAAGCGCTGGAAGAGTTCCGGTCCGGCGAACTGGTTAAGATGGCCAAGGTGTTCGAGGAGTTGACGGCATCGAGCGCGCAGACCGGGGCCACCGTGGTCAATCAACCCGACGGAACACTGCTCCTTACCCTGCCCCTCGCCGACGAGCAGGTGATTGCATCGGTCGCGGAAATCCTGGGCCAATTCGATCATCTGGAGGTCGGCGCCGAGGTGGGTGATGAGTCGGAGTCTGACGATGATGAAGAAGCGGATGCAGGTTCCGCAACCGCGGGCGCGCGCGTCAAGATCGTGAAATCCAAGACGGTTAAGGTAAAGGAAGCAATCTCGGGCGATAATGACGCCGCCAAATTGGTCGGAGCGACCATTTCGGTGGTCTATGATCCCGCGTTGGAACAGGTGCGCTCCGTTTCTCTGACCAACCTTGGGCGTACCAACGGTCGCGTAATGGTCGAACTTCGCAGTGGCGTCATTGACCCGGCATGGCTCGCGGCCGAACGCGTCGTAACCCCACAAACGCGAACCGTTGACTTACAGGCACTGGCCGCGTTGTTTGGCGGGATGACGGGAGAATCGAAACGCGAATCGAACAAATAGAGTCCAAGCACGAAACATCAGCCTGGAAAACCAACGCCCGTGGGTGAAAGCCCGCGGGCGTTCGGCTATATGCTGGGTTTCGGCCCCGCATTTCGCATTCTATGCACTTGCACTATAATGACGGGGCGAAAGGCGCGCATTGGCGTGCCGCATTCATGACTGGAAATCAAGGGGCGTTTTGATAAGCGCCGTGAATGTCCGGCGAAATCTACCCGCATCTCCATGACCGACCTTAGCCTTATCCGAAATTTCAGCATCGTCGCCCATATTGACCACGGCAAGAGCACGCTCGCAGACCGAATCCTGGAGTACACGGGGGCGGTCTCGAAGCGCGAAATGCGCGAACAGTTCCTCGATGACATGGACCTGGAGCGCGAGATGGGCATCACCATCAAGGCCAATCGCGCCAGCGTCTTTCATGAGCACGACGGCAAGAAGTACATGCTTAACCTGATCGACACGCCGGGGCATGTCGATTTTCACTACGAAGTGTCGCGGGCGCTCGCCGCCTGTGAGGGCGTATTGGTGCTGGTCGACGCGACGCAGGGCGTTCAGGCCCAGACCGTCGCGAATGCTTACCTCGCCATCGAAGCCGGGCTGGAAATCGTGCTGGTGATCAACAAGATCGACCTGCCGGCCGCGCGCCCGGAAGACATCGCGCTGGAGGCGGAACAGATTCTTGGACTGGATGCGTCGGAAGCGGTGTTCACCAGCGGCAAGACCGGCGCGGGCATGGATGAACTCTTCGCCGCGATCATCAAAAAAATTCCCCCACCCAAAGGCAACCCAAAAGGGGATTTGCGCGCGCTCATCTATGACGCGAAACCGGACGTGCACCGCGGCGTCATCTGTCACACCCGTGTCTTCGATGGTTCCATGAAACGCGGAGACCCGATTGAACTGATGGCCGTTGATCGCAATTATCTGGTCACGGAAGTGGGCAAGTATCGTCCCAAGCCGACTCCGGTGGAAACGCTGTCTGCCGGGGAAGTCGGATACATCGTCGCAGGCATCAAGACACTGGCCGACGTGAACATCGGCGACACCGTCACCCACAAGGGTAAGCCGACCAATAACCCGCTGCCCGGTTACAAACCGCCGCAGCAGATGGTGTTCTGCGATTTTTACCCGGGCATCGGAACAACCACGGAGCAACTGCGCGAGGCGATGGAGAAGCTGTTTCTCAACGACAGCTCATTCACTTACCAAACCGCGTCATCGGAGGCGTTGGGTATTGGTTTTCGCTGCGGCTTCCTCGGCTTGCTGCACATGAAAATCATCCAGGAGCGGCTGGAACGCGAAAACGCCGTGTCGCTGGTACAGACCGCCCCGACGGTTACCTACGAAATACTTTTGAAGGACGGCACGCAGGAGCGGATCGAATCACCAGCCGACATGCCGGACTTGTCCACCGTGGAGGAAGTGCGCGAACCATTCGTAAAGGTTCAGATGATCATTCCGGCCGATTGCGTCGGATCGATCATGCAGCTTTCCATGGACCGCCGCGGCGTGCAGAAAAAGACGGAGTACCTGTC
>CAZKIN010000108.1:0-4396 GCA_964552515.1 uncultured Phycisphaeraceae bacterium
AGCGGCGCAACGCCCCATATTTTTTGGATTTGTCGGCGCACTTCTCAAGGCGCGAATCAAGCGCTCCGATGTTTTTGACAATCCGGGCGGGTTTTCTGGACCGCAAGAGAAACGAACTTTAGGAGAAGATACAAATGCCTAGCAACTTTGGAAATCGCGCCGGCTATCGCACGACCGGCGGCAACTATGGCTACTCGGGCGGCACGCGCAATTCGAGCCGCACCGGTTTCGGCCGTACCGTGAGCAGCACCCCCCGCACCACCGGCGCAGTGAGCGTTACGGGCAATGTCCCGGCGCCGTATCGCATGGTGTGCAATTCCTTCGCGAACAAGATCGCGTCGTTCAAGACGCTGGTCAATCAGACGCAGGGTCCGGCCAAGTTCGGCCGTCCGACTCCGGCGACGCTGAACAGCTTCGCCAATTGGATCAACAAGGGCGCCATCGTGCAGACCTGCACGCCGGCGCAGGTCGCTCGTTGGGCGCGCAACACGAATTGCACGTTCAACCCGCGTTCGGCCACGACGTCCACCTGCCGCACCGTGCTCAATGCGAAGTTCGGCAAGAACTGCATCAAGGCGGTCGCCCGCACCAAGAACGGACAGTTCATGGTCTGCACCTCACCGACCTGCAACGGTCGGGCCTTCTGTTTCCCCAGCTAAGTGAATCACATTCTTACGCACAAGGTGGGTTAGTCCACCGTCCCGGATCAAACATGCAGGGCGATCTCAGCGATGAGGTCGCCTTGCTTTTTTTGTTGGGGGATGCGATTTGGCACCCGCGAACAGCGCCCCGGTGGCATCCGACTGGGGTTTCCCGCCAATGATTCCCAACCAGGCTGAGACTTTGACGCACATTTTTTTGTAGCGCCCAGAGCGCGCTGCCCGCGGATGTTGTTTATGACCGGAAGCGGGCCACTGCGGCTCGTGCTGTGTCCACAGTTGAAAGGGGGACGAACTTCACATGGCAAGACATGACATGGTCGCACGCAGGAGAGTAGTGACTGGGCTGGCGGTCGCCATTGCTGCATTCCTGGCGGGGGGCAGCAGTCGCCTCCAGGCACAGGAGATTCTGGTGAGCGGTTTTGGGTCCGATTTTGTCGGACGATACAACGCATCCACCAGCGAATTTCTGGGGACACTTACCGGCGCATCAATCAACGGTCCGCAGGCCATTTCACGCGGTCCGGATGGACTGCTTTACCTTGCCAACGAAGAGGGGGACAACATCCTGCGTTACGATCCGTTGACCCGGCAGTTCATCGACGTTTTCGTGACCTCGGGCAGCGGCGGGCTGAACAATCCCACGGCTGGAATTTTCGGACCGGATGGGAATTTCTACGTCGCGAGTTTCAATACCAATTCGATCCTGCGCTACAACGGTATCACCGGGGCATTCATGGATGTGTTTGTGTCCGCGGGAAGCGGCGGATTAAACGGTCCAGACGTGGGCATCATTTTTGGACCGGATGGGAATCTCTATGTTCCAAGTTTTTTCAGCAATCAGGTCTTGCGATACAACGGCACGACGGGTGCGTTTATGAATGTGTTCATAGGCAATGTCGGTACGCAACTCGTACAGCCGCGAACGATCATCTTTCGTCCCGATGGCAATGTGTATGTGTCGTGCGACGGGGGAGACAAGGTCATGCGCTATAACGCAACCAGCGGCGCCCTCGTGGGTGGGGGGCCGTTTGTCAGCATCGGTTCGGGCGGATTGGATGGAGCTTCGGGAATGATCTTCGCGCCGGATGGATTCCTTTACGTTACTTCGTGGCGCACTGACCAGGTTTTGCGCTACAACGCGACGACCGGGGCGTTCATCGACATCGTAGTATCAGGTGGCGGGGGGCTGGATGGACCGACCTTCATATACTGGCTGGGTGATCCGGACGTGCCGACAGTTTCGCAATGGGGGCTGGCATCATTCGCGCTTCTTATGCTCAGTGCTGGTACACTGGTACTCCGTCGGCGCACTGCGCCAGCGGCCTGAAATGGACCGGCGTTGCCACTCCAGGGTCCGTGCCTTGCCGGCTGATTGTTCGTCAACTTCATTTGCCTTGCGGCGCGGGATATTGGTCGCGAAGCTCCCGAGCCTCGGCGTTCCGGCCGGCCTGCTTGAGTAGACGAACCAACTCCATCAAGACTTGCCTGGACAGGTCGTCGTCCGGGCCAACCATGGCGGTAAGCATCTGGTGCGTGTCGCGAAGGATGGACTCCGCTTCGTCATGCAAGTCCAGTGACTTGAGGCTGGACGTTAGCAACTGGGTGACGCCAACCTGCAGCGGCAACTGGGATTCCGGTTGCCGTTGCAGGTAATCCATGCTGCGGCGCAGAAAGGTCGCCGCTTCCGCAAATTGTTGTTGTCGAAAGCGCAGCCGCCCCATGCCCACCAGCGAGCGTGCGGCCTCAATGGGCATCGGATCCACTTCCTGCACGGCGTCGACTGCCTGCAGGTACAACTGATCCACTGGCTGCGCAACTGACGCGCCGTCCAGTGCCGTCGCGAAAGCGCGAAACCGTGGGGCCTGATCATGGTGCGTTGCCGCGATGCGATCACAGGCGGCGGTTTGCACGCTGATGAATGTCGATTCCGCCGCCGCGAAATCATTCTGCGCCAGGAAAATGTATGCCTTCCGGCGCAGGATCTGTGGTAGCGCTTGCGGACCAAACAGCCGGTCGGCCAACGGTTGCACATCGTGGAGGATTTCCATCGCTTCGGCATAGCGGCGCATGTCGACATACAAATCGGACAGGGCAATTCGTGATTCAATGGTGTACTGGTGGCTGGGGCCCAGGGTTTTATTTGCCATGGACCATCCGGCGCGATAGAAGTTTTCCGCTTCGTCCCATTTGCCCTGCGACCGACTCATGGAACCGTTTTCAGTCTCGATTCGTATAATGTCCGGATGTTCCGGGCCCATTTCTCGACGAATGACCGCGAGCGCATGTTGATAGTGCCGATGCGCTTCGTCGTATCGTGCCGGTCGCGACGCCGCCCAGAGTGAATAGGCCAGTGCACGCTCCGCGTCAGCAGTCCAATAGTCGTCATCGCCATGCATTCGCCGGCGAATTTCGTATGCTTCCCGAATCAGTTTGAAGCCCTGTGGATCGCTCTCTTCGGCGAGCAATCTGCCCAGTTGCAATTGTGATTTCAAGGTGGCGGGATGGTCGGCGCCATGCAGATCGCGGTGGGTGGCTACTGCCTGTCGCAGGTGGCTCACAGCTTTTTCATTCTGCCAGATGCTTTCGTAAGCGGAGCCCAGCGTAAAATGCAAAGCCGCCGAGATGGCCGGTTGGCCGGCGAATTCGTGTTCAACCCGCTCGGCGGCCGAATCCAGCACTTCCTTGAGAGTCGCACCACTGCCCAGGCGCTGCGCGCTCGCCTGAAACAGCGTGTCCTGGAGGAACTCCAGCGTTCGCTGGGCGCGCTGCGCTTCCGCCTGCGCATCGCGATAGAAGACGGACATCGTGGCAGCATAGAGAATGGTCAAACCCATGACGCCGGAAATGACGAGGGCTGCGAAGCGCTGCCGGCGAAGCGTTTTGCGCAGCATGTACCAGGCGCTGTTTCGCTTGGCCTCAATCGGCTCTCCCGCCAGATAGCGGCGCAAGTCCTGTGCTAATTCGCCCGCGCTCTGGTAGCGGCGCTGGCGCTCCTTGCTCAGGCACATGAGCACAATCGTTTCAACTTCGTCTGGAATAGTCGCGTCGATGTGGCGCGGGCGCGTGGGCTCCGCGGCCAGGATACGATCAACCACGTCGCGTAGATTGCCCACCACGGAATAAGGGAATTTGCCGGTCAGCGCCTGGAAGAGCGTGACGCCCAGAGAATACACGTCGGAGCGGATATCGATCCTGTCCGGCGTATCTCCCGCCTGCTCCGGACTGGCCCAGGGCAGAGACCCCACGAACTGACCGTTCATAGTCATCGAGTGGGCATACGCCTCCGGCATAATGTCGCCTCCGCCGCCATCCAGCACTTTGGCCAGTCCAAAATCCACCAGGTGCGGGTTGCCGTCGGCATCGACCAGGATGTTGCTCGGTTTGATGTCGCGATGAATTATTCCGCGCAAGTGCGCGGCATGTACGGCGTCACTGATCTGCGCAAACAGCAGCAGCTTGGCGCGCAGCGAAAGCGAACGTGTGCGCATCGCCGTATCCAGCGGCGTGCCCGCGACATAATCCATCACCAGGAAAAATTGACCGCGACTCCATCCCGTGTCATAGACCGTCACGATGTGCGGGTGCCGCAAGTGGCCCAGCACCTGCGCTTCACGTTCAAATCGTGCCTGGTCGGAAGCGCCGACAAATGGGCGCTGCAGCATCACTTTGACCGCCACCTCGCGCCGGGTTCCGGTCTGCACTGCGCGATACACCACGCCCATGGCGCCGCGGCC
>CAZKIN010000108.1:4496-12526 GCA_964552515.1 uncultured Phycisphaeraceae bacterium
AAGTTATTGCTCACTATCTACCATAACAAGAACGGCGGGCTGGCTTCTCGCGCTGTCCCGCCATTTCATCCGTCGGCCCCCTCAAGAACGGCTCAAATAACGTGATGAACTGCCCAGAATCTCGCGCAATAATTCCTTGGCCTTGTGACAGAGATTATGAACCGCGCGGGGTGTGCGTCCCATAAGCTGAGCCGCATCCGCTACGGGGCGGCCTTCCAGATAAACCAATCGAACCGCCTCGCGGTAGTCTGCCGGAAGCAACTCCAGTCCCTCGGCGACCGCGTCGAGGGCTTCCAAGCGTGCGGCGTTGTGGCTGGGGGATTTTTCCGAGCCCGCCATCAAGTCCAACAGGGCTACGATTGAACCTTCCGAAGTTACGGCTGAACCAGCCGCATGATGACCGCCCCCGCGCTTTAACGTGCGTTGTGCCTTGACCGCATTGCGCAGTTGGCGGAGGGCGATGGTCGCAACCCATCGATAAAACGAATCGTCTCCCCGCTGCACAAAGCTGCCCATATGTCGAAAAACCTTGATCTGCGTTTCCTGGACCAGGTCGTCCGCGCCAATCGTGCGTCGCAGATCCGAGGGAATGCGTTTTTCCAGATGGTCGCGCAATCGCTGACGTGAATCGGCCAGCAATAGCGTTATCGCCACCGCGTCACCGTTTGCCGCGCGCTTGATCAACGCTAATTCCACCGGGTCGGTCATATCGTCTCAAATCGGAGTCGCGACGCGAAAATTCCAAGCCTCTGCACGCCACCCATTGTAGTCCGCGGGAATTTCCGCAGACAACCGGCGGGTTCTCGGTCCCTGGCGATGCCGGTGTCAGAGCCCCTTGCTGGTCGCGGGCAGGTGCTGGTCGACCAGCAAATTGACCAATCGCCGGGCCACGACAGCGGTGTTTGCCGCGCGATTTACTTGTTGCGTGACATATGCGCCCTCCATGAGCAACGAGAGTTCGACTGCCAGCGCTGCGGGATCGCGCAGATTCGCATATCCGGCCAACTCGCGAATGATTTCTTCCATGGATTTTTTATGCATCACCGCCGCCTGGTGGGCCGGGTCATGAGGCTGTGGAAACTGCACCGCCACATTTACGAAAAAGCACCCGTTGTAATCGTCGCGCTGAAAGAGTTCGTACAGTGCATCCGGCAGCGCGCGCAATTGTGCAAGCGGCGCATCTCCACCGTGCCGCCGCAGCATCTGTCGAAAGGTCTCCTGCCACCAGCGATCGTGCCAGCGCAGCACTTCCGTTACCAGTTGATCCTTGCTTTCAAAATGATTGTAAAAGGTGGTCTTGGTAACGCCGACTGCCGCCAATATGGCATCCAACCCCACCGCGTGAAACCCGATGCGATAAAACAAATCGTGTGCGGTGTGTAGAATGCGATCCCGCGTGGACATCGTGCCTGCTGGAGTATTGATTCGTGATGCATTATCCATGGATGCCTCCTTCGCCGAACCCATTCCCGTGCCGCGGAGTTGACTTCTAGTACACCCAAACAGAACCACCAGTCAATGGTATTCGCCCAACAGATTTGTCATGCTTGGCGATGAGAATTGTGGACGGCGTTTCGATTGGCGAAACAGCCGGAACCGCCTGAATTGCATTTGGAAGGAGAAAAAACCATGCCCGTACTGACCCAGGAACTGAACGGAATCGACACGGCCGCGTTGCGCCGCACCATGCAGGAAATTTCCGCCAATCCGGAGGCGGGAATGGCGTCGTTCGGCGTGACTACCGCGTGGAAGGGCGGAACGCGCACCGAAACCCGCGTGAAAGGGTGGTCTCTTGGAGGCACCCGGATTCCGAAGGATTTCACGATAAACATCGACGAGCCGCACGAACTGCTCGGCGGAAACACCGCGCCCAATCCACAGGAATTTCTTCTCGCCGCCATGAACGCCTGCATGGTGGCTACCTACGTCGCCGCTTGCTCGATGCAGGGTATCGAACTGGAATCTGTCACTATCGATTCCGGCGGGAACCTCGACCTGCGCGGCTTTCTCGGGTTGGATAAGTCGGTCAAACCCGGATACGACGAACTCTCCTACACCCTGCGCGTCCGGGGAAATGGCACGCGCGAACAGTACGAGCGGGTATTGGCGTGGATGGAATCGACTTCTCCAAATTATTGGAACATGGCGAATGCGATTCGTTTGAACTCCCGATTGGTTGTGGAATAAGCCGCAAACCCGTTGGAAACACAAATAAGCGAATCGGGATGGCAAGAGTGGCTCTCCCGATTCGCTTATTCTTTTCGCAATGCGCAAACTCGTACTTAAACAACCGGTTCATTTGCTTTAGGTTCGTGGGGAAATCGACCGAGAATATGTTAACAGCTCGATGTTCTAACTCGGAAACAAGGGGTTAGTACTCTCCGAATGTGGGATACGTGCCGATGTCCGCGCAAAACAAAAGAGCCAGTCTGATTAACTACTCCGGCTTTGCCGTGGGTTTGGCGATCTTGCTGGCCGTCTGCGTATATTCCATTCACAGTCACTTGCGCTCGTATCGGGAATTCAAGTGGGTAACGCACACCCACGTGGTGCTGAGTCGAATTCCTGCATTCCTTTCCGCGATCCATCGCGCCGAGTCGGAACAGCGTGGTTTCCTGCTGACGAGCGAAACCAGGTTTCTCGACGGCTTTCGCGCTGCTGCGACCGAAGTCGATCGACACCTTGCGCAGTTAAGCGACTTGACCGTCGACAACACGACGCAGTCCACGTTCGTTGAAAAGCTCTTCACGCTCGCCAACGAACGCATGGACCTGATGGAAAAGGCTCTTGAACAGAGTCGCGATGTCAGCATCGAAGCCGCTTTGAAAATCGTCCAGGGTGCACAGCCGGAGCAAATCATGGCTGACATGCACCGGCTCGTTTCCGAGATGTCCGCCGAGGAAGAGCGTTTACTTCAATTACGCGACGGCGATGCCTACCAGAGCGCGCGAAACACTACCTTGCTGCTGCTCGTCGGTTTCATGCTCATTGTCATCAGCGCTGCGGCCGCAATCCGGCAGATGGTCTTTGATTTTCGCACTCACCGCGCGGCCGAAGAGACTATCCGTGAGGCTAATGCACAGTTGACGACCCAGACGGGAATTCTCAATGCCGTTCTACAATCAATCAGTGACGGCGTTATCGTCGCCGATGTTGCCGGCCGTTTCATTATCTGGAACCCGGCGGCTACACGCGTCGTGGGCAGGGGACCTGAGCCGGTGCCCGTCGATGAATGGTCCAAAACATATGGCGTATTCCTCAGCGATGGCCAGACCGTTCATCCCACGGATCAATTGCCGTTGGCCCGGGCCATGCGCGGCGAATCGGTCGATAATGCCATCCTAAGTATCAAGCGGCCGGATACCAGGGAACTTCGCTGGCTTCGCGTCGGAGCCCGTCCCCTGCGCGACGGCGCAGACGCGATTATCGGCGGCACGGTGATCGTCAGTGACGTCACGGACCAATGGAAAGCCGACGAATTGTTGCAGCAGAACAATGACCTGTTGGAACGCAGCGTCGTGCAACGTACCCGCGATCTCACGCGATCCAATCAGGAATTGGAGCAATTCGCCTATGTTGCTTCGCATGATCTGCAGCAGCCGCTGCGCATGGTGACCAGTTATGTGCAGCTCCTGGAAAAGCACTACAAGAACAAGCTCGACCCGGAAGCACAAGAGTATATTGCGTTTGCGGTGGACGGAACCCTGCGCATGAAGCGATTGATCAACGATCTGCTCGCTTACTCGCGCGTCGGCAGAGTCAATGAAAGACGAACAAAAGTCAATATGACGGAAGTCGTGGCCAATGCGCGAAAGAATCTCGAGATCAACATTCGGGATCGCCAGGCGCTGATTATCCAAGGCGACCTTCCCGTGGTCTGGGGCGACGAAGGCGAACTGACGCAGCTATTTCAGAATATGCTGGATAATGCGGTCAAGTATCATGCTGATCGTGCGCCGGAAATTCGCATTCAGGCCGAGCGCCGCGAAGCGGACTGGCTATTCTCGATTCGAGACAATGGAATCGGCATTGACCCCCAATACGCCGACCGTATCTTCCTGATATTCCAGAGACTCCATGGCAAAGAACGGTTCCCCGGAACCGGCATCGGCCTGGCGATCTGCAAAAAGGTCGTGGAACACCACGGCGGTCGTATCTGGTTTGAATCTAAAATTGGAGTAGGCACCACCTTCTACTTCACTATCCCTATTGCGGAGACGAGTGATGATGTCCACAACCCTGGCCAGGCCGATCGAAATCTTGTTGGTGGAGGACGATCTCGGTGACATACGCCTGACCGAGGTGTGCCTTCGCGACGCCAAAGTACGCAACCATCTGAGCATCGCCCATGATGGCGTGGAGGCGCTCGAATTCCTTCGCCAACAGGGCCGTTTTGCCAATGCGCCCCGTCCGGACCTTGTCCTGCTGGACCTGAACATGCCGCGCAAGAACGGGCAGGAAGTGCTGTCTGAAATCAAGTCCGACAGCGCGCTGAAGACCATTCCCGTCGTCGTGCTCACCTCTTCCGAGGCCGAAGCCGACATCCTCCGCAGCTACAATCTTCACGCCAACGCCTACATCAGCAAGCCGGTGGACTTTCTGCAGTTCATGGGAGTTGTGAAGACCATTGAAGAGTTCTGGCTCTGCGTGGTAAAGTTGCCCACGACTGCGGCGGTGGCATTGGTGTAGGTGCCAACAATCAGTCATCGAGCATGGCGCATGATTTCCACAGGAGGGGGACTTGCTCATCTTACTGGAATGGGACGGCGTGTTGGCGGAGGTAATGGCCGGCTATCACCGCGCACACCAGCAGTGTGCCGCCAAAGTGGGCTGGTCCGCGCTGGATTCGGCGCGCTTTCGAGCGGCCATGCGTAAGCAGGGGCCGGACGCCCAGGTGCTGCCCGGAGCTCCGCTTCCCAAGGTCAAAACATATCGCGAGCTGTTCGTCGCTGCCCTGGAATCGGATGACGTGTTGCGCGCAACGCCGCTGCACGAATCCGCAGCCGTGCATTTGCGGGCCATCGCACGCCACGCGACCCTCATCTGCACGACGCTTGGAACAAACCTCGCCGCCCGGCAGGAAGTCCTGCAGAAGGGGGGCATCGCAGGGCTCTGCAAGCAATCCGTAACGCTAGACCCCGACCCGCGCCGCAGACCCGGACAATTGCGTACTCTGTTTGGCAGCGAAAAACGCACCCTCGTTGCCGCCACCAGCGAACCACTCCTTCGTGCCGCCGGTTCCGCCGACATCATTGCCGTGGGATTCTCCTCTGGTGCCGCCTCATCAGCACGTCTGCAGCAGGCGGGCGCGGATATCGTGTACGGTGGGTTGGACGAACTGGCTGAGACTTTGACCTGCGGTGCACCCGATCTCGTTCGCGCCGGTTTACTGCCGTTACCGCTGGGCTAGACTCGTCGCGTTTGAAACTGGTAATCCCGCCATCGCGCCGCGTTCTACAATGTGTTCCATCATTCGTTGGGCCACCAGGGGCTTCGCGCTTTGCACCGTATGAATGAAGTCGCGGAACACCGGCTCTTGCACGGCATCGTACACGTCGCTCAGATCCACGTAATCCAAGCCGCCGGTGCAATTGGCCGCATCGGCCAGGCGGTTGATCCGCGCGCGGATGGACAGGCTCGTCGCGATCTCCCACGCATCTTTCTGCGCCCGCTCGACCTCCATCCCCGTCCGCCCATCCTTAAACGCCAGCGTCGGTTGAAAGAACGCCATGAATCGCGCGCCGAACGCGGCGGAGATCTTTGCCGCCTTTTCCAGGTTCAGAACATAAGTGGACGCGATTCGCTCTTCCCACGCCTCCGATCGCCACTCCGCCTCTTGGCGCAGTTCCTGCAGCCGACCGAAGGCCTCCGCGAATCGCCACTCGCCGAGCCGGCGACAAACATGACTGGCATAGGCGATGAGCGGAACCAGCGGATAAGGGCGATCGTTGCCCGACAGAATCGGATTGTTCTCATTCAGCAGGAAGTTGAACGGATAGCCGGGGCGCGGGTCATAGTGCATCGGCTCCAGCACATCATTGCCGCCGTTGTACATCACGATGAGGTCCGGCTGGTCATCGGCAAGTTCAAATACAATGCGCGCCAACTCCTGGCCGGATACCGAAGACACCACGCCACAGTTATAGACCCGAACGTCCGCATACCCGGCCGCGTGAAACTGTTCTTCCACCAACGTGGAAATCGGCGGTTCCCCTTCGAACACGGTTGATCCGCCGAGCACCATGACTCGGTACTCGCCAATCGGCTTGGGATTGACCGCCAGCGCACCCCGATAGCCCCGTGCGTTCAAACCATGTCCAGGAGTGCCGCTGAACATGACGTAAGGCTTGGGCTGGCGGAGGAATCCGGACGGGTAGGCCGCCTCGACCGGGGCCTTCACCTCACCCAGCGCGAAACGTCCGATTACTTCAATTCCGATCAGTCCGATCACCAGCGCCATCAGGCCGACAAACCCCCGCGCCAGCCAGCGCTCTACGCGCCGTGTGTTTGACTCTGCGACTTCGTGCTGCGCGGAACGGTTTGCGATTTCGGGCAAGTGAGTTTCCCCTGATTGCAGGTTTCTTTGGGTCTCTCCATTTCACTGTCGGCCAATAAGCGGCGTTGGTCCGGCGGACTGTCCGCATTTCGACGGGGCCGCAAAGTCCGCGCCGCAGGTGTCTCTTTATTGGCACTCACCGCGCGCCTTGCGGACCTTCGCCGCTTGTAAAATCCGCCCCATTTCGGACCATCCCAAGCTCCCAGAATCCCCGCTTTTCCACACGCAGCCGCGTGGGATTATCAGTCTGCTTTCGTGGACCTTGATTCCAGGCCCCTGCCCCCTACAGTTCAGTATTCGCACGCCGTCGGCGACTCGTGGCGCGGGACAACCGACAGCGGACCGAAATCCAGGCAACGAAATGGAAGGGGAAACATCATGACCGAGCGCTCGTGGAAGACGCTCCTGCACGTGCACACCGACTATTCGTTCGACAGCAACATCACGCTTTCGGACTTGTCGAGTTTTCTAACGGCGAATGACTTCTCCTGTGTCAGCGTGACGGACCATGACACCATCGAAGGCGCGCTGCGCCTGCGCCGCGAATCCGACTTGAACGTCATCGTCGGTGAGGAGGTCACCACCCGCGACGGACACCTGATCGGCCTCTTCCTGGAAGAACACATTCGCCCCGGCATGAGCGCACTCGACACCGCCAAAGCCATTAAAGAGCAGGGCGGCGTCGTTCTCCTGCCGCACCCTTTCGTCAAGGCATTCGGCTGCGGCATCGGGCAGCGCTCCTGGGACATCGCGCACCTCGTTGACGCCGTCGAAATCAACAACGCTCAGAACATGCTTCCCGGCCCGGACAGCAAGGCTCGCGCCTTTGCCGACGCGACCGGCCTGCCCGCTTACGTCGGCGCCGATTGCCACATGAACTCCAGCATCGCCCCGTGTTACCAGTACCTTCGCCCCTTCAGCGGTTCGTGGGATTTCCTCGCCGCGCTGTCCGACGCTGAACTGGTCACCGGCTACCACTCCTGGCCCACTTTCATCGCGACGGGTTTCCGCTGCGTCGGTCACGCCGTCGGTGTGCCGCTCCCCGAAGGCTATGGCGTAAACGCCACCGCGCACACCAACCGCAAAACTCCGACGGGCATGCAACCTGTTGCGGCCTGATGGCTTGCCGCTATGACGACCAACCAACCAGTACCGCGTAAGGAAGCGGACCCGCTATCTTACGATGGTCGAGTCGGGTGGCCCATTGCTTTAGCATTGGGGGAGTCGAATGTCTTGAATGTCATTTGCCGGTGCCGTTCGTGACCTGCCTTCCCCAGTCTGCCGCGTCCCCGTACCCCGCCGCACTGCCGCCCGGTGATTTTGGGTTTGTTTTGTTATTTTTTTCGAGTGTGCCACATAACAGTCACCAATGAGAGCGCACCTGTCGCGCGGCGGGTTGATCGCTGGTTATGTAAACCAGACATAGGAACACCCTCCTTGCACCCGGCGGCCGCGTTCGCTTCGCGCCGCGTGG
>CAZKIN010000109.1:0-2987 GCA_964552515.1 uncultured Phycisphaeraceae bacterium
AGGTGCAAGAGCCAGTGGGCGTTAGTCATTTGGACCGCCCTCCCAACGAATCATTGAATATTGGAGATAGGAGATTGGAGATTGCGACGCCAAGACATCATCACAGTCATAAAAGGAGGCTTCGGTTGACGTCGCTGCAGTCAAGCGGCCATCGCCAATCGGCAGTCGGCTTTTCTGGTTGTCGGTATACAAGGCCGAGGCGGACTGACGAAGCACGTGCCGCTGAGTGGCGGACTGGAACGTATCGAGCAAAGGCCTGGGATATACGCCGAGCAGGATGCAGGCGAGTGCGATGGGGACGAGGATGCTTTTTTCGCGAAGCGTGAGATCGGCGGTCAATCCGTGGGAAAGATCGGGCGTGTGCGCCGGCTCCTTGAGCGGGCCGAAAAGTACGCGCTGACACATCCAGAGCATGTAGACCGCGCCCAAAATGATGCCGAGTGCCGCGGGGATGACATAGGCATAACCAAGCGGACCGGCGGCGCGAGCGTCCAAAATCTGAGGCGAAGTTGCCGTGCCAAGGAGCACCAGGAATTCGCTGATGAAGCCATTGAGGCCGGGCAAGCCGATGCTGCTGAGCGTGAAAAAGACGAGGAAAAATGCGAGCCAGGGCATTTGGCGGGCGAGGCCGCCGATCTCGTCGATGCTGCGGGTGTGGTAGCGTTCGTAAATGCAGCCGACGATGACGAAGAGCGCGCCGGTGGAGAGGCCGTGGTTGATCATGTAGAGCACGGCACCATTGACGCCGGCGACTTTCAAACTGAAGAGGCCGAGCATGCAGAAGCCGAGGTGCGAGACGGATGAGTAGGCGACGAGTTTTTTCACGTCGCGCTGCACCCACGCGGCGAGGGCAGCGTAGATTATGCCGATGATGGCGAGGGTGGCCATGATGGGGGCGAGCTGTCGCGTGGCGTCGGGGAGCATCGGCAGGCTGAGCCGGCAGAAGCCGTAGGTGCCGAGTTTGAGCAGGACGCCCGCGAGGATGACGCTGCCCGCGGTCGGTGCTTCCGTATGGGCGAGCGGCAGCCATGTGTGCACTGGAAAGAGCGGCACCTTGATGGCGAACCCGGCGGCGAAGGCGAGGAAGAGCCACCATTGCACGCCCGTGGGAAGGAAGCCGCTCTGGCCGATCTTGATGAGTTCTTCAATGTTGAGGGTGATGCGACCGACCTCGGTGTAACTGAACCATGCCAGATAAATGACACCGGCGAGGGTGAGGACGCTGCCGGTGAGCGTGTAAATAAAGAATTTGTTGGCAGCGCGACGGCGCTCGGACCCGCCCCAGATGCCGATCAGGAAATAAAGCGGGATGAGCGTGAACTCGAAGAAAACGTAAAAGAGCAGCAGGTCCATGGCACAGAAGACGCCGAGCAGGCCGACCTGCAGCAGCAGGAGGAGGCCGTAGTATTCGCGCTCGCGGGTGCGGATGGCGGAAAAGCTGGCGAGAATTGCGAGCGGCACGAGGAACGCGGAAAGAGCGAGCAGCCAGATGCTGATGCCGTCGACGCCGACGTGGTAGGCGATGTTCATGTCGGACTGCGGGTCCGCCGTGGCGATCCAGGGCACATGATGCTGCAAGAGAAAATAGGAGCCGGGGCCGGACGCCGGGCCGGCAGCGTAAAATTGAACGAGTGCCCAGATGGTCAGGCCGAGCGTGACCAAGGAAAAGGCGAATGCAGTGCGCCCGACGGAGCGGGATGAGCCGTGCGGCGGCATCCAAAGGAGCAGCGCCCCCACCAGCGGTGAGAAGATGATTCCGGTCAGCAGCCAGTTTTGATCAAACGGCATTGAAGTTCACCGACCCGGCTACATGGCCGGGGTTGCGACAGCATTTAGAACCAGAACAACAGCACCACCATGATCGCCACACCGGCCACCATGCTGAGGGCGTAGGATTGCATCGCGCCATTTTGCATCGTACGCAAGCCGTAACCGAAGGCCTGCGGAATGGCGGCGATGGTCCAGAGCAAACCGTCAATCAGATAATCGTCCAAAGCGACCGCGATGCGACCGGCTTTGCGCGCGGGCTCGACCATCGCGGCCTGATAAAATTCGTCCACGTAGTATTTGTTCCATAGCGTGCGATAGGCGCGCGGCGCGGATGCACGGACCAAGCCGGCGATCCAGGGCTGCCGGGCGTATATGACATAGGCCGCGAGTATTCCAAAGATCGACAAGCCGCCGGACAGCACAAGCAGGCCATACTCCGCCCAGAATCCGCCGTGCGCGGCCGCGTGATGACCGGCGGAATGCGCAGCGAATGTCTGGGCGAAAACGGGTTCAAGGAAGTGGTGGAAGCCACGGCCGGTGAGGTTCACGCCGACGTAACCGGCGGCGATGGCGCCAATGCTCAAGATGAACAGCGGGAAGAGCATCCAACCGCCGGATTCGTGCGGATGGACGCCTTCAGGGATGCGCTCGGGTCCGAAGAAGGCCATGGAGACGATGCGGAAAGTGTAAAAGGCGGTGAGCAATGCGGTGAGGAGTCCGATGCCACCGAGGAGCCAGTTGGCGCTGAGTGCGTGGTGAATGATTTCGTCCTTGCTGAAAAAGCCGCTGAGCATCGGGAAGCCGGCGAGGGCGAGCGAGCCGATGAGGAAGGTGGCAAAAGTCCAGGGTAGAATTTTCCGCAGGCCGCCAAATTGGCGAACATCGATAATGCCGCCCATGGCGTGCATGACGCTGCCCGCGCCGAGGAAGAGCAGCGCCTTGAAGAAGGCGTGCGTGTACAAATGAAACAGCGCGGAGTCGGCCGCAAAGACGCCGATGCCGAGGAACATGTAGCCCAATTGGCTGATCGTGGAGTAAGCGAGGACGCGCTTCATGTCCGTCTGCACCAGGGCGATAGTAGCAGCGAAGAGGGCCGTCAATGCGCCGATCCAGGCGATGACCATCATGGCGGTTTCGGAGGAGGCGAAGATGGCGCCGCAGCGTGCGATCATGAAGATGCCCGCTGTCACCATGGTGGCAGCGTGAATGAGGGCGGA
>CAZKIN010000109.1:3087-5842 GCA_964552515.1 uncultured Phycisphaeraceae bacterium
GCCGCGGAGGGCTTCTGATAGTAGAAACCGATGAGCAGGTAACTGCACAGGCCGACCGCTTCCCATCCGAGGTAGAGCAGCAGGAAATTTCCACCAAGCACGAGGTTGCACATGGCGAAGACGAAAAGACCGAGGAAGGCGAAGAAGCGTTCGTAACCGCGCTCGGGGTGGCCGTGATCGCGCATGTAGTCGCGCGAGTAAATGACGACGAGCAACGCGATGCCGGTGACGATGAGCAGCATCAGCGAAGTAAGGGGATCGATCAGAAATTCGACGCCGAAGGAATGGCCGGCACCGTCGGTGAACCAAGAATAAACCGGAATCAAGAATGAACGATCGGCAGCGGCGAGCATGGGATCGCTGACCGTCACGAACACACCGACCGAGGCGGCAAAGGCGGTGCCCACCCCGAGGATGGCGGGCCAGTGGGCGCGGCCGCGCAGGATCGGTGCGAGCGCGGCGCAGAGAATCGCTCCGGCCAGCGGAGCCAGCAGGATAATGATCCCCAGGATTCTCAGTTTTTCGATCGGCACGAAATCTTCCACCGCCTAAGATTCAAACTAACTTAACCGCGCATCAAGGCCCACGCCTCTGAATCAAGCGTGCCGCGCCGGCGGTAAAGCATGACGACGAGTCCCAGCGCCAGACCCGCCTCCACCGCTGCAATCACCAACAGAAACAAAGCAAACGCCTGACCGTCCAAATTTTGATGGATGCGTGAATAGGCCACCGCGTTGACCAGCACGCCCTGAAGCATTAGTTCCGTCGATAGAAAAATCACGATCAGGTTGCGGCGCGAAACAAACCCGATAACGCCCAGGGCGAAGAGCACCGCACCCAACACGATATATCCGGTATCACCCGCCATTAATAGGGCTCCACGTGCTTGCCCACTTCGCCGATCGTCACCGCCACTGCGTGTCCTTCGCGCGGCATGCGCTTACGCGACAGCGCAATCGCCCCGACCATCGAAATGAGCAGCAGGAGTGCGGCCATTTCGAGCACGACGATGTATTGCGTGGAAAGGATAGCACCCATGGCGGTCGTGTTGCCGCTGGGCGATGCGCTCTTACCTTCTTGCGATGCAGGCTGCGGCGGCGTGCTTGGTGATTGGGTCAGGCGTGCCACCTTTGCATCCGCAGACTTGCCGACGGGTGACAAGTCCTCCGCCCGGCCGGCAATGGCAGCCATGAGGACCAATCCGATGAAGACCGCCAGAAACGGTTCGCGAGCGCGGCCGTCATAAACCGGGGTGCCGCTTTGCTGCGCGAGCATGATGACAAAAAGATATGTCACCATGATGGCACCGGCGTAGATAATAATCAGCGAAATGGCCAGGAATTCGGCCTGTTGCAGAACCAGCAGAGCAGCGACGGCAAGCACCACGACGACGAAGTACATGGCGCTGTAGACCGGGCGGCGATGGGTAATCACGCGGACCGCGGCCCCTAGCGCAATCGACGAAAAAATAAGGAAGTAGACGCCGCTGGATTGACCGGCCGCGAACTTCAAACCCGCCACAACAATCCACGCCAATATGGCGAGCGCACCAAACATCGCGCCGACGCGCGGACGCGACTGTCGCCCCTGCGGCAACAGGAAGAAAACCCCCAGTGCGCCAAGGGCGAACACGACATAGAGCAGATGAGGAACTGTGAAGATCATGCGTGTCCGTCGTCGTGCGGTGCGTCGTCCTTCGGACGGTCACCGGTATTGGTATAGCCCGTGATGCGCGGGTTTTTACGCTTTTTCTGGTGCGCGGTCTGGTCGTAGACCGCGAGCAATTCTTCCTTGCCGAGAATCATCTCTTCGCGCGTGCGGCCAACGAATTCGTAGAGCGGTGTCAGTTCAATGGCATCCACCGGGCAGGCTTCCTCACACATGCCGCAAAAGATGCAGCGCAGTTCGTCCAGGTCGAACTTGACCGGGTACTTTTCACGATCCGGCCAGGGGGATTCACCCGCTTCGATATGAATGCAATGTGCCGGACAGGCGGTCGAACACATAAAACACGCCACACAGGCGACGCGGCCCTGCTCATCGCGATTGAGGCGATGCACACCGCGGTAGTTCTCATTGCGGAGTTCGCGTTTCTCTTCCGGATACTGCACGGTCATCGGCTTATCCAGCAGGGTCTTGCCCATGTGACGAAGTGTTGTCACCATGCCGCCGATGATCTGTGGAAGGTAGAGCATTTCGCCGCCAGTCAGGCGCGGCTCCTCAAGTTCCAGGATGTCGTCATCATGTATCATGCCGTCGCTCCCGCGGTGCCGATGCGCTGGCCATCCAGCGCTGTCCCGATCTCCGGTAGATTGCTGGTTCGGCCGGTGACCACGCGACCCGGCCGCATGTTCCACGTCCAGGCCATGAGAAAAATAATCGCGTTGACACCGAGAGCCCACACCGGTTCACGCTGCTTGCCGAAGTACACCAATCCCACGGTCAGCACCATGAGGGCCAAGGTGACCGGAATCAGTCCCTTCCACGCCAGGCGCATCAGTTGATCAAACCGGAAACGCGGAATCGTCCAGCGAATCCACATCATCACGAAAATGAAGAATGCTATTTTGGCGGAAAGCACCAGCATTTTGGCGAGCACCGCGCCGATGTGCATGGCTTCCGGCTGAGTCCATGAGAACCAGGGAAAATGCCAGCCACCGAGAAACAGCACGGAAAGCAGGGCGCTGGCGGTGATCATGTGCGAGTACTCGGCCAGGAAGAACATGCCAAATTTGAGCGCGCCGTATTCAGTGTG
>CAZKIN010000109.1:5942-8896 GCA_964552515.1 uncultured Phycisphaeraceae bacterium
ATGCAATAGGCTACCGCACCCTGCATGGCCAATATGACCAGTAGGGCGAGGATGATGCTGACACCGAGTTGACTCTTAAAAAACTCTAGCATTTCTTGGAGACCAAATAGCGCACGTTAATGCGCATGCTCCGGAACCGGCGGCGGAACATATACGTCTGCGAATGCCGGGATTTCGGCCGCCATCATCTCCCGCACGCGATCGCCGCGATACAGACCGGAATAGCCCGCCACTTCAAACAGATACTGGCCGTCCATGCGCGCACCTTCGGGAGGATGAACCGCCCTTTCGAACGGTTGTACCAGACCCTGTGCATTGACGAATGAACCTTCGCGCTCCGCCCAAGTGCAGGCCGGAAGCACCACGGCCGCTCCAGCCATCAACTCGTTGGGGAAGAGGTCTTGGACGACAAGCAAAGAGAACTTTTCGACGATCTTTGCAGCTTCCTTATCCAGCCACGGCTGGGGATATACACCCGCAACCCAGGCCGCTGAGAACTTGCCCGCTGAACTCTCCTTCACGAACTCCGCGAAAGCCAATTGCGGACCGCCGGCGGCCGCGAGCAACATTTCGATGCCGCGCCGGTTGGGGCATTTTTCCTTGAGGATAGTGAACTTCACTTTGCCGTCCGTCGCGCCAACGGGGAAGCGCTGATCCTCCCCAACCATGGGAACCGGCCCCATGGCGAGCGTCGCACTCGGCGCAACCTTGCGAATGAACTTTATGAGCAGCCACGCCTCTTCGCACGCCATGAATGGCGAGAGCATGGCCACCACGCTTCCCGCGCCATTCGCGCGGACATGTTCGCTGAATCGAAACGCCAGAATTTCCGGCAGGTCTTCCCAATTCGGCTGCGTTTCCTCAAAGCCGCGGCGCACGATCGCCTGCGTCACGCGCTTGCGATCCTGCATGTATTTCCAGCCGAAGCGACCCTCATCGCACATCCACCATTGATTGACCTGCGGGTTGAATCGCGGTTTAAGGCGATACACACGCTGGTCGGCATGGTCGATGCGAATGCTGCAACCGGTAGCGCAGCCTGGGCAGATGGAATCCGCACCCTTGAGTTCCCACACGCGCCGTTTGAAAAGGAAATCCTTGTCGAGCAGTGAACCGACCGGACACACATCTACCACGTTGCCCTGCATCGGATTGTTGAGCACTTTGCCGGGGAACACGTCGATCTCAGCGCGCGACCCGCGATTCACCACGCAAAGTTCATGTGTGCCAGAGACCTCATGCGTAAACCGCACGCAGCGACTGCACATGACGCAGCGATCCTGATAGAGCAGTGTCTTGGGGCCGATGTCTTTCTTGGGGTTCTTCAGCTTCTGGTCAACCATGCGCGATTCGGGTTCGCCGAACTTGTAGCTGTAATCCTGCAGATAACATTCGCCGGCTTGATCGCACACCGGGCAATCGAGCGGATGGTTGAGCAGGAAAAACTCCATGCAGGATTTTTGATTCTTCTGGACGATTTCGGAAGCGAAGCGAACTTCCATCCCGTCCTTGACGGGTGTCTGGCATGAGGGCGCGAGCTTCGGTGACCAAACCATTTCCCGCGTCTTGGGGTCCGGCATTTTCATTTCCATCAGGCAGAGTCTGCAGGACGCGACGATGGACAGGCCGGGGTGATAGCAATAATGCGGAACGTCCCAACCCGCCTCCAGCGCAGCCTGCAACACCGGAACACCGTCCCGGCACTGCACCTCTTTATTGTCGATGATGATTTTAGGCATTTGGAGTCAATAGCATTGATTCGGGCAAGTGTCTGGTGATTCAATCACGCCGATTTCCGCTTGTGGCGCGCGATCATTTCCCTTATTTCCGGTACCAGATCCAATGGTACTTCCATGACCGCTTGCGTTCGATCCTCGTAGGCGGCCTCGTCTTCGGCGACAGCCTCTTCTTCAGTCTGGTTCTCATAGCGATCCAGGACCTGTCGCACCCGTTCTTCGTCCCACCCTTCTGGAAATCCAACTTGTTTCATAGGTGCCTCTTGCGAATTCTACGTCTAAATGCCTTAAGTGGCTTCCCCCGTAACTCAAAAGCAGTGATCACGAAAACGCTATCCGGAGTTCTATCCGGTATATAGATTACACGAAGGAACCTCCCCGCCTGCGTTTGCCCGATGGCTATTCGTGCCCCTTCTCTTGAAGGTCGGTCCTCCATGGGCTTCTGCAATACTTCCTCGACTTCAGCTTCATGCACTCGGTGGGCATGAATATGTGGCTTCTCCGTTTCATCATCAACGTAGAACCGAATACGCATGCTCAGTTCAACACCCTAAGCAATTCCTCCGCCTTTCTTGGCGGTTGCGACCGAATGCCCGCTTCCAGCTCCGAGCGAAATTTCTTAATGATCGTCTCAATCGGATACGTCGCACCATCCGGAAGACCGCAAATACTGAGGCCCGGCATCATCCCCATATTGCGCGCCGTTTCCAGCATCAGGTCCAGATCTTCCACTCGCCCGGCGTTCATGGCAATGCGTGTGGCGATCTTGTGCATCCACGCCGTACCTTCGCGACATTGCGTGCACTGACCGCACGATTCCGTTCCGTAGAATCGCGCCATGTTGCGCAGCACGACTCGCATATCCATGTCCTGATCGATCACCACCGCCGCGGCCGTGCCCAATCCGAGCAGACCGAACTTACGCGGCGAATCGAAATCCATTTTCATGTCGAGTTCTTCAGCAGTGAGGATACCCATCGAAGCGCCGCCCGGCAGCACGCCCTTAACTTTCTTCCCCGGCAGCATGCCACCGCCCATGTCGGCGCGCTCGATCAAATCGCGCACGCTGATGGTCATCGCCTCTTCATAGCAACCCGGCTTCTTTACCGGTCCGCTGATGCAGAACAACTTTGGACCGGTGCTGTGCGCCGGGCCGATCCCCGTAAACCACGCGGCACCACGCTCGATGATGTGCGGAACGCACGACAGCGTCTCCAC
>CAZKIN010000109.1:8996-10976 GCA_964552515.1 uncultured Phycisphaeraceae bacterium
CGATTGCAAAACGTCGGCGGCTCCGATTCATCCGCGTTCACACACAGATAAGTCTGTTTGCGATCCTTGGGCAGGAAACTCCACTTCATGCCGGCCGGAAAACCCGCCCCGCCGCGACCGCGCAGGTTCGCTTTCTTGACTTCCTCGACCACTTCGTCGGGAGTCATCTTCAGCGCCTTGCGCACGGCCTGATAGCCACCGCGCTTTTCATACACCGCCAGCGTGGTAGAGCCTTCGATGCCGCGATTGCGAAGTAAAATGGGTTCGAATGCCATGTTAGCTGAGCCGCAGTTCCATTCCCGCGCAACAGCGCCGGTACTGACAGTTAACTGACGCCGCCTTTACGCCACCAGCCGAAAATAAACGATGCTCCAAACCACCATCACCAGCGTCACCCACCGTCGCCAACCAACCACCGCAAAGGGCGCGACTACCGCCAACAAAACCGGCAGGTAGTCCAGCGAAAAACGGTTGTATCCGCGCTGCACATTGCCCGCCGCGTGGAACAACATCAGACCACCATAAACCACGATCACCGCGGCAATTAGCCACCGCCGCGCCGGGTCTCGTAAGATAGGCGGAAGCGCGACAAAGAGCCATAGCAGTACCGGTGTAGTCCACCATAATCCCGTGCACACCATGTTGGACGTCATGTGCCATTCCGGCCGGCCTCCCACCTCGATCCAATGCCGCTCCGGGAGCCCGATGTTGTGCCAGTACAAATTCCGTCCGAGGAAATGCGCCGAGAACAGCCCGTGTTCACGAGCGTCAGTTGCGAAATAGTCATCACGTCCTTCGTATATCAACATGTACCCCGACTCGAACGGGTTTCCATATTTCAAGAAACTCACAACCATCGGACCGCCCCAAACCACTGCGGCGATCAACGCAAATTTCGCCATGCGCCGGCTGCGGTCACTTTTGCCTGCGCCGTTCCACGCCATCCAACCGAGCGGAAGAATGAACATCGCGGTCATGGGCCGGGTCAGCGCACTGATCACCAAGCCGACACCCGCCGGACCGACACGCCTGCCTCCGAAAAATTCGATCAGGAAAATCAGCAGCCCAATTGTCGCCAGTGTATGGTTGACAAAATAAGGCTCGCAGCCGCGCAGCGCCCGATGCAACACCGGCCAGGCCGACGTCCCGGCGATCAACCCGACTGCCAGCAACACGCCCCACGGAATCGACTTCGTGATCCGTTGAAAAAGCGCGAAAGCCAACCCCGGCTGCGGCAGTGCGATGAGGAGCACTAGGAACCAGTGCGGAACACCCGGCCAGATCTTCACCAGGGGTAATGCAATCAAAGTGAACAGTACGGGAAAGTGACTGTAAACAGTCCCGTCGTGCAGCGCGGTGTCATGCACGCGCTCGGGAAGATCCAGACGCCCCTTCCACCATTGCTGCGCTTCGGTTACCTGGACATTGGACGCACCGTCACAATATACGCCCGGCCGCCATAATTTCGCATCAATAGACAGAAAAAAAGCCAGATAGGTACAGAAAAATCCGATCCACCAGCGCTGCGTCGCGCCAAGGCTCAATCGCGGTATCGCAGGTTCATCGGACAAGTGAGGTTTCGCCCCAGCCCCCGCTAGGCATCGCGCATTTCACGCACATCGGAGGTCGATTCGATAAGTGCGTCCACGTCTACGCCGCCCGGTTCCTTCGTTGCCCCGCCCCTCGGCGCATCAAACAAGTCGCTCCGCGGCATCGGTAACTTGGCATTATCCGCATCGGCGAGCAACTTCTTCACATCCTCCGGCCGCACGCGCTTATGCAGACGCTCATTGATCAGCAGACACGGCGCATGGTCGCAACCCGCCAGGCATTCCTCCGTCGCCAGGCTGAACTTCCCATCCTTGGTCGTCTGATGTTCCTCCACGCCAAGCTGCGCCTTCACTTCTTCGAGCACCTTCGCGCCGCCCATCACCTCGCACGAGATGCTGCGGCAGACCGTCACCACTTTTTCACCGCGAT
>CAZKIN010000109.1:11076-12471 GCA_964552515.1 uncultured Phycisphaeraceae bacterium
CGATTGATGACGGGCCAGGGCATATATGCAATTGCGAATGATGAATTCAGAATATCGAATGACTGGGAGCCGTCAGCTGATGATCATTTCTTCATCACTGTTCGCCATTCTAAATTCGCCATTCTCCTCCTATCGATCCAGTTCCGCCGCAATGATATTCATGCTGCTCAGCACCGCAATCACGTCGCTGATCTTGTGTCCCAGCACCAGCGTCGGAAAACATTGGTAGTTGATGAATGATGGCGGTCGGCAGCGCGCCCGATACGCACAGTTCCCACCGTCACTGGCCAGATAAAAGCCCAGCTCACCATTCGCGGTTTCGTTCATGCCATAGGCCTCACCAATGGGCGGCGTGAACCCGCGATTCGTCATGATCTGCTCGAAGTGATGGATGAGCCCTTCAATGCTGAAATAGATCTCGCGTTTATCGGGCAGTGTCTGCTTGTCATCCGGCAGCACATTGATCGGCCCCTCGGGAATCTGATCCAACAATTGCATGCAAATCTTGATTGATTCGTAAATCTCCGCGACACGCACCTGATACCGCGCGTAGCAGTCGCCGCCCTTCGCCACGGGCACCTTGAACTGCACGGCCGGTGCCCCCTTGCCGTCCCAATTCTCCGCATAACACAAATACGGTTCATCCTTGCGCAGATCGCGCCGTACCCCGCTCGCTCGCGCCAAGGGCCCGGTCAATCCCCAGTTGATCGCATCGTCATGGTTAATGAACCCGACGCCTTTCGTGCGCTCGATGAAGATCCGATTCCTCGTAAGCAATTTCTCCAGGTCTTCAATCGCCGGAGGCAGAATGTCCGTGCAGAATTTCTTCACCTTGGCCGGCCACTCCGGCGTGAGGTCCTGCATCAGCCCCCCCACCCGCGTATAACTGGTGGTGAACCGCGCCCCGCAGATCTCTTCAAACAAATCGTAGATGTACTCGCGCGCATTGAACGGATACATGAACGCGGTAAACCCGCCGAGGTCCAGCCCGGCCGCGCCGACGCACAGCAGGTGATCCTGAATACGCGCCAATTCCGCAATGATCGTGCGAATCGCCTTGCAGCGCGGCGTGATCTCAATTTGAAAAAGCTTTTCGCACGCATGGTGCCAGCAGATGTTGTTGGCCATCGGCGAGATGTAATTCATCCGGTCGGTAACCACGACGTACTGATTGTAATTCAAATGTTCGCCGAGCTTTTCGAACCCGCTGTGCAGATAGCCGATGTGCACCGTGCAAGACAGCACGCGCTCGCCGTCGAGTTCGAGCACATGGCGCAGCGTCGTATGCGTGGCGGGATGTTGCGGGCCCAAGTTCAGAACCCACACATCCCCCCCCGGCTCCTCCGGAGCATAGGTCGCACCGGCATACTCAACGGTGGGTGGAATGGCGCTCAT
>CAZKIN010000110.1:0-2522 GCA_964552515.1 uncultured Phycisphaeraceae bacterium
AGGCGCACATCATCCACCACGCCGCTGGCCGGAATTACCTTGTACTCTTCCGGATCGACGAAGCTGCTGGTAGCCGCAAGCTGGTCGCTCTCTCCGGGAATCGGTCGCAGAAAACACGCCGTCGCGGTGGGTTCCGTGGCCGATAGCGGATCGGGCGGCAGCCACAGATCAATCTCCTTATCCGCCGTGGTGCGCACACCAAAATAACAGACGCCGGTGCCCTGGCTGTTTCCGGACGCGGCGTCCAGGATGCACAACTGGTGCAGCGAATCACCAAATCCGCGCTGGAAATTGACCGCGAACACCGTGGCCACGCTCGCCAGGGCGGCCGTGATGGCGAAGGCCGTCCAGCTGTGCTGTCGCCAGCCGCGCAGCGTGAGAAATTGCCAGGCGCCCAGTGTCGCCATGGCGACATAAGCAATGGAAGCCAGCGTGGCGAGGAGCAGGTACAAACCGCCGGAAGTTGCGAAAGAAACGGCCCCCGCCACTTTGTCGAAAATCGAGATGCCCGAAGACCGCACGCCACGCTCGGATTCCTCCAGCTCGGCCAGGGCAAAAACGCGCTGGTAGAATCCCGCGGCGGCACCCGGCGCGGAAAGAAGATCGTTGGTTGTAACGGCGAGGAACACCACTTCGCCGCGACCGACGCGCCGCTTGGCGGCGACATCCGCCAGTACGGCCTCTTCGTAGGCAAGTCGCACCGCATCAGGTTTGGTCAGGCAGCGCGCTACCGGCACCGGCTGCGGAAACTTTGTCTCGTACCAAGGCGCGGGGTCTTCGGGTTGACCCTGTTCCTTATACGGCGGCGAAACAAAATCGCGACGAAAATCGGGCAGATTCTCCGCCGTCGTAACTTCGCCCACGCGCACCGGCAGAATGGCTTCGAGTGTTGGCGTGATGGCGAGCGAACCGGCGTAACGGGATGATGCGATGAGCAATCGCCCGCCCTGCCGCACCCATTCGATAAGCGCCTCGCGCTGGCGCTCATTCAGGTCGTCGGCTTTTGCATCTTCCCAGACGACGGCGTCCACCATTTCCAGGCCCAGCCAAAGCTCGGGCAGATCGGTCGGGGCGATGTGTGCAATGTGGGGTTCCCGTCGAAAGGCGATGCCTTTCTCGACATCCACCTCGCGACCCTCGTGTCCGGCGAGCAGTTCGCGTATCCGCCCGACCGGCCGTGTCGAAACACTGAGCACCATCCAGTCGTCGTCGGAAATGACCGTGGGCTGTTCGGCGGGACCGGCCGTCGCGGAAACCTCGCCTTGTGACACCACTTTGACCGCATTGCCCTCCGCGTCGAGCAATTGCAGCTCAAACTTGTTCGCATCGCGGCGCGCATTGGTGAGTGCATAGAGCCAGACGCGCTGGGTGCCGCCGTTCTCACGCCGCAAATGCACCTCAACGGAGTCATAACAAAGGTCGCCGTCGCCATCACGCTGCGCCACCCGCAGCGTGCCGTCGAACGCGGCCTCATTCAGTAGCGCCAAGTCCGCCACCACCGGCGTCCAGGCGCCATTACGCACCACGCTCGACCCGCGCAGCGACGGATACCCGATTTGTGTCACGTTGATTTCGACGGCGGCATGCGTCGACGCGCCGGCAAGAAGCACCACCGCAGCGATAAGTGTGACTCGTCGCAAGAGTAAACGCACCCCTTGAACTGCGATCTCGCGCGCAACCATTTCCGATTCCATGGATGGCCGGGTCGAGAGCGGAAAAAATGCCCGCCTTCGCGCATGCCCCGGCGCTGATCCGTTGAGCCTGTGATGGTGTTCCCCGGAAAATGTTATGCCGGAGACCGCGGGGATGCAACGAATGCGGTGAAATAATGGGAAATGAAACGCGGGAACTGGCCGCCGGATCAACCGCGCGTCCGCGAACGCGCGCCATTAATCCGTGATGGTGACGGTTCCCTGCTTTTCGACGAGAAAATCGTACAGCACTTCGACATCGGAATTACGCAGGCGGATGCAGCCCATCGACGAGTTCTTACCAATGGAATCCGGTTCAATGGTGCCGTGAATGCCGTAACGCTCCTGTCCGAGCGCTTCGCCACTGACGCCAATGAGTCCGATCCATCGCTCGCCCAGCGGATTGGTTGGATCATCCGCCGAAAGAATGTCACCGCCGCGCGGAGGGTAATAGGTCGGGTTGACCAGCTTAGTGCCCACGCGCCATTCGCCGGTCGGCGTGCTGCCATCCGCGCCAAGGCCCACGGTGTAACTCTTGACCAGGACGTCCTGCAGATAGAGGTCCAGCCGAAACTTGCTCTTGGAAACCGACGCGCGAAACGGACCCTTCACCACCTTGATGGTCTGACCGGATCGAATGCGATGCTTGTCCGCGATGCCGTTGACCCGCGCGAGCAGGTCCGATGAAACAAAATACTGCGCCGCGATCTTGACCAGCGAATCACCATCCTTGATGACGTAACGATCGACCAGCGGATCGTTCGGCACGATCTTCGACGACATGATCGTCTCTTCACCGATGCGCGACAGCTCATCCCGCAAAACGTCCGA
>CAZKIN010000110.1:2622-8495 GCA_964552515.1 uncultured Phycisphaeraceae bacterium
CGGAGTCGCCGTCGCTATTTTTTCTTCATTTTTCGGCTGAATAGCAGGCGTCGGCGCCGTCTTCTCTCCCGGTTCAGTGCGCGCCAGCAACTTGGTCGGCGCGGGCGACGGGGGAACAAATGCCGGGACCGCAGGTGTCACGCCAGCGTCACTGACCGTCTCCAGCCGGTCCATGCGATACAGCCAGAGCCAGGCCCCACCAAGAACGACGCATACCAACAGCATGCGTCCCGTGGTAATGAATCTCTTTTTGCGTCTCCGCCGCGCCACCGTCATTCTCCTGTCAGGTGGATTCGGACGACCCGAAGCGCGTCTCAATTTCGCGCAAGTCGCCGCTTGACTCCCCAAGCCACAGCTTACGAAGAGGTGCGGAATTTGCAATGTGCCGGCGCGCGATTTCAACAGAGAAAATCACAGCGCACGCCCTTACGTGGTGGGTCGCGAAGCGGTTCAGTTTTTCACGAAGGCGAACAACGTATGGCTGAGCAGAAGCGGCGTCACCTTGGGATGGCCCAGCACCTCCGCATCAAGCGCCCGACGGACATCCGGCTGCGCCTCCGGCAAGCCGTTGTGGTTGCCGAACCCGTAGTCATGAAACAACAGACAGCCTCCCGGCGCCAGCAGATCAACATAATTGCGAAAATCCGACAGGACCTGCGCGTAACTGTGGTCGCCATCAATGAATATGAGCGATGCGATGCCGCGTCCCATGAGCCGGGCGGCGCGGTCGGAGTGACACGAAAACTGCACCAGGCGGTCCTCTTCGCCGATGTGCCGCATGGCCAATCGCGCATGGTCCCGATTGGTCGGGCACTCCATATGCGGATCCACCGAAAACAACAGGGCATCGCTGTCCACGCCGCGCAGCGCCATGCCCAGCATCGACAACGAGCGCCCACGACGGGAACCGACTTCAATCACGCATTGACCGCGCGCGTGCGACCACTGCGTCAAGGCGTGCAGCACGCATCCCTCAAACGGCTCCTCCCAGTGAATAAACTCCACCAGTTCAGCGACATCCCGGGGCGCTAATCCATCCCAGGGAACCTTCGCCACCGAAAGCAACCGGCGCGCCACCGCCTGAAAATTGGACCAGCGGGCCGCAGAATTGGGCCAGTCGTCATCCGGACCGGCCTCCATCGGGAGGAAAAGTTCGCGAAGTTTACGCTGGGGATCACGGGTGAACGCGCAATACGTTTGCGCCGCCTCCGTTCCATTGGGAAACAAAAGACGGCCCATGACCGCGTTCACTTCCGGAAATCCACGGGCCTGCTCAAATAGCGCAGCCGGTCGAATGGTGCAGCGGCGCGGCAACGGGCGATTCGGACAAATCGTGAGCGCGTCCCCGGCCTTTTCCAGCTTGAACCATGCCGCAGGCTGTCCTATCGGCGATATGGGGGTTTGATCGAGGCGCAGCGATATCGGCTCCAAACCAACGGACCCGGAAGTTGCAACGGATTCAAGAACAGCCATATCGGATTCCAGAGACGACGCGATTGAGCCCGAGCGGTCGCCGTGCGTCCGCCTGATGAGGACAAGATCGGCATGCCGGATTGGTTTTCTGGACTGATAATGCCCCTGCCGGGTTTACGCGACGTCCCCCAGCGCGAGAACCTGACCGTAGGTGCGCAGGACCGCTCGACGCAATGCAAGGTGATCACGCATACGCAATTCGGGATCGCCGCGCCATAGGGTGGCCGCATCGTCGCGCGCCTGCTCCAACAGGGGAAGATCGATGACCAGATCGGCGACTCGGAACGCGGGCATGCCGTGCTGCCGTTTGCCGATCAATTCACCCGGTCCGCGCAAACGCAGATCTTCTTCCGCAATCCGAAATCCGTCGTTCGTCGCACAGAGAATGCCGAGCCTGCGCAGCGGCAGCTCCGACATGGTGTCGGTCATCAACAGACATTGCGCCGGACGGTCGCCCCGACCTACGCGCCCACGCAATTGGTGCAACTGGCTGAGCCCAAACCGTTCCGCATGTTCGATGACCATGATGCTGGCCGCGGGAACGTCCACGCCGACTTCGATAACCGTCGTAGCCACCAGTACTTGCGCAGCGCCGGTTCGAAATCGCTCCATGGCCTGGCTCTTTTCCGCCGAGGACATGCGTCCATGGAGCAATTCCACCCGAAAGCCGGCCAATTCCTGTTCGGCGAGACGTCGTGCCTCGACAGAGGCGGCCTTGAGCTCCAGCTCTTCCGATTCTTCGACCAGCGGGTAGACCACAAACGCCTGTTCACCGCGCTGGATGTGTGCGCGAACCATCAGCCAGCATTCCGCCCGCTGTTCCGCCCGAACCATGCGCGTCGCGACCGCCTGCCGACCCGGGGGGAGGTCGCGAATGGTTGAAATGTCCAGATCTCCGAAAAGGGTCATGGCCAGCGTGCGCGGGATGGGTGTCGCCGAGAGCACCAGCATATGCGGAGCGGTTCCTTTGGCGCGCAGCGCGGCGCGCTGCGCAACGCCGAACTTATGCTGCTCATCAATGATGGCCAATGCGAGATCGGCAAATCGTACATCGGGCTCCAGCAGCGCGTGCGTGCCGATTAGCAAGTCCAGGTCGCCGCGGGCCAGCGCCGCGAGTGTTTCCTCGCGCTTCCGCGCCGCTATCGAACCGGTCAGTAGTCCGCAGCGCACCCGGCTGTCTTTCAGATATTGCTCAAATTTTGCGAAATGCTGGGTAGCCAGTACTTCCGTGGGAGCCAGCAGTGCGACCTGATGACGATGCGCGATCGCCACCAGCGTGGCATAAACCGCAACCGCGGTTTTCCCCGCCCCCACATCGCCTTGCAACAGGCGGTTCATGGCCGAAGGCCGGGCCAAGTCGGTGCTGATATCCTCTACCGCCTGTTGTTGTCCTGCGGTCAGTTGAAAGGGCAGCCGCGCACGAATGCGCCGATCAATCGCTTCAGTGGGGGGCATCGCGATGGCTTCAGGGCCCCCGGATTGTCGTGCGCGGTTCCATTGCAGGGCCAGTTGTCCGAGCAGCAATTCATCAAAAGCCAGGCGGCGACGTGCGACCGCAACATCATCGGCCACGGTCGGGCGGTGGAAGCGCAGGATGGCGGTCCGGCGCGGGGGCAAGTTGCGTTTCCCGCGCAGTTCTTCGGGCAGAAATTCCTCAACCGCGTCGATCGCTCCGTCCAGGACCGAATTAAGTACGCGCGCAATTTCCCGCGTGGGCAAACCACTCGTGCCTTCGTAGACCGCTTCGTAACGATCCGCGTCATGTTCGAAAGGGTCGTCATCTTCGCCCATGATGGTGGTCTGCGGGTTGCTCATCGCCGCGGCTTTTTCCAGGCCTTCCACTTTTCCGGTCAGGCGCACGACGGTTCCGCGCTCCAGTCGTTCCGCCAGATAGGCCGAATGAAACCAATTGACCACGCATTTCCCGGTGGGATCTTCAATCGTCGCGGTGACCAATCCCTGGGCGGACGGTTTGTGGCGCACGCGCCGCACTTCACCCACGATGGTTGCGGTGATGCCTTCGCTCAAGTCGCCGATGGCCACGGACTTGGGGATGAGGGTATGTCGAAAGGGGAAATACTCGATCAGATCGCCGATGGTGCGAATGCCGAGCCGCTCGAACTCGGCCGCGCGCACGGGCCCGACGCCTTTGATGAACTGCACGGGCTTATCGAGGGAAACCTGTGACAGCACGGAGTCATCCACCGCCAAAAAAAGTGGACCGGCATCCATCGCCGGTCCACCGCATTGTACTGAATCTGTGTAAGCGCAGCGCTTCGTGCAACAGCGCGCTTACGACAAACATGTCACGGAAGGGTCAGGCTTTGACCAACCCGCAGACGATTCGGATCACCGCCCAATTCGGAACGGTTGGCCTCGTAAATATCCTTCCACCGGCCCGCTTCACCATATTGCGAACGCGCAATGGAATAGAGCGTGTCCTTCTTTTTCACGACATAGGTACGACCGCCGCCACCGGTCGCCGTACCATACGAGTTAGAGGCTCCGCCCGCCGGCGCGGTGTACGTATCATACGCTGGCTGCGTCTGATACGTGCTTGCCGAACCACCCGCCGGTTCCTGGTAAACGGTTTGGGTGGGATACTCCGTGCTGGCCATTTCGGCGTTCTTCTTCTTGCCGAAAAGTCCGCAACCGGTAAGTGAAACCAACAACATGAGTGAGAGAAGAGAAGTGGACACGATCCGTCGCATACGTAGACCTCCTGTCTAGAACACTGGGTTGATACACGGTTTCTGAAAAACCGGGCTACTTATAACAATGGGGCAAGATTGTGTCAATGAAAATTTCGCGCGAGGTGCGCAGAATCAGCAGAAGATTCGGATGATCGAATGGAATGTCCAACTTGAGGGATGGTTACAGCATGAGAGGCTGATCAAAGCGCAGGCCTGCTTCCAGCAGGTTCGCCATACCCGCTTCACAGCGCTCCGTACGCACGATGGTCGCGAAGCAACCACCGGAGAGATGTTCCGCCAAGTCCGGCGCTGCCGATGCATTCGCCAGTACAACTTCCAAACGCTGACCCACCGAAAGACCGGCCTCGGCGGGAAGCTGCACACGCGCTCCGCCTTCACTGATATCCGTCAGGCGACAGCAGGGACCATCACCGCGCCCCGCCGCCATGAGCCGCACCGACAACTCCCTTGGGAAGCGGCAGGCAAACCGACGATCATCGATCAACGATGATTTCTTGGACACAACCGGTTCAAGAGTAAACAAAGCGGAATTGTCCGTATCAAGAATCGAAGCCGCAGCGGTGGACATGACATTCTCCCGATTTTGCTTGCTTCCAAAACATCCGTCACGCGGTACCAAGCCGCCGAAATGCACGGTTTGCGAAAATTGTCGCCAATTCGTCGCACCGCCCAACATTCGGCCCGGGCCGCATTTCAGCCGTCCTCGGCAGAAAATGCCGCTTAAGTATACTACTTGTGACAATTACGTCAAACTTCGCTGGCCACTCTCACCAGAAAACTCACAGCTCTGAAATTTGTGGCCTTCTAAAGGAAACCGCACCGGTTCCTCAATCCGAATCCACGAAAGCCACTCGCTGGTAGGTTCGTTATCGACCAATGCGAATAGTCACCGCTGCAAGCGCAATGCCACGCCGAAAAGAAACTCACGAATTGTCCTTGGTTACTTTCGACGCTATCTCGTTACCGGTTCGATAGTTAAGTCTGATGTTGGAGCGGTGAAATCCAGCGATTTCCGAGACCTGCGTCCAACAATCGACTTCCGCGGATGGTACCCAGTGACCGCCCTGTAAGATGCCAGCCGCCAAAAGGCGTGTTGGTCGAAAGGGATTGACCCAGCTCCGGTTCGACCAACCATTCGTTCGTAGGATCGATCAGCGTAACGTCTGCGGGGCAACCGACGACCAGGGATGGCACTGGCAGTCGAAGCACACTTGCCGGTCCGGTAGACATCCATCCGACAATTTCATACCAATCGACCATACCCGATTGCACCATCGCATACGCGGCCACCCCGAGCGATGTTTCGAGACCGATGATTCCCGCGGGCGCCTTCAGGAAACCAGCGCCCTTCTCTTCCGCCGCGTGGGGGGCGTGATCGGTGATAATGCAATCGATCGTTCCATCCAGCAGCCCCTGCCGACACGCATCCACATCGCTTCGCGGGCGCAGCGGCGGATGCATTTTGGTGTTCGGGTCCGCGTCTTTGCACGCTTCATCGGTGAGCACGAGATGGTGCGTGCAGACTTCGGTCGTCACGGGCAACCCCGCACGCTTTGCCGCACGGACCAGCTCTATTGCCCGCGCTGTCGATATGTGCGCCACGTGGTACCGCGCGCCGGTCCGCCGACACAGGTCGATATCACGTTCGATCATCGCCTCCTCGGATCGCGGATCAAGACCCGGCAA
>CAZKIN010000110.1:8595-12413 GCA_964552515.1 uncultured Phycisphaeraceae bacterium
ATCCGGATGGTCAATCGGCGGGCGCGTGTTGGGCATGCACGCGACGTAGGTGAATCCTCCGGCCGCCGCCGCCGCGGTGCCGCTGTCGATCGTTTCCTTGTGCCCTTGTCCGGGTTCCCGGAGGTGCACGTGAATGTCCTTGAGTCCCGGCGCGACGATCAAACCGTGTCCGTCAATCACCACCGCATCGGGCGCGGGTTTTTCCGCGATGAGTCCGCGCACGATGGCGATATCCGCGATTTCATCTCTTCCGACTGCCGGGTCGATCACGCGTGCGTTTCGGATCTGAATGGCGTCGTGAGAAAAGGCATGGAGACGATGGGTGTTCATGGTGGGATGGTATCGAAAATGGGTCCGTTCATCACGGGCGGAGTCGGTCGAACGCGGCGGCTCCGCAACACCAGTATTGAAAACGCAATTCTCGAAATCGTCAAAGCCGACCTGTCTTTGTTGACAATCGGGGCACGGTCAGGCATCGACGGGTTGATCGCCGGTATACTCGGCACTGGTCTTCGGCGTTTCCCACACCCGCACCTTGGTCAGCCGGGCGGAACCGAAGCCGCCGTTCAGCCGCTGCCAAATGACCAGGGCGATATTCTCCACGCTGGGATTCATGGCGGCAAACTCGGGGCACTCGACATTCAGGTTGCGATGATCAAAAGGCTCGATCACCCTTTCGCGCACGATGCGCTGTAAGGCCGGAAGTTCAAATACCGTTCCATGGGTGGGCGTCGGCGTGCCGCTGACCGTCACTTCAAGAACGTAATTGTGGCCATGCCCATGCGGGTTGCTGCACTTACCGAAAACACGAAGGTTCTCCGCTTCGGTGAATCCCGGGGCGGAAAGTCGATGGGCCGCCGAAAACTCAAATGACTGCGTAATGGACACCATGTCAGACGAATCCTCCCGAACCGCATAGGTTAAGAAAGGCGATATTCCCCAGGATAGCTCGGTCAATCGCGCGGTCGCCGCGAAGGACTCCCTTCCCACCCGGAATGCGGAAAGAATGGCATGCTCCAGCCCAACCGCGACTCCAATGCCTAAGTCCGCCGCCACCGATTCGCGGAGCAGAGCATCGATTTTCTTAATGTCGCACAGGTAGCCGGTACGCCGATCGACTTTGCCGCATACTTCGCCGCGGACGATCCAGAAGGGGTCGCTACCGGGTAGACCAGGGACACCGGCCCAGGTATTCAGTAGGTTAACTCCGCCGTTCACCACGGGAGAGAACACCCGGATTTCGCGTGTCAGCTTCACAAGGCAGAAGTTTATCTAGTTCCGGAGTTTTCGACGATCAGCTGCCGGATGGCTTCCGACACCGATCAAAAATAAAAGCCGCTCCGAAGAGCGGCTTTTTCCCCAAGGCCAACGTCAAACATATTCGGTCTTCGCCGAACGTAAGGAAAGGTACAACAGACAGAGTGAGCGTCAGCGACATCGTTCTGACGCCGGAGCGTACTTCGCAAGCCCCCAATTCTACCCCCAAGGCCGGGCTATCCTGTCCGCTTGACTCAAGGCGTTATTGCAGTTGGCGCCCCCTGCCAGCAAACAACAGGCATAGTCCTCTTAATCTCCCCGAAAAAAACCTATACTGACGCTCACTCTGAAACCACAGAACCTACAGTGTCCCCATGAGGCCGCTGTGGCTTACGCTCCGTGGTCCTGCCGCCTCTTCACCAAAAAGGCGCGCCAGACCACACTTCCCATTGACCGCCCTAGATCACGAATGATCCAAAGCGAGAATTACGCGTAAGTTGTTGAGCGTTCGAAGGTTAACGACTGACAGGTACGTGCAGAACCGTTGGCGCAATGCCTCAATTTTTCGGCGCAACGACAACCAAAGCACTAACCTATCCGGGGTGAACCGAGCGTGCGGGCCAGTTCGTTGGGTTTGATGTCGGATGAAGGGCTATGAGCGGGAAAATTGCTGTGAATCAACAAAATATATATTGAATATTATACGGCTCGTTATGTATGGGATTTTGATTTCCGCTCACCAAACCACTACATACGAACGTCCGCACTCTACGGAACGCTGACCCAAGTATAGCAAGCCTTCCGATAAAGTCAACAGATTCTTACGAAAATTATTTGGCCATTCGCATGTGAAATAGCCGGCCGCGCATAGAGCCAATCTTATCGCCGCCCACCACTGCTGGTGTTATTCGTATTGGTGTTGGTATTCGTCGCCGTGTTCAATGCACTCGCCGGAACCGGCGTCTGGCCCGATCGAACCAGCAGCAGATTACGAAAAGCCGCGATCGCATCATTGATCTGTCCGAAAACGATTTCCAACGCCTCGGCGATGAGCCCGGGGAATGGGTCCAGAGTCTCTTCCGCGTCGATCGCTGTCCCCAGAGACTGGCGGTCGGAAAAATCCGAGTGGCGGGCTACGCCATTTTGCACCATTTGGCCAGGGTTACGGCCTCGAATGGCCCCCCCACGCACATTATCCCCGGCGGTTTGGGCAGGTTGACCAATGACCTGTCCGCTGGCCGGAATGGCCGCCAAAGCCAGGAGTCCGATCGAAAGGAGAGTTTCCGTACGTAGCCGCCGGTTCATAATCCTGGTCCTTTCCCAATGGAGGTATGCCTGCGCACTGAGTCCATTCCGCCAACGCCATTATTATATTGTCGACCTAACCATCAGTCGCGTCCAGCGGCCAGTTCCCATTCAGATTCCTGCCGATCATTAATTATCGACATTTTCGCCGGATGAAGGTCATGAGATGACCGTTTGGTTGCCCGGAAACTGCGAAATCTCGAACAATAGGTGCTCGCGCGAAAATCTGGTCCGTACATCCACGACCGGCATGATTGTCACCATCAGGAAAGGAAAACCATGCGTTGTCTCCGATGGAGTCTGATTCCTGGCCTTGCCATCGCCCTTGTTACGTTCATCTCCGGCTGTCCGGCCACCGGCAGTGGCACGGGCGACGATAACGGTAATACCAACGCCAATGACAATAGCGGTGATGACAATGGGACGAATGACGGCGCCGGAAATGGAAACGATTCCGCTGACAACGGAAATGAGAATCCAAACAGCGACGACGATGGCGCATCTTCGGCCACCCGCTACTTCCCCGATGGCGCGGTCTGGTACCAGGACATCTCGGCGGCGCCGCTGGACGCGGAGTCGGACGAAGTGATCCAGTGGATCTCCGACAACGGCGGGTTCGGACTCGGGCGCATGCAGATTGACTTTTCCATCGAAGTGTTGGTTGCGGATGCCGGCACACCGCTGCGTGACTTTCTACCGACCGACGACTGGTTCGATCCGGATTGTGATCTCGACGCCGTGCCGGTCCCGGAGGGCGGAGCGATCGAAGGGGAATCCGGTTACGAATGCACGACCGACGGTGACTGCCACTTGATTGTCATTGACCGCGCCGGCAACCGACTTTACGAAATGTGGCGCGCGAACATCGTTGACGGCGAATTCTTCGGCGGATGCCTCGCCGTGTGGGACATGACGCGCGTGTATGGCGACGAAGGTCGCGGCCGGGATTGCACCAGCGCGGATGCCGCGGGATTTCCCATTGCGCCGCTGCTCTTCACCGCCGACGAAGTGGCCGCCGGTTCCATAGATCATGCGATTCGTTTTATTCTACCCAACGCACGCATACGTAATCGCGTGTATGTCGCGCCGGCGACACATTCCACCGGCGCGACGGGCGGAACGGATTCGGCGCCGCCTTATGGCGCGCGGTTTCGGTTGCGCGCGGATTTTCCGTTGGAGAGCCTGCCGAACGAAGCGTCGCGCGTGGTCGCGCGGGCGCTGCAGCAATACGGCATGTTGCTGTCCGATGCGGGAAA
>CAZKIN010000111.1:0-2082 GCA_964552515.1 uncultured Phycisphaeraceae bacterium
GCCACGCAGGCGTCCGGAACACATGCGGTATTCAGCCAATAGGGTTTATTGAACAACTGGCCGTCATGTCCCTTGAATGTCAGATCAAGAGCCTGCGAACCCTGCCCTTCATTCAACCGCCAGTAGGCCACCAAGTCCGCTTCGTCACCGGCAAGAGGCATGTCGTAGAACTTCGCGATCTGCGCGGGCGTGCGTTCGACTTTCCAGATGCGCACTTCACTGATCGCCCCGCTCCAAAACTGGGGATCAAACGATGAATTGGCACCCAGCAGCAAAGGGCGCGGCACCATGTGCATTTGCGCGGGCTGCGTTCCGGTCACCCGCTGCACGAAGGCGCCATTCACGTAGAAACTGGCGTCAAACATGGAATCAAAGACCACCGCGACATGCGTCCAGACATCTCCGGTCAATGGCGCATTGGTGGCTTCAAAATCCTGAACTCCGAATGTCGTGAACAACAGAGCGCCATTGAGAATCCCAAACCCATAGCCCCGGTTGTCGGACGAGCGGGTGGACAGGATGCGCGACGCCAGGAATGCGGGACCGCTCAGTCGCGGACGCACCCAGGCTTCCAGGGTGAACGCGGAAGCGAGGTTCAAGTCCGGTTGGAAGGCCACGACAACGGCGTCGTCGAAGCCGTCAAAATGAAGACCATCACCGCCCCCGTACTCAAAGGCGCCGATATCCGGCCGGGCCGCACCCAGGCAATTGCCGTCTGCGACGCGGTTAAATCCACGTTGATCCGTGATCGGCGCCTGTGTGGCATTACCCGCGTCAAGGGCAGGGCTTTCCGGAGCCAGCGCCATGGTGAGCGTGGGGCCGCCGTAATCGCCCAGCGGATAAAGCAATGGATCAATCGGCGCAGCACCGGTACCGATCTGGTCCCCATTGACGCCATCGACCAGGTCGCCGCCGCCGGTACTCACCAGATTGTTGCCCAGTGAGATCACCTGCAAGCCATTGCCCGCGATTTGTCCGGCCGCATTGGAAGCGAAAAGGCTGTTTCGAACATACAGGGTCGCCGAATTCAGAAAGAAGCCTGGCCCCGCATGGTTGCCCGCCACCGTGCAGTGATTCATGAACAACGTTCCGCTTTGAAGCCAAATTCCTCCCGCATCGGGAAAGACGGCCGTTCCGTCATTGCCGGTGATCGTACAATTCTCCATGGTTACGCCGGCAGACACGGTGTACACGCCTCCTCCTTGCACCACGGTACCGGCGTTTAACTGATTGTCATAAACCGTGGTGCGGCGAAGGGTCATGGTTCCTGAACCGGCGATTCCGCCACCGGCGGCGAATGTGGACCCCGTGGCCAGGCAGTCATGCACGGTGCATTCATCCATGATCAGGTTGCCATTGGAATAAACCCCCCCGCCGTGCGCGCTGGTAAATCCCGCCGCCGTGCATTGACTAATCGCGCACTGCGCGAGTGTCAGATGCCCCGCGGAAAAGACGCACCCGCCCTGGCTCCCCGCGGCAAGTGGTGAGCGCCCCAAATGGATGTCCAACCCACGAATCGTTACCGCAGTTCCACCGCCAATTTGAAACACGCGGCTGGCGTCATTTCCGCTGACGGCCAGCAATCCGGCACCCGGACCGCGGACCTCCACCGGATTGGTGATGTTGAGTACGCCCGTTGTCAGCGTAATCGTTCCAGTCAGGCCGGGCTGAAAGACAATCAGGTCGGTATCGTTCACTGCGTTCGCGCTCGCCACCGCACTGCGGAGACTGCCCGCGCCTGAATCGCTCAGGGTGGTTACGGTAAAGGTGGCCGCGAGTGCCGGGCCGGAAAACCATCCACACGCGCCCGCCATGATGCCCAAACGAAATAGATGAATAGACCTGCTTTTTTGCCGCTGTCCCATCTTCCCTCCTGCTCCGCAAGAAAGCCCCTGCGCAGGCCAATCTTAATCCAAGGACAGGCTGGTCACCAAGGAAAAAGTAGGGATTTCGCAGCGCGATGGGGGTGACGTGCAGCCAACGGACGTGCCGGAAGGAATGAAAAAGAATTGTACCACGAAGGACACGAAGGTGAAGAGTGGTCCGCTGAAGCGTACCCTACCGAGAGGTGGCATTGGAGCG
>CAZKIN010000111.1:2182-6199 GCA_964552515.1 uncultured Phycisphaeraceae bacterium
GAAGGTGAAGAGTGGTCCGCTGAAGCGTACCCTACCGAGAGGTGGCATTGGAGCGGCACAAAGAAAAGGTCCGCTGAAGCGTACCCTACGAGTCGGTTAGCCGGGAAGGCGCTGGCCGTCGCGGAGGGAGTCGGAGGCTTCGGCGACGATGGTCTGTCCTTCGGCGAGGCCGGCGGTGACTTCGACCTGCGCGCCGCGCTCGGTGCCGAGGGTGATGGGTGTTTCCTTGAGACTGCCATCAGTCACTACGAAGACGCTCGCAGTTTTGGTGGTACCGTTCACGCGGAAGGCGGCGCGGGGAATCCACAGGGCGGCGGTCGCGTCTTCCTTCGTCTGGTCGGGCAGTGACTCGTGGAAGGTGACCTGGGCGGAGCCTTCGACGCGGAGGTTGACGTCGGGGTTGTCGATGCGGACCTTGACCTGCACGGTGGCCTTGGAGTAGTTCGCGCCGGGATCGAGCCACATGACGTGGCCGAAGTAGCGCAGGGTCTTGTTGGCGTCGGGGGTGATGATGCAGGGCATGCCCTTACGGATGCGGGCGATGTCCAGTTCGCTGATGTCGACTTCGACGCGGAGTTTTTTCATGTCGGCGATGGTGCCGAACTGGGCGTTGGCGTTGGCGCCGCGTCCGCCTTCGGCGGCGACGAAATCGCCGACTTCGACGTTGCGTTCGAGGATCACGCCGGTGATGGGTGCGGTCACCTGACAGTCATCGAGGGATTTCTGCGCCGCTTCCAACTGGGCCTGCGCGGCGGCGACCATCGCTTCGCCCTCGGTAAGCCAGCGGGTGGCGTCGGCGAATTCGATGCCGGCCGCACGCGCGTCGTCGGAGAGGCGGGAGACGCGGCCGAAGTTGACCTTCTGGTATTCGAGGGACGCCTTGGCGCGCTGGAGTTCGGCGGCGGCCTGATCGCGCCGGGCTTTGTAAATCACGTCTTCGATGCGGGCGAGGAGCTGGCCGCGCTCGACAGCGTCGCCCTGTTCAAAGTGCATGGAGACGATCTGTCCGGAGACTTTGGTGGCGACCTGGACCTGGTGGTCGGAGACGATTTTTCCGGTGGCGGTGAGGACGGGCGACGGATCGGGCGGGCGCTGTTTGACGAGGCGCAGGGTCTTTAATTCCGGCTTGGGGTCGCCGGACGCGGCGATGGTTTCGACCTTGGACTTGATGGCTTCGCGCTGGGTGTAGGCGTAGCCGCCGCCCGCGATAAGCAGGAGCAGGAAGACCCAGGGCCAGATGCGGCGACGGCGGCCGTAGGCGCCGATGGCGGGGCGGTTTTCCTTGGGAATGGAAAGGGAACGCAACTGGGAACTAATGTCGGGGGGACTGGCCATGACACTCCGCTCTGGGACCCATCGAACCAACCCCGGCAGTTCTCCCGTGCGGGGGACTAACCGGCAACAGTTCAGAGCCGGGAGTATCCCAAAGCACGGGGGCATTCACCAACGGCGGGGTACGCGTCGGATTATAGGCGCGGGTCGGCCTCCGCGTTAATAGACCGAGCAGCCGGGCGTTGGTTAGGCGGGCTAGTCGGAAGCTGCGGTTCCGGAGCTACCCACTTTGAAGGCTGTGGCCACGGCGAAGAAAGCGCAGATCAGGTTAAACGGCGTGAGCAGGGTGGCACCGAAGGCGGCGAAGAAGCCGATGGCGGCCTCTCCAACGGCGGCTTCGTCCGCGGACTGGCGCTGGGCGAAGACCTGCTCCCAGCGTTTTTGTGAACGGGCTTGGCTTTCTTCGATGGCCTTGCGGTGTTCGGCCGCGGGCATGCCCGATGCCTGTGCCACGGCGTTGTCGCGAATGCGCTGCCAGTCGTCCGGGGGCAGCTTGCAATCGGCCTCGGGGTCTTTTTCCTGAAGGGCGGCGCAGCGATTTTCGCTGGCCTCGGATATCAAAGTGGATACCAACAGGTGGTGGACATGCTCGGCATCGTCCCACCGGCCTTTTTCGTACCATGTTTCGACGGGCTGGAGTTCCGCGCGGACCTGATCGGGGGTGAGCGCTTCGATGCGTTTTTCCTCGGTGGTCCAGATTTCATCGTAGTCGTATTCCTGGGTTTCGTTGCCGGCGATGAGAGTTTTGCGTTCGACCATGTGCTCGGTGAGTTCGTAGCGCAGGCCGGAGATTTCGGATTCGGATTCGTCGGTCTTGAGGGCGGCGACGCGCTCGTCGTGGGTCATGGGTTCAACGCGGGCCTTCGCCTGAGTCAAAGCTTCGGCCCAGATTCCGGGCAGTGCGGCTTTGGCTTCGCGACTGTCTTCCTTGGGGAGTTTTTCGTAGTAGTCTTTGCTGGCCTGTTCGTAAATCAGGTGGGTGCGGATGTACTCCTGATCGGACCAGTGGCCATCTTTTTCCCAGGATTCCTTGGCCTGGAGCGCTTTCTTGAGGTCTTCGGGAGAGAGCTGCGAGGCGCGGGCGAACTCCTGGTTGCTGATGTTCTCGCGTTCGTCGTCGCCGGGGCGGAGCTCTTCCTTCTCGACGCGTTTTTCGGTTTCGTGAAAAGCCACCTGCCAGACGCTGCGGCCCTGGTCCGATTCCCAGGCGGAGTCTCGGGCGACCTGCACGCGCAGGGCGTCATGGCGGAGTTTGACGGTTTCGTCGTCCATGCGCGCGACTTCGAGGAGGGATTCCTTGTAGAGACCATCCCATTCGCGGATGCGGTCGGCCTCGTTATGGATGCCTTTTTGCTGGAGTTTCTCTTCGGTTATGGCGGCGGCGACGGTGGCGCGCTGAATGGCGGGGCGGTCGGAGCCGGCGGTGGTTATGGCGTAGATGACGTAGGCGACGATGGCCAGCTTGGCGCAGAGGATGCCGACGACAGCGTTGATGGCCGCGACGGCGCCGCCTTTGGAGCTGGTCTGGCCGTAGCCCCAGAGCATGCCGTATCCGGAGAGGAGTCCGACGAGCCAGGCGATGAGGCCCAGTTCGTAATCTGAAGCGATGGTGATTCCAAACCAGATGGCCGCACCGACGAGCGCTCCCGCGGCGGAGAGCATGACGCCGGTCATGAACCGCCCGGTTTTCTTGGCCAGTGCGCTGACTTTGGATGCCTTGGCGCTGGCACCTTTGACGACGCGGCCGGTTTCGGTGTTGTAGCCGCAACCGGTGCATAATTTCGAAGCGAGAGGCATCGACTGGTTGCAGCGGGGGCAGGGAGTGGTCGCGCCGGCGGGCTTGGGCTGCTCCACTTTGGGGGCGCTTTTTTCCATGCGCGCGAGTTCGTCGAGCAGGCCGCCGCCGGTGTCGTCTTCGGCGATGGAGTAGATGTCGGGCTCGGGTTTCTTTTTCTTCGGCACGGGAGGCGGGGGCGCGGTAATGACGAAGACGTCACCACACTTAGGGCACTTGCCTTTCTTGCCGATGGCGGTTGCGGGGACTTTGAGCTTGCTGCCGCAGGGGCAACTGATGCTGATGGGTGCGGGCGATGAGGCGTCCACGGTATTCTCTCTGCAACAGGTGAACGGATGTAAGAAAACGAGAGAAGCAGTCTAGCCAAAACGCCAGCCCGGCGTCAAGTAATAGTTTTGCTAAGGTTAGGAACGCGGAAACAGGGAATGGCAGAGCGGATGGAGCGGAGGCGGGGCGGAAAAAAAGGCCCGGCCGCGGGGGTTAATCCGCGGTCGGGCGAGTGACAGTCATCGGACGGTGGGGGCCGATTAGTGTTCGGCGTTCCGCGTTTCGATGAATTTCTGGTAAAGCTGCGGGTCGCGCTGCTGCAGGTCGGATTCGTTGGTGAAGAGTTCGGTCACTTCGGTGTCACCACGACGAACCTTTGATTCGATGGTGCCGTCCGGGCGAACTTCGAAGCTCTGGCGGGCCTGGCCGAACATGCGGACATGCGGGACCGGGGGAACCGGCGGCGTGCCCGGTGTTGCGGGCGCGGCGAAGCCGGGGCCCATGAGGAATCCGAAGGCGTTGCCGTCGATGCCGTGTTCTTCCTTGATGCGTTCGATCGCGGCGCGAATTTCCTCCATGGCTTCGCGGTAGGATTCACCGGCAGCGCCCATGTTGTCCTGGAA
>CAZKIN010000111.1:6299-12046 GCA_964552515.1 uncultured Phycisphaeraceae bacterium
GCCTGGTCGACGTCAATGGTGGTGCCGTCGCGCTCCACGCTGACGGAGACGTTCTTCTCGCCGTTGTTGACGGTCACCTGCACGGTGCGGTTGCCGCTTTGCGGAATGAACGCCTGGATCTGCGCGGGAAGCTGCGACAGATCGGTGAGTTCGCCGAGGTCCTTCATGACCCAGTTACCGTTGGCGTCCTTCTGGAGCATGCGGCCATGAGTGCGGACGTGTTCCTCGACTTCGCCGGGAGCGAGGCGGAACTTCCATGCGGCGGCGCCCATTTCCGAACGCGCACCCAGGGTGATGGTGAGTGTCTGGGGCTGTCCTTCGCGGAGGACCACGACCTGCACGGCATCGCCGGGCTTGCGCTCGCGGATGATTTCGGTGGCGCGGGCGACGTCGCCTTCGACGTTCTCTCCGGCGACTGACACGATGATGTCATGCGCCTTGAGGCCGGAGCGATCGGCCGGACTGTCCGCGATCACGTTAAGCACCATGACGCCGTTGTCGGCCATATCGAGCTGTGCAGCGACGGATTCCGGTACCGTGCCCAGCGAAACGCCGAGCCAACCGCGATTGGCGGCGTCCGGATCATTAGCGCCCATGTGACGCAGGTGCAGGACATGGCGCTGGGGCTCTGCGCCGCCCGCCGGTTCGACCATGTTTACGGTGGCCAGGACTACTCCGTCTGCAGTGGTCGCGGTAGCGCCATCGGCATGGGCGAAGGTGAACCCCTGTGCCGGGTCGCCGGTGGCCTGCACGATGACTGGTGTGCCGGTGCCGCCGGCACCGTGGGTCATGACCATGACCCTGGTGGTGCCGTCACCGGTGACAGTGGTCTGCGGCGTGGCCGCGGGGCGATCAAACAGGGCGGAAGATGCCGCCATCAGTAATCCACAAATAAGCACTTTCATTGCCACTACTCCTTTTCAAATCCTTGATTCGTTTGTTCCAAGACCGCTTCCTTGCGGGCGCGGCCGGGAAACGTCTGCCGATTTTTCCGTACTACAAACTCTCGGTCACCGGGGATGTGACAGTAGCGCGCTCCGGCTGTCGCACCGTCCGGGTCCGGGAGATTTCCAACCAGTAGATATTGCCGTCATCGCCCTGCACGCCGATGAGTTCGCGACCGGTGTCGCGGCGGGTGCGGGGGGCGAGCCAGGGGGAATCACTGACGTTTCGCATCACGCCATCCGAGTCGGAGGGAGCGATCTGCGGAATGTGGCCGGACTGGCGGGTCATTGGTTTGTCTGGACCACGATCCACCATTTGTGTTTTCGCGTCCTGCACCGGCGTCACGCCGGGAAAGGGCACAATCATGGCGAGCAGGGCCGCGGCGATGGCGCCGGGGATGAAGATCCAGGCGCGGGACCAGTGCCTCTGGCGTGTCGCTTTTACGGTGGCCATCGGCTGCAAGGCCACGGAGCGCGAACGGAACAGTGCGTCCTGCAACACGGCGCCGGCGAGCAGATCGGTCCGGGCGTATTCGTCGGCCAGTTGCCGCGCCGCGGGGTTCTTGATGAGTTCCTTTTGCAAAAGGAGTTGTTCGTCCGCCGACAATTCGCCGTCGAGCTGGCGGACGATCAGGCGTTCCAGATGTTCATTGATTTCGGACATGGTATTACCTCACCTTGTCTTGCAACATTTCCCGCAGCATCCGCCGCGCCCGCACCAGCCGGGTCTCCACGGAGTCGACCGGCATATCCATGACTTCGGCAATCTGCTGATACGACCAGCCGTTCAGATGTCGAAGCACGAACGGCTCTCTATAAATCGCGGGTAGCGACAGCACGGCGTCAAGTACTACCCGGCGCTCTTCACCATCGTGGCCGACCGCACTTACTGCCGGGTCGGCACTGGCCTCATCCAGCGACAGACTTTGGGCCCGTCGCCGCGAGGTATCGCGTCCGGCGTCGATCGCGGCGTTATAGGCGAGTCGGTAGAGCCAGGGTTTCCACTTTTGCACGTCCCGAAGCTCGCTCGCCCGTTGCCACACGTTCAGCCAGACCTGCTGGGCGACGTCATCGACCTTGCCCGGATCACCGAGCACGCCGAGTACGACGCCGCGGACCCAGCGTTCCTGTCCGCGCAGAAACTCCTCGAACGCGCGGCGGTCGCCCAGCTGGACCGCCTTCATCACGCCCAAATCACCGTCGTGTGCGTTCATGAGGGCCACTGCAGTCATCGCATTAGAGACGTCAAGAGGCCCGCTGACCTGTCAATTTCAGAGGGGCCGTTACGGATATGTTGTATTATCGGGCAGGGAATGGCCAATAGCGCAAAACTGGCCCGGTTTTCGGCTACACCGTAACCATCGCCTCGGTCATTCCGCGCGGGATCGGAATTGGTCGCCGGGCCGCGTTGAGCACCATAATGCGCTCCGGGCCGAGCAGGGCGCCCAGTTCTCGAAGGAGCTCCGTAGAGCAAGTGACGCGCAGGCCGGGATGGCATTCGATCTTCGCCACCAAGCCGTCACCGGCGGCTACGTTGAAGTAGACCCGGCACTCGCCCTTGTGCGCGCGGAACAGCTGCGCCAAACGACTCACATCCACCCGTTCGTCAATATCCAGCAGCAACATCTTTCCGAATGCGGTTACCGCCTGATCGCGGGCAATGACGCGCGATACGCGCAATGACGGTTCCTCGCGCTTGCGATCGACATTGCCTTCAAAGAACAGCACGGCGTCCGGAATGAGCATGGTTCGATAGGCGGCGAGTTCCTTCGGGAAAACGACCGCCTCGGTGCGGCCTTTCAAATCTTCCAACACCACCACGCCCATCTGCTGGCCGCTGTTGCGACCATTGCGCGCGACCAGCGTGCGCATCGACGTGATCATGCCGCCGATGATGACGGTTTCGCCATCCTGCAAGCGCGACAGGTCGGCCGTGGTTGATCCGCACGCGCTGAGCAGTGCTTCGCAGTGCGCCAGCGGATGCTTGGTGATGTAGAAGCCGAGGACTGCTTTTTCTCGGGCGAGCATGTCCGCCTCGGTCCATTCGGCGTTGGAGAAGCGGGGCTGCGGGGCGTAGTCCGCGGTGGCCGCTCCGCCACCGAAAAGACCCATCTGCCCGACGCGGCGATCGTGCTGCACCTGCTGACCGGCGCTGACCGCCGACTCCAATACGTCAACCATCGCCTTGCGCATGACGCCGGTCGTATCAAAAGCCCCTGCGCAAATGAGCGCTTCAATCGTTGAACGATTGATCGCGGAAAGATCGACGCGCTCGCAGAAGTCGAAGAGGTTCTTGTACGCTCCGCCGCTTTGGCGCTGCGTCACAATGGCCGCAACTGCTTTCTCGCCGACCCCTTTGATAGCGCCGAGTCCGAAACGAATGGCCGCGAGTTTCCCTTCGCTACCGGCGCTCTTCGCCTCCACCACGAAGTCCAATTCGGAAGCATTCACGCTTGGCGGTTCGATGGTAATGCCCATCTCGCGGCACGCCTCGCGATATTCGGCCACTTTCTCAATGGCCGACATTTCGAAAGTCATCAAGGCGGCCATGAATTCGACCGGGAAGTAAGTTTTCATCCAGGCCGTCTGATAGGCGACCAGGGCATAACCCGTCGAGTGTGCCTTGTTGAAGGCATAGCCGCCGAATTTCAAAATGTCTTCGAAGACCTGGTTGGCGACAGTCCGGGCGACGCCGTTTTTCTCGCTGCCCGCGAGGAACGGTTCGCGCATGGACTCGATCATGTCCGTCTTTTTCTTGCTGATCGCCTTGGCCAGTCGGAACGCGGCCTTCAGTTCGATGCCGCCGAGGCGATTGACCACGCGCGATACCTGCTCCTGATACACCATGATGCCGTAGGTTTCGTTGAGTACCTCGGTCATGATCGGATGCGGTGTCGTCCAGGCCTGTCCATGTTTACGTGCGACATATTCCGGGATGTATTCCATCGGGCCGGGACGATAGAGCGCGTTGGCGGCGATGAGGTCCTCGATGCGATTGGGCTTCATGCGCATGATGACGTCGCGCATGCCGCCGGACTCAAATTGAAAAATGCCCTTGGTGTCGCCGCGTGCGAAAAGTGCGTAAACCTTCGGATCGGTGATGCTGATGTTCTCGATATCGACCGGCTTGCCCGAAGTTCGTTCGGCCAGTTGCCGCGCGCGCTCCAGCGTGGTCAGCGTGCGCAAACCGAGGAAGTCCATCTTGAGGAGGCCGACTTTTTCCACCGTCGGCCCGTCGAACTGGGTGATAAGCACGTCCTGCCCGGCGGCTTTGCACAGCGGAAGAAATTGCGTGAGTGGCTGATCGGCAACCACCACCCCGGCCGCGTGGATGCCGGCATTGCGCGCGACGCCTTCCAGCCGGCGCCCGATGTCCACGATGCGCTTCACTGTCGGGTCGGAGTTGTACTGCTTCTTCAGCTCCGGCTCCTGCGCCAGCGCCTTGTCCAGCGTCATCTTGAGTTCGAAGGGGATGAGCTTGGTGAGTTGGTTGGCCTGTTCGAATCCCAGGCCCAACACCCGCGCGACATCCTTGATGACCGCTTTGGCCTTGAGCGTGCCAAAGGTGATGATCTGCGCGACGTGGCCATACTTCTTGCGTACGTAGTCGATGACCTCGCCGCGACCTTCCTGACAGATATCCAAGTCAATATCCGGCATTTCGTCACGGTCGGGGTCCATGAATCGTTCAAAGTAGAGGCCGTAGCGAATAGGCTCCGGCGTGCTGATGTACAGACAGTAGGCAATGACCGAACTGCAACCGCTGCCGCGCGCGCCCACTGGAATACCGTGCTGCCGCGCGAACTGCACGCAGTCCCAGACGATGAGAAAGTAACTGGCGAAGCCCTTGCTGGTGATCACGCCCAGTTCATAGTCGATGCGCGTGCGCAGTTCCTCGCCGATTTCGCCGTAGCGCTTTTTCGCGCCTGCGTAGACCACCTGCCGCAGGTACTCCGCGTCGGTCAGTGTCTTTCCATGGTCACTGACGATTTCCTCAGGGACGCGGAAGACCGGCGCGTGCCGCTTGTTCAGTTCCAGTTCCAGGTTGCACAGGTCCGCGATGCGCAGCGTGTTCGCGAGCGCCTCGGGCCGATCCGGAAACAGGGCGGCCATTTCTTCGCCGCTCTTGAAATAAAACTGGTCGGACGGAAATTTGAAGCGACCCTCATCAGTCAGCAATTTGCCCGTGTTGATGCAGCAGAGCACATCGTGCGCTTCCACGTCCGCATGTTCCAAGTAATGCACGTCGTTGGTGGCGATGAGCGGCACGCCCAGCCGCGACGCCATGTCGATAAGTTCCGGGTTCAGCGTCTTCTGCTCCGGCATGCCGTGATCCTGCAATTCGATACAAAAGCGGTCGGGGCCGAAGATGGAAAGGTACGTCTTGGCTAGTTCCTCCGCGGCGGCGCGATCGCGATGCATCAGCGCCTGCGGAACCTCTCCGCCGATACAGGTGCTGGTACACATCAAACCCGCCGAAAATTCGCGAAGCACTTCCTTATCGATGCGCGGCTTGCGATAGAATCCCTCGGTGTAGCCGATGCTGGAGAGCTTGAGCAGGTTTTGATAGCCCTCGCGGTTCATGGCCAGCAGCAACAGGTGGTAAGATTCCTTGCCGCCGTCCTCGCGCGGGTCGCGCGCCCGCCGGTCGGTGGCCGCGAGGTACATCTCGCAGCCGACGATCGGCTTGATCCCCGCCTTTTTCGCAGCCGCGTAGAACTCCACCGCGCCGAAGAGATTGCCGTGATCGGTAATCGCGACGGCCGGCATGGACCATTCCTTCGCCCGGGCGATGAGCCCCTC
>CAZKIN010000112.1:0-9914 GCA_964552515.1 uncultured Phycisphaeraceae bacterium
TGCTCGATTCCGGCGCGCCCGGCGCTCCTGACTACCAGTGGGGTTTCGCCAGCTCGCCGATCATTCACGACGGCCGGGTGGTTGTGCAATGCGACGTGCAGAAAGACTCGTTTCTCGCCTCCTTCGACATCACCGACGGCAAGGAAGCCTGGCGCGTGCCGCGCGCCGAAGATCCAACGTGGGGCACGCCCGCTATTTGCACCCAAGGTGGCCGGACCCAAATCGTCTGCAACGGCTACAAACGCATCGCCGGTTACGACTTTGCCACCGGCAAGGAACTCTGGTGGATGAAAGGCGGCGGGGACGTCCCCGTTCCCACGCCCGTCGTGGCGCACGGCCTCATCTTCATCACCAATGCCCACGGCAGCGAAGCGCCGATCTACGCCGTCCGCCCGACCGCGGAAGGTGACATCACGCTCCCGACGATCGGCGAATCCAATTCGCACATCGCATGGAGCAAATCGCGCCGCGGCAATTACATGCAAACTCCGCTAGTTTACGGCGACCAACTCTACATGTGCAGGGACAACGGCATATTCACCATTTACAGCGCCAAATCCGGCGAGCAAACCGCTCGCGAGCGCGTTGGCGGCACCACCGGCTTTACCGCATCCATGGTCGCCGCAGACGGCAAGGTCTATGTCACCAGCGAAGAGGGCGACGTGAAGGTGCTCAAGGCGGGTCCCGAATTCACCGTCCTTGCCACCAACGAGCTCGGCGACCTCGCGATGGCCACGCCGTCAATTTCCGAAGGCATCCTTTTCTTTCGAACTCAAAAATCGTTGATTGCCATTGCGCCGAAGTAATTAGCGCTTCGAGTGGTCCATGGTAAGAACGTGGCCGCGTTCTCGCGGTAGATGTTTGACGGATCGCCCGATTCCCGCGACGCTAGCTGGTCATGAACCCGCTGCACTTCACGCGTAGCGTTCGCAGCCTCAATCGCCTGCGGCAGATTGCCGTCGTGGCGACACAGCACGGCTTCGGCCATGTCATTGCGCGAATGAACCTCGGCCGGTTCGTGCCGGTCTGGCTCGCGCGCCGGATGCGCCGCGGCCTGGAGCCCGATACGCCCCGCAGCGTCGGTCGCCGCCTCACCGAAGCCTGCGTGGAACTCGGCCCCACGTTCATCAAGTTCGCACAACTTATCAGCACGCGGCCGGACATCGTCCCCGCCGACGTACTCGCCGAATTCCGCAAGATGCAGGACGACGTGCCGCCCTTCGCTGGGGCGGAAGCGCTCCGCATCGTTCATGAAGAACTTGGTCGGCCCATCAACGAATGCTTTGCAAAAATCGAAGGCACGCCGATCGCCAGCGGCTCCATCGGACAAGTCCACCGCGCGACAACCAAGTCCGGCGACGACGTCGTCATCAAGGTGCGCCGACCGGGCATCGAAGACGTCATCGCCCTCGACATGCAGCTTCTCAAGTGGCTGGCCGAATCGCTCGAAAATCTCATCCCTGAATTTGCGGTCTACCGTCCCGCGCTGCTCGTCGCGGAACTGGAGCAGATGCTCACCCGCGAACTTGATTATGTCCATGAAGCGTCAGCCACCACCCGCTTCGCCCGCGCCTTCGCCGCCGAACCCGGTCTGCACATTCCCCGTGTCTATTGGGACCTCACCAGTGCCCGCATACTGACACTCGAAGCGATCCCCGGCGAGAACATCGACGCCGTTCTCTCCATCGATGATCGCCCGCAATCCTTCGACCGCCGCACGGCCGCGCGACGACTCGCCGATTGCTTCCTCAAACAGGTGTTCGAACTGGGCGCATTCCACGCCGACCCGCACCCCGGAAATGTGCTCATCGACGAGTTCGGCACCATCGGCCTCATCGACTTCGGCCAGGTCGGCACGATCACGGACGAGACCATGACTCAAATCGTCGTCATGGTTTACGCCGCCACCAGCCGCGAAGTCGGCGTCATCATCGACGCCCTTGCCGATCTCGGCGCGCTCGGCCCGGAGACCGACCGCCGTCAGTTGGAGCGTGCCCTGCGTGTCCTGCTCGACAAGTACTACGGCTTGCCCATGAAGCGGTTGGACTTAAGCCAGTTGATGAACGAATTCTCCGAAGTCGTGCGACACTATGATGTCATCATTCCGCGCGATGTGCTCATGCTCTTCAAGTCGATGGGGCTCGTGGCGTCCATCACCACCCGCCTCGATCCGGACCTGATTCTGCTGGACCTGCTGCACGAGCGACTGACCCGGGTCATGCGGGAACGCCTGTCGCCGGGCCGGCTCGGCAAGGACGGCGTGCTCTGGGGCTGGCACCTGGTCAGCATCCTGCGGCACGCGCCCGGCCAGCTGCGCGAGGGACTCCGCCGTGTTGCCGCCGGCGGATGGCGCGTGCGCATTCGTCACGAAAACCTCGAAGGCCTGACCAACGAACTCGACCGTTCCAGCAACCGCCTCGCCTTCTCCATCGTCATCGCGGCCATCATCATGGGCAGCAGCGTACTGGTCAGCGCCGACAGCAAGTTGCAGGTCGTCGGCATCAGCATCAACACGTTCGGCATCGTGGGCTACCTGTTCGCGGGCGTCCTTGGCCTGGGGCTTAGCTGGGCGATTTTCCGATCGGGACGGCTACACTAACGATAACGGATTGCGCATGACCAATGACGAATAGTTCATAATTCGTAAACACTTCGGCACTCCAGTGCACTCTTCCTTGAAAAGGCCCATTGCCACTTTGGTTCGAGCCCGCGTTTGGGTTTGTTTTGCTATTTTTTTTGAGTGTGCCAATTAACAGTCACCAATTTCCGGGCGCGGCATCTCCGCAGGAGCTGCGTTGGAGGAAGAAGAATGCAGCGCAGAGGCACTGAGTCTTCGGAGAAGAATCAGATGTCCCTGCACTACGTCATTGTCGACTCCGCCACCGCCAAAGCGATGGGCCATGCGTCGTAATTGGAAATTAACTTATACCAAACATAAGACGCAAAGTCAAGCGGATTTTGCGGAATTTTCGTAAGTCGTTGCGGGAAGATGAGTTAGGTAAATGGCTGAAGGCGGTAATCGAGAAAGCAAGGTGCGTCCGCCCTCCGGGCGGGAAGAGAAAAGGACAGGCATTCCGGGGACTGAAGTCCCCGGCAACGATCGTGCGCCCTCCGGGCGAGATTCCTGTCGGCGTATTCATACCGGTCACTTCGAGGGTTACGAATCATCATTCCCCGTTTGTAGTCCGGATCATTTTCAGGGCGTCGGCGGTTCAGATGCGGAATCATTCCCGAACTCGTTCTTCGGTTTTCCCGTCGTGCGATATTCCTTCCGCTGTGCCGCGTACTCCTCCGGCGTCAGATTCTCCAGCGAAAACGCATCCGGGTCTTTTGCGATCTTGACCAAAAATGGAATGCACCAGCCGCAGCCCGTTCCCGCATTCAAACACCCGGTCATCAGGCTGGGCGGATCAGGCCGTTCGCGGCGTGCGAAGTGAATCAGCTTCCGCATCGACACGTGATAGCAGTAACAAATGTCATCGTCGAGGTTCATGATAATTAAGTCTTCCCGGCCTCCCGCCGGTCTCGCATCGTCAATTTATCGCAACAACCATTATAGACCCGCCGACGTGCCGCTCCCACCGCCTTCCCTTGCCATTCCTCCCCGCACCCGGTATTCATTCCCGCATGAAATGGACACAATTTTTTATCCCGACCACCAAGGAATCGCCCACCGACGCTGTCGTCGCGTCGCACCAGCTGATGATCCGGGCCGGCCTCATCCGCCAGGTCTCCGCCGGTGCCTACACCTACCTCCCGCTCGGCTACCGCTCGCTGCGCAAGGTGGAGGAGATCGTCCGCGACGAAATGAACCGCGCCGGCGCGATCGAATTGCACATGCCCGCCATGCACCCCATCGAATGGTGGGAGGAGACTGGCCGCGTGGAAGCGATGGGCGACGTGCTCATCCGCCTCGGCACGGTCAGCAAGGATGACTGGCGCTCGCGCACGGTGCTCGGACCCACGCACGAAGAGGTGATTACCGAAATCGCGCGTACCTATCTGAACAGCTACAAGCAGCTGCCGATCAATCTCTACCAGATTCAAACCAAGTTCCGCGGCGAGGCCCGCCCCAAGAGCGGCGTCCTGCGCACCCGCGAGTTCCTGATGAAAGACGCCTACTCCTTCCACGCGGTGAAGGAAGGTCCCGGCGGCCTCGACGAAACCTACCAGAAAATGTACGACGCCTACTGCGCCATCTTCGGGCGCTGCGGCCTGCCGTACATTCCGGTCCAGGCGGACTCCGGCCCCATCGGCGGCGACGCCTCGCATGAGTTCATGGTGCCGACGGACGCGGGCGAGGATTACCTCGTGCAATCGGAAGATGGGTCGTACGCCGCGAACCTCGAACGCGCCGAAGTGCTGCCGATTCCAGATAGGAAAGATGGCGGCACCGCGGCATTGAAGGAGGTACATACGCCCGGCCTCTCCACCATCGCCGACGTGTCGAAATTCCTCGGCTGCGCGCCCGAGAAAATGATCAAGACGATCATTTACGAGGCAAATGGTGAACCGCTGGTGGCACTGGTGCGCGGCGACCACGAAGTCAACGAGGCCAAGCTCGGTCGCGTCGCCAAAATGGGCAAGATCACCGCCGCCGGACCGGAACTCATCCGCAAGGTCACTGGCGCGGAGGTCGGATTCGCCGGGCCGATCGGACTCAAGTGTCGCGTCATCGCCGATCAGGCCGTTACCGTCATGCACGACGCCGTCACCGGTGCGAACAAGACGGAATACCACATCACCGGTGTGAACGCGGGGCGCGATTATCAGATTACTGAATCCGCCGACATCCGCGTGGCCGTCGAAGGCGACAAGGCGGCAAACGGCTCGCCGCTGCGCTTCCGCAAGTGCATCGAAGTCGGCCACGTCTTCAAACTCGGCACCAAATATTCGCAGGCCATGCAGGCCACGTTCCTCGACCATAACGGCAAGTCCGCCGCGCTCATCATGGGCTGCTACGGCATCGGGCTTAACCGCATCATGGCCGCGGCCATCGAAGCGTCATACGACGATAAGGGCATCATCTGGCCCGCCGCCATCGCGCCCTTCACGGTGGTTATCTGCGCGCTCGACCTGCGCGAAGAACTGGTCGTTTCCACTGCAAACAAACTGCACGACGAACTTAGCGCGGCCGGGGTCGATGTGCTGCTCGACGACCGCGACGCCCGCCCCGGCTTCAAGTTCAACGACGCCGATCTCATCGGTTTCCCGTTTCGCATTACCGTGGGGAAGAAGGGGTTGGCGGAGGGAGTGGTGGAACTGACGGTGCGGAAGACGGGGGAGACGACGAAGATGGCGCCAGGACGAGCGGTGGCGGCGGTAACTAATCTGCTGGCTTGAACGATAACAGAAATGAGGAATGACCACGACTATTTGGAGTTGCGCGATCCCCCCTACTCCCATCCATTTCTCTTTTGAACAATGTCGTCAACGGAGATTTCATGGACAAGATTATCTGTAACAAAGTAGACCTTTCCCTTCAAGGGAAAGAGACGACCGCCGTCCAAACTTACTATGAGTCCCATATTCGGCTTCCATTTTGCGGCCAAGGTTCCGGATGCGGAATCCAAGGCATAGAGCGTGGGAATAGTCACCGGGTGTTCTTCACCGGTGTATTCGTAGCCACAAGTAATGACGTAGTTTGCAACCGCAGTCACCCCACGTCCCACGGCATTCGTGCGAGGACAGGGATCAGGAATCTCCCAGATCGTCTCTCCTTTATCCCAGTCTATTAACCGGTATCGATTCGTGTAGCCGACCGAGGTTTCAAAAACCGATTGATGAGTATCGGCGACCCACGTAAGGAATCTGGCGTTTGGTCCAATCTTCATTTCACGAGTCTTACCTTGTGCCGTATACAGCATGAACCGTTGAGGCTGTTCTCCCGTGTTTGCTTCGACCAGCGCGCCATCGCTGTTCGCAGTGACAATCGGTCTCATAACCTGATCGTCGCATTTGGTCTCAAATTGTAGTTTGGCGTGATCATCGAAAACTATGATTTTCAATGGCCCTTCGTCACTCTCACGTACCAGCAAGCCCGAGTTGCCGGAAGCTGATAGTCTTGCATTCTCACCCCGATATGCGGAATAGGGGCCGATCGTTCCCATTAGATTCCCATTTAGATAGACATCTACTGCGATTGTCCGAGAATTAGCATTATGCTCCGGGCGGTAATTATGGTGAAAAACCCGACTGTCAGGAGTGGCATTGACAGATCCGGGAAGTGAGCCTTTGTTGGTAAGTTCGATTTTCCAGTCTTCAAAAATGCCATGGTATACTGGTCCTTCACTCACAAATCCCGAATTGACATGGACCAATGCACCTGACAGTTCCCGGCGCTTTGTACCATCTGCATTATACCACTGAACCGATGTAAACCCTGCCGAAGGGACTTCGCCAAACCTCGCAGTTGTTGAATGCACTAAGGGACCCAGATTCCTTGCCCGGATATCTTGCACCAAGATGCCCGGTGCCAATTGGGCTGGGGAGCGCGGAGGACCCGCATATGAACTTGCTGTGATTGAAAGAAACTGAAGGAGCAGGAATAAACGCCACTTCATGGCACAGACTCCACAGGGCTGGGACCGGAATAGGACTTAGGTGATTGTATTCACGCTCTCGTGGTATCGCCAAGCCGCGTAAGGTGGCCGGGTGGCCCACTTCTTCAGAAGTGGAGGAGTCGAATCTACAACTTGCCTCGTCCGCGGCGCGGAGTGGTTCTTTCCGTGTGCCACTGCCGTGTCGGCAGTGTACTCAGAGCGCGTTACCGCTTCGTCGCCCTGTTCCTATTTTGTGCATGTTTTCCGTAATTCGTAATTTGTAATTCGCAATTCTATTCGTCACTATTCTTCTCATAATGCACGGTGATGGTCAGCAGGAACGGCCCGACGTCGCGCGCGCCCTGCATCGGCGTGACGCACGTGCTGATTTGCAGAATGCTGATCGCGTCGCTCGCTTCCCACTGATTGACTTGCTTTTCGACCTCGCGGAAGTCGTCGCGATGATCGCCCGGTGCGGCAAAAATCTTGATCGGCATGGTACGGCCTCCTTCCGATTGTCTTTTTCCTGTTGCCTGTTGCCTGTTGCCTGTTGCCTGTTGCCTGTTGCCTGCTGCCTGTTGTCTATCGCCTTACGCCTTACGCCTCTCTCACTTCCCCTTCATGCACATCGGCTTCAGCGCCTTCATCAGCCGCTTGCATTCCGGGCAGGTGCCGTCGTTGGGGTCGCAGTGAAAGACCTCGGCGCGTTTGCCGCTGGCATCGCGCGTGCGGTCGATCAGGCGTTCGATGCGGCGGATGCATTGGTCAGCCTGCGGACCAGGCGTGCCGATCGCCTTGTTCACCACGATAACATCGCTTTCCACCAGGCCGTGGTAGGGCTGCTGCAACTGTATGCGCGTCGCCAGTTCATCGCCCAGCGGGGAATTCAAAAAGTGCCGCATTTGTGTCTTGGATAAGTCATCGCGCTCTTCGTGCGGCTCGTCATCGTCCGGGCCGTCGTCAAACATGCCGAAGATTTCCGTGGCGAATGCGGCCGTATCGTCGAGCACCTGCTGAAATTCGACGGCCGCGCGCTGCGGATCGCGAAAGACTTCGCTCACGCCGGCGGGAAGCGGCATTACGAAAATGCGATGATCCCACGGATAGGCATGACGCAGGCCCGACTCGGCATCGGCTTCGATAATCACTGACCCATAACGGTCCTTCTTGTGGATCTCGGTGAGCGTGTGCGCGAGGATTTCAATCACGCGGTCTTCGGTGTAGGGCAGCCAGCGGGCGCTGGCGACGTGACACTTTTCCAGCGCGGCCTTCACCGGTTCGCCGGGCGCGATCTTTGGAATCTTTTTCTCGCCACCTTCGCGCGCCAGCCGCAGGTAATGCGGCGCGTGGCGAAACAACCGGTCGATCATGTGCTGGATGAGCGCGCTCTTGCCCGAACGGCGGATACCACTGACGAAGACGACCGATAAGCCCATGAAGAAACACCTCGGACTCAATTATCGGCGCGCATCGCGCCGTGCACCATGATAGGCCGCGAAATGCGTGAAGGCTACGACGGGAGCACAAGTTGTGACGATTGCAAACGGGGCGTCGATGCGGTCAATGCCTGGCCGATACCGCTGCCGCCTGCGCGCGAACCCGCCGCAGGGAAAGAATCAACTCAATCTCGCCGGTGCTGCGACCGACCTTGGTGGCGATTTCGACCGGCGTTAAGCGTTGATCGGCCAGCCGGTAAACTTCCGCGTGCGGATCGTCCGGTTCGCGCGATTGCGATTCGGCTTTTCCAATCGAGGTGAGGCCGTCAGTACCGTCTTCATCCACGGTGACATCGAGCGCGGTGTGGCCGTTCTTCGCGCGGATCATGCGGTTGAGTCGGTCGATGCGTTCGTCGGCGTCCTTGATGGTGGCTTCGAGCTTGGCAAAGCGCGAGTCCAGGCGTCCCATGAGCTGCCGCGCGAGCTCATCGAGTTCGAGCATGAGCGCTTCCAGTTCGCGCTTCGCGCCGTTTTCACTCTTGAGTTGTTCATACAGTTCGCGTGCCGGAATGTTGGCACTGCGCTGTGAACGCATGATGCGCCGTTTGGTGACAATGATCGCCAGGGATACCGCTATGACGATCATCAAAATGTAGGCCAGGCTGGAGGCGTCCATCGTCCACGGACTTCCGCCGGCCGCGATAAGTGCGGGCATCGTCGTGCTGGAGTTCAACATGCCCGTTAATCCATCCATTCGCTGCGCCGATCCTGCGGCCTAACCGAAAAGTCGCCGCGCCGCTTCCATCGCCTCATGCAGCGGTACGCTATGCTGCAGCGCGGCGGATCTGCAATCTTCATATTCCGGCGCGACGGTGCGCACACCATTCGCTTCACCAATCTTCACGCGGATCGGTCCGAACTTCGTCTGCACCGTCTCGATGCGCCGGGCCAACTTGGCGCGATTTTCAATTCGACGTCGAATGCCCAGCGTCGGCGTCTCGGCGAAAATAATTCGCTGCATGGCGGCCACGGCGCCCGGGGCGCAAAGCACTGTGAGCATGACGCCCGGCCGATGCTTCTTCATTTGTATCGGCACGCTGAACACATCCCATGCACCCGCAGCCAGCAATCGTTCGCTGCAATAGCCGATCATCTGCGGTGTGGCGTCATCCAGGTTGGTTTCCAGCACGGCCACCTGGTCGGTTTCGAAGTCGTCGGCCGACTCCGCCGCGTCACCGATCAGCACGCGCAAAACATTCGGTCGGGTGATGCCGTCGCGCGTTCCCGCGCCGTAACCGACGGAGCGAATGGTCAGGGCGGGAACGGGTCCGAACGATTCGGCCAGCGTGGTGAGAATGGCCGCGGCGGTGGGGGTGGTCATCTCGCCGACTTCGTCGCACGCAGCGATGGGCACTCCGCGCAGCAATTCGGCCGTGGCCGGCGCGGGGACGGGCATGAGGCCGTGGTCGCATTTGATGGTGCCGGAGCCGACGGGAATGGCCGAGCAGATAATGCGGTCGACGCCGAGCATGTCGAGCGCGGTGACTGCGCCGACGACGTCGATAATCGCGTCGATCGCGCCGACTTCGTGGAAGTGAACTTTCTCGATGGTGGAGCCGTGAACTTTCGCTTCGGCCTCGGCGAGGCGGGTGAAGATGGCGATCGCGCGCTCGGCAACGAGTGCCGGAAGGTTGGCAGCGGCGATGATCTGCACGACGTGCTTCAAGTGCCGGTGCGGCTGCTGGATTTCGCGATTCAGATCCACACGGAACTTCGTCGCGGCAAATCCCTGCTTTTTGATTTTCTCGATATGCAATGCGAAGCCGTGCGCCGTGGGTTCATGAAACGGCGTGAGGCGAGCGCGCAGCTCGTCGGCGTTGGCGCCGGCGTCGAGGAGTGCGGCGACAATCATGTCTCCGCCCGCACCGCTGAAGCA
>CAZKIN010000112.1:10014-11901 GCA_964552515.1 uncultured Phycisphaeraceae bacterium
CGCCGGCGTCGAGGAGTGCGGCGACAATCATGTCTCCGCCCGCACCGCTGAAGCAATCGAAGTACGCGATGGTCATAAGCGAATCCTACCGTGGAACCGCATTCGGAACAGAGTTTTCGCCACAGGAGTGATTGCAGTTGCGCGCCACGCGACGTAAGTGGTTGCAGAACAAGGGGTTATGGCGGTGAAGGAACGCAGGGGTGCGATAGGCGCGAGCGTCCGGAGCAGGCTGAGAACGCGATGGCGAAGGCAATTATGGACAAAGGCGACTGTGCGGCAGTGCCAGCATGTGGCACCGGATGGCGCGGCAACTCCACCACTTGGGGCGCCGCCGAAACATAGCTGTCCGCGGGCTGTACGTACCCTGGGGAGCGGTGGCAGCGACAGTGTCTGATATGTGGCATTCATTGGCGCTGCGGCGATAAACCACAGGCGTCAGACCATTGCCCAATTGGCGTTATTATCGGACGCAGGGTGGCAGTATGCGCGAATCTGCGCGGACGAAGTGTCAGCAAAGCGACACTCGCGAAGATGGGGGAAGTGAAAAGTCGGATAGGCTTCAAGAAATTCCCGGAATTTTTTCCGCCGCGCGGGGAGATTTGGTGTTTAGTAGATTGGAGAGCGAAGTATCTCCCAGCGCATCGCAGGTAAGAGCCTGCGGCGCGGGTGGGTGAGTTCTCCGAGCGCGCGCATTGGGGCAGGGGCATGCCAGTTCATACGTTGCTGCGTTGAAAGACAAAAACTTTTTGGGAAAGGATTGAACATGGACGCCATCCGTGCGCGCCGACAATTTGTGTATAAGGTTTGCCGGGGATTTACGTTGATTGAACTGCTGGTGGTGATTTCAATCATCGCCTTGCTCATTTCCATTTTGCTGCCGTCACTCACCAGAGCCCGGGAAGCGGCCAAATTGTCGACCTGCCTGGCGAATGTGAAAGGCATTGCGACGAGCAGCCGCGTGTATGAGGCGGATGATCCGAATGGATGGGGCATTGCCGCGCATGCGCTGACGTTTCGACAGAACCCGGACAATCCGACGTTCATCGGCGCGTACGAATGGGGCGGGAAGGCGGGCATCGGGAGCCCGGGGTTTGTGACGGGCGGCGGTCCGGACTCCGAATTCCTGACCAGCAAGTATGGCACGAAGGCGGGGTTCGGGCCGGCTACGCGACCGATGAACAACATTCTTTATCCGGCCGGTTTCAAGGATGCCAACACGCCGCGCGGTTTTGATCGACCGACCGCGACGGCGGACACGAAGCTCAAGCTGGACCTGTTCCGGTGTCCGGGTGATGACGGGCCGCCGCGCGGAGCGCACTGCGCGGACTGGCTGGCGCACAGCGAGCGGTCTTCGTATGACCATTTCGGGAACAGCTATGCGGCGAACGTGTTCATGACCAGCAATGTGGGCGGCGGTCCGATGTACAGCAACTCGCCGTACCTGCGGCCGATCTCGCGCGTGCCGACGCCGTCGCGGACGCTGTATTACGAGGAGAACATCGGGCGGTTCGCGTGGTCGGCGCGGCGCGAGGCGTGCGACTTCATTCAGCCGGGGGTAGATCCGGGTCCGACGAAGGTGATCCGCGGGTGGCACGGGCGCGACTGGACGTTCACGCGGTCGTTCGTGGATGCGCACGCGGAGGCGCAGAAGGTGATCATCGAAGGGACGCAGGATGCGATGGGCTATTCGCTGCATTATCGCCATGAGCAGGTGTTTGAAGACGAGGAGTTGAATGAGCAACTGCGGTGCATCATCGTGCGCGGCCCGGGCTGGCAGAAGGATTGTCAACCGAATCCGCTGATTGAGACGGGGCTGCGGTGGGGCGGGTCGGGGGGCAGGCCGTCGTATGAGGGGTGTGTGGAGTAGAAGAAGGCACGGAGGCACAG
>CAZKIN010000113.1:0-1782 GCA_964552515.1 uncultured Phycisphaeraceae bacterium
TGCTGAGCTGCAGCGTACCCGGCGTGACCTTGTTCAACTGACCGATCAGGTTCGTACCGATGGCCGTCTTCAGCTTGGCCAGATCGTTGGTGTCTTCGTTGATGTAATAGATCTTGATTCCGGTCCCACCGAACACGTCGGAGGCATCAAACGTGACTTTGTAGCGCTCGATCGTCGGCGAAACGGGAACCGATGTCCCACCGGGGGGATCGACGAAACGAACCGCCGGGATGTTCGTCGGCTGCCAGTTAAATGTCACCGCAAGATTGCCCTGGACGTCCGATACCACGTCTTTGATGGAGAGTCCGCTGCACTGGCCTGATGGGTTGTACCACGTGCTGGATGGATTCGTGCTGCAATCAAACGTGCGGCGGTTGGATGAGCCGGGGAACGGATCACCGGCATCCCCAAACGGCGTCAGGCCGGATTCCAGTTGATGCTGACCATCGGCCTGCACAATCAGGTAATCAAAAAGTGTTCCATTCTGCTGTCCACTGGGCAGCGCGTTCGGATTGGCACCGACATTGGTATGCAGTACCAACATGCCGTTGCCGGGCATGAACTGATTAAATCCGGCCCCGACGTTCCAGAAATAGTAACGTTCGCCGGGGAAATCCTCATTCGCCAGGAAGAAGTGACTGTTGTCACGCACAAACTCCGAGCGCGGAAGCGTGATGGTCGAATCGACGCCCGGTGTCAGTACCGTGGCCAGATCTACCGGCTTGATCCATTCCGTCCCCGGCTTTTCTTTTAAAATCGGAACCGGGTGCACCAGATTGATCGGAACCTGACCCGAGCCGGCCATGATGTCCCATTGCCCCACCGGCGTATTGATGGGCGGCTGAGGGACAGGCTTGTATAGGTCGTAGTCATACAGATCCGGGAAGTCTTCCCACGTATGCAGGTACTCGTGTGCGGAATAGCCAGTTTGAAAGGCGGTCGCAGATCGAATGTCGTCCAGATCGATCACCAGGTCGTGGACAAAGAGATTCCAATTGATCCGTTGTGCGCCAAAGTTCGAATTCGGGAACGCATCCGTTGGGTCCGTATTGTCCTCGTTATGAATAGGATAAAACCTTGGCGCGCCTAAGAAACCGGCATCATGGGAACCGGCGGAAAGCAGCACGATTCCCGAAAGTAGTCCGTTGGAAATGACGCCATCAAAGGGAACGTTGCGAAACTGCGACGGCTTGAAGGCGCCATACGCACCTACAGCGGCCTGGGTAACCTGATCCACATAGCCGTTAAAATCCAGTACCTGGTCGAGAACTTCAATGCAATCTTCCAACAGACGCTGGCGATTCCAAGGGTAAATGGTCGCAGTTCCCGGATTTAAACCCAATTCCGGATCGGTGTCCTGCAAGTAGTTTCCCGATCCCTGAGGTGGCACTTCACCCTGATCGAGCATGCCGTCCAGATTGTAATCGCGGAAACCCAAGCCGGCCCCGGAGGGACCGGCAAAGGGGTGCACACCTGACCCCAGTTGTCCTTCCCACGCCACACCATTGTTAAACGAAGGGGCCGGACTGATAAACGTACGCGTGACCCAGTCCACACCGGTGCGCCAGGTGCGCAACTCCATGTTCTGCACGTTACCCGCGTCAGTATTTAAGTCGCCGTGAGTCCGCGTAGCATACGGACCGCCTGCGGCAATGACGCCATCTGTGTTTTGAGGTGGCGCCAAATCCTGACCCCAAGGGTCATTATTATTGGGTGATGTCTCTTCCCCAAAACGCTGATCGCCGGCCTGGTGATATTTCGACGATGGAAGATCATCGTGCT
>CAZKIN010000113.1:1882-3606 GCA_964552515.1 uncultured Phycisphaeraceae bacterium
CCAAAACGCTGATCGCCGGCCTGGTGATATTTCGACGATGGAAGATCATCGTGCTCAACATAGCCGTCGAACACGATCAAATTGCCGTTAATACCGTTGATTTCCTCCGGAAGGATTCGGCGGTCGATGCTGTCCTCAAACGAATCAGTTGTGAACACCACGGTGTTGTTCGTTCCCGGAATCCAACCGGAACCGTTACCAAACAAGCCACCCCGGTTTGCCGAAATATAACGACGATCTGTCGATGGAAAGGTCGAAGAGCGCTCGACGGTGATGTCCCAGGGCGGCGGATCGCACGGACCGTTACATCCACCTGCTTGATACCGATCACGCCATGCCTGCTGATACCACGATGGCTCAAACGTAACTTTGCTTACCGGTACCTTGTCGAACCGAACCTTGGTGCTCCCACGGTCAAACCAGCGGTCCGGCGAGGTATAGGCCAGGTGATCACCGGATTTGCAAACCGGTCTTGGAAAACCGGCCATCGTAAACGGGGTAGAGCCATCCGGGCAGCGCAGCAGCGCTGCCGAGGCCGGCGGTACCACGCCCAATGGATCGATCATTCCGAAAAGGTCACGCGGTATCGATTGCTGAATAACCTTCTGGGGATCGCCCGGGTAGTTGTCCATGATGTACTGCGCGCCTTCGGGCGTGTTGCCGTCAACGATCATACCCGGATCGGGATCACCGAATTGATCGCGCTGGCGGTGATCGCCAATGCGCAGAAAGCTTTCGAACGGCTCGACAATATCGACGACGCCGTTGTTGTTCGCATCGTCGAACTCGCAGCGCTGCGCGGCGTTTGCTTGAATAATCTCCATGCAAACTTTGTTTCCGGCGAATTGGGCGCATGGGTCCATGAGATCCTCTACTTCGGCCGTGCAACCAAAGTGACAGACCTGGCCATTCGGGCAATTGCCCCGCGTGCCGGGATCACCCAGACACGGCGCCATAGGTCGCGGCGTAGCCGGTGCGCCGGTTACCGCGTCCACCATCCAGCAAATCATGCTGATCGTCGTCGGCGTGACGAGGAACTGACACTCATCCGGCGTACCGTCCCCCGCCGTCTGCGTGCAAGTTGCCGGCGTGTCGGACGATGCCGACAACGGAAGCACATCCAAACTGCGCCCGCAAATGGGCAAGCCATCCACAGGATGCGTTACGGCGCAATCGAACCCGGAAGCAATGCAATCCGGCTGGAGGGCGGAAATGTCGCACGCATCCGGAATCAGATTTCCGTTGCAATCGGTCGCTTCGCCGCCAGCTGTACCGAAACTCAGCGGCGGACAGTGCTGTACAAACACCTTGGCGGTACTTGCATTGTTGTCATGATCGACGTAGAGCTCACACCCGGGCATTCCCGGTCCCAGGGGGCAACAATCCGGCTGGCGATCGTTGTTGGAATCTTGAAGATAAACGCAGTCATTTCCGGGGTTGTTCGGCTCTCCATTACCGTCCAGGTCAACCCACGGGCCCTGCAAGTCGGCAATTCCGTCGCCATTGGGAAAAGGCAACCAATCCATCAGGTTGGCCGCTTCATCCAGACCATCCCACCGTCCGTCGCCGTCAATATCCAGAAATCGCTGGCCCGGCATCCACACGGCTCGCGTGGCACCATTGCCGCCGATCACCGCGTCCATGCCGCCGGGTTGGCGATTCTGATTAAATGGACCGTTGTCTATCCCTGCAGGATTACCATCGGTGTCGATGTTGTGCATCGC
>CAZKIN010000113.1:3706-9358 GCA_964552515.1 uncultured Phycisphaeraceae bacterium
ATCCGAAAAAGGCGGAAGCCCTTCCGGCGGCTGGCCGGCACCCGGAAACTGCTTGGGTGAATTGGCCAGGATGACCAGGAACTTGCGCTCCGCGGCTGCGAGGGGCCCCACCAGCCCCGACAGCAGAAGCACCGCGCCACCAAGCGCCACCACGATCCGCCGCGACCCACTGCTTTGCATCCCACCAATTTTCATGAGTGTACCTGCTCCGATCGCTAGAAATTGCCGCACGCCCAATCGGCCGCGCGACCCAAACCCCGGTGCATTCTTCCGGCATCCGTCCGCAAGTTCTTCCCCCGCGTCATGCCGCAGCATGACGGGCGTACACCAACCGGAACTTTGCACTGCCTGGGCACGGAAAACGATTCGAGGGGCAGCATCGCCACGGCGGGACCGCTTGGACTTGGCACGCTCGGCGCTTCGTCACCCGCCCCCGCCTGTTCGTTCCCCATGCGCGGCACTGAAACGGGCTGATCGATGCTCTGCGACCTCTCATCCCGTGCGCAATCGTATCGCTCCCGCGAAGTGTCTGTCAACCAAACTTTGGGATCGGATGGACGTTAATACGGATCGCGAATCGTTATCGGATGAACCGTGGTCCGAAAGCTCCTTCGCGTCGGTATCGGAAGCGCGAAAAAGTCCGATCATGCGGCATGGGTCATGGAAATGTTCGGGCGGGAAGCGCGAACTCCCCAACATGCGCCGCGATCGCGGCGCGCTCCCGCGCTCGTGATCGATCCTTGGCGTTTGACCATTCACATTACGGGGCCGCGCTGCTGTAGATGATGTACACTTCGCCGCCGTTCCGCACACCCACCCCGGTATTCGCATCGCGCCGCGGATCGGCCAGGATGGACCCGATCAGGATATCGGACCGACTGTCACCGTCGATGTCTCCGGCCGCCGCCAACCCGCGCGATCGCCCGCGTCCCAGCTTACCGGTGATGCCGCCCTGGTTGGTGTCGCCCGCGTCCCCGCCGCCCAGACGATCTCCGGCCCGTCGACCGGCGATCATGAAGCCCCGCAGTTGCGGTTTGCCCAGTTGATCCACGCTGATCGTCAGGTCCGCTGCCGCGCAGGTTTCGTTCATGGCGCAGTCGTCGTCGGTGGTGCACGCGCTTCGGCTCGTGGTGCAGGTACGAATCTGATCCAACCGATTGCGGCTCGAAATCACGTACACCAAGCCCGCGTTGGTCAAATTGTCGTTTCCGTCGACCAGCCCGTCGGGCAGGCCATTCGCTCCGCCCACATCGTCCTTGACCCCGTCAAAATCCGCATCGACCCCGGGCGAATTGAGCGTGTCAACTTCATCGGTGATGTTCGAATCGAAACGCGGCGTACCGCCGGGAGCGGCCACCATCAGGTCGTCCTTGCCGTCGCCATCTACGTCGCCCGCGTTGGCGAGGTTGAACCCGAAATTGCCCGCTGAATCGAGGAAGTTACCCGTGATTCGTGCGGCCACCGGATTGCCCGCCGCCGTGCGCGTCGAGTTCAACAGTGTCTGCACCGTGACACCATTCTGTCCGCTGGTGATTCCCGTATTGCCGAAAAGGATGATCACTTCGCCTACTCCGCCCGATGCCGTGGGACTGCCCACCACCAGGTCGGGAACATTGTCGTTGTTGAAATCAAAGTCTCCCGCCAGCCCGAATCCGAGGCTGTCCAGCGAGGTCGTGGTGATGAGCAGACCAGTCAACCGCTCCGGATCATTGGGTGAAAGCTGCAACTTCTCCAGGATGAAATTGCCTTCCAGGGCTTCATCTCGACGGAAGGCGATGAACAAGCGCCCCTGTCCGTTCCCCGCTGTCGGCGCACCGACCGCAAAGTCATTTCGCCCATCACCATTAAAATCTTCGATACCGAGGATGTTCTGAATTCGATCCCCCGAATTACCCACCACCCGCAATGCACCCACGGATGGCGCGCGACCATCTCCACAGTGACTCACAAAGCCCATCATATATTGGTGCGGACACGGTGGCGGCAGGTTACCGCCAAAAATCGGATCAGCTTCCCACAGGTTTCGATTATTCGCGATGTACGCAATCCCTGCGTTCGCCACGTTCCCGGTCAATTGATCGATTTCTTCGGGAGTGGCCGTGCGGTTTGGTGAACTGATGATCAGATCGCCCGGGGACGTACCACCGAGCACACTGCTGAACGTGACCGACGTTCCGAATCCATCACCCGGAGTCGCCCCGATGATTCGCGCCCCGATCGGTTCACGCGGCGGATTGTTCCCCATGGCGTTTTCCGGATAGAAACCCGAACCTGGAACCGAGTCATCAAGAATGACACCGTCACCTTCGGTGCAATCGGGCACGTTGAAAACTGTCGGGCACAATCCCGGTCCAATCGCTGAATTGGGAGCCCGAACCACCAGACCCGCCTGGGTGTATGCCGGAGGTGCCAGATCATCAATAAACCCAACGGCCGGACCCGTCACGGTGTCGAAGACACCGTCCGTTCCCGGACCGCACGCCGCCGGCACCGGAGGATTGGCGTTGGGATCACCCGGGATAAACACCTGCGCATCCAACACGCTGGTCGTCGCTGCCGGATCAACCACTTCACTGGAAAACTGCTGGCCCACTTCGCTTAAGTTGATGACCGGGGTACCAGAATCCGGATTTCGAAGAAGGCTGTTGTTGCTGCTCATGATGACCACACCACCGCGCAGGAATTGTCCGGCTGCTTCAAGGGGACCGGCTGTTGCTCCAGCCGAATCGGTGTTCGGAAATCCGAAGACCAGATCATCCACCCCATCGCCATCCGCATCGGGAATGGTCATCACATCGCTGAGTCCATCGGTCGTATCATTGTTGTTGACGGTTGGAATTCCCGTGAGCGTAATACCCCGAAGCCGCGATGTCCCCACCGAGTTCAAACTGTTCGAGCCGCGGATACGATTCGCGCCGCGCCGACCATAAAGCAAATACGCCTCGCCCGGACCAATGCCTGAAGGATTGGTGAAGAACGGCTTGCCATACCGCGCGCCGATCAGAAATTCGTCCAACCCGTCACCGTCCAGATCGCCCGCGCCCGCCAGCGATGCGCCGGCGTTATCCTCGAAGTTCACGCCTTCCAGAATCGCACCGTCGAACAGCGGACTGGTCGCCGACAGCGTGCCCACCCACAAAATGCGCGGCAGCGCCGACACGCGCACCGGCTGTGGCGCGGTATCGCTGATCTGCGCCGGCTGACCCGCACTCGGGTTCGCAATCGTAATGCGCACCGTGATGCGATAGAGACCCGAAACTTCGCTGCTGAATGTCGTGGACCGTGTAGCGGTACTCGTCGGAGCAAGAACTTCAATCTCCGGCCCCACCGGCAGATCCATCATGTTCAGCGTTCGCGCGAAAACATCCACCGTGCCCGCACCCGCCGGCACGTTGGTGCTCCAGGCCACAGTGATCGTATTGGGAGTCTGTCCCGGCACCGAAGGCGCAATCGGCAGGCTGGTATTCGGCGAAGTCACTTCAAGCGTCGCCGTCCGCGCGATGGTGATACTTCCAGTGGCATAGGTAACCACGGGGGCATTGACCCCATCGCTTACCTGCGCGCCCACCACGATCGTCCCTTCCGGAATATTCGTCGGCAGCAGAAACGAAGTGGTCGTATCCGGCAGATCGGTCGCAAACGTTACCCGATTGGTCGGATCACGATCGGTATCATAAAACAGGTCAATCAGGCCTGTCGCCCCCGGCTCGAGAATGACAGCGCTGAATCTCAGCGTCAAAGACTCGCTGCCGAAGAGTGAAATATTGGTCATGCCCGGCGTCGTAAACGTCACGATCGGCGGCGTCGACTCGGTGTCCGCGGTAATCCTGATTTGCGGCCCGTTGAAATTGGTAACGATGCGGTCAGCATTTCCACGATCGATCGCCGTCGTGATCGAATCGCCGGTATCAACGGCCGAAATGCCCAGCCGATAGAAACCGGGAATGAGTTCCGCGGTATCCAGCGTAAACGAACCGACATTCCCCGCCCCGGTGGACAGCTGCACGCCCAACTCATCCGCCGGCAAAGTCAGCGAATCGCCATCCTGATAACGGAACAACCGCCACTGCACGTTATTCTCGGGATCACCGGCATCAAAGGATATCAACACCAAGTCACCGCGCACCACCATGGTCGTGCCCGATGGCTGCACAAATGTCGGATTCGGTGCGCCTTCCACCCGGATCGTTCCATCGCTCAAAACTTCATCGATGTCTTCACCGGCCGCCGAATTCACATCGATACCCACACGGAACACGCCCACGCCGGCCACTTCCGGCAAAAAGCTGAACGCACGACTCGTGCCCTGCGCTAATCCCGTGGTAATCGAAATGCGCGGTCCGGTCTCGACGTAATTGTCCGGACTCGTTCCCGTCACCGGCACAAAGAAGCTGCTGATAATCGCATCCGAAGGCGCGCCGGACAGGTCATATAGAATTGAAAGAAAATCTTCCTGGACCGAGATGGACCGATTGGTGCGCAAGGTGATGATATCACCCATCACATCCGTGGTTCCGCCGTCGTTCCCATTACCATCGCCCGGCCCCCCCGGGCAGCCCGTCAGCAACACCAGGCCGAGCAACCACACCATTCGCGAACCAGCCATGCCCCGCATAGTCTTCATCCCATCAGGCATCAAATTCCACAACATCGATTCACTCCGAGAGAGGCTTTGGCCTGTAGATCGACCCTGTCGCCGACCGCGGCCGACCCGCGGACACCCCTGGAAATCTCCGAACCCGTTCGCGTTTTCCACCCCAATGGTCGCCGCACGCCTATGTTTGGCCCGATTCCGCCAATCCAATATCCGGACAAGTCCCCAGCTTGTCCCGGCGGTCGGGGAGTTATACGGTTTGCACAAGAGACCTGTCAACAAAGTGCGCCCGTTCGCACCGCCTGCAAATTCAACGTAAACTCCTCCCCTGCGAGTCCTTGCGATTCCTGCGCATGAATCGCGCGAGTGCCGCCATGACCGAGTGAAACCATGACTGATTTGACGGTTTCTAATCGCCAGGTGTTAGTCTGGGGCCTTGGCCGCTTCGGTGGTGGAGTGGGTGTCACCCGATGGCTCATTTCACAAGGCGCCAAGGTCACCGTCACCGATCAGGCAACTGCTGATAATCTCGCGGATTCGATCGCCGCGCTCTCCGACCTGCCGGTGACCTTCCACCTGGGCGGTGAACGTACCACCGACCTCGACACCGCCGACCTCGTCGTCGTCAATCCGGCGGTGGTAAAATGGAAGTCGCCCTTCTTCCAGGACCTCGTCGCCCGCAACATCCCCTGGACCACCGAGATCAATCTATTCTGTCAGCGCTGCCCTGCAACCGTCGTCGGCGTTACCGGCTCCTACGGCAAGAGCACCACCTCTGCCATGCTCTTCGAAGTTCTTGACCACGCCTGCAAAACCAAACGGAGCAAGTTTCGCCATGCCCATCTCGGCGGCAACATTGGAAAGTCTCTACTTACGGACCTTGGCGAAATCGCCCCCAATGACGTCGTAGTGCTCGAACTTTCCAACGCCCAGCTCGAAGACCTGCCGCAAATTAACTGGGCACCCGCGTGCGCCGTAATCACCAACATCCACCCCCACCATCTCGACCGTTACCAGCGTCCCGAAGAATACTTCGCCGCCAAAGCCAACATCGCCCG
>CAZKIN010000113.1:9458-11779 GCA_964552515.1 uncultured Phycisphaeraceae bacterium
TAAAATCCTTCCGCGGCCTGCCCCACCGCCTCGAATTTGTCCGTTCCGTAAATGGCGTCGATTACATCAACGATTCCAAGTCCACCGCCCCCGGTGCGGCCGTCAAGGCCCTCGAATCCTTCAATCGCCCCGTGGTGCTCGTCGTCGGCGGCCAGAAGAAAGACGTGCCCTGGGACAATCTCGCGCAAGTCGTCCGCACCCGTTGCCGTGCCGTGATCTGCATGGGTGAGTCCGCGACCGGACTGGCGACCATCCTCGGCGGCTCTCCCGTCACCGGTGCCATGGCCGACGCCGTAAACGCCGCGCGCCGACTCGCCCGGCACGGCGATATCGTCCTGCTTTCCCCCGGCGCACCCAGCTTCGATGCCTACCACAACTACGAACAGCGCGGCCGCGACTTCGCCGCATGTGTCAACAATCTGTCACCATAACTTAAACGGCACCCGATTCGGCGGCAGCGTCATCGTCTCCCCCACCCGTGGCGGCACTATCGGCACATACACCCCGTCGTCCCACGTCACCCAGCGCAGCGCCGGATCGTCCACCGAATGCTCAAACGTAACCGCCACCTCCGCCGGCCTGCCATCCGCCGTGAGCGACCGAATCGTCACCCGCACGCCCTTCAGGTCATGGCTCTCCCCCACTTCAAACGGCTGCCCCACCGCACGAAACAACCCATCAAAAACCGCAAACACATAATGCAAATCCACCAGCGGCCGCTCCGCTTCCTTACCCGGCGGCACCGTCCCCTGTGGCAACAGATATCCCCCGTCCGGCCGCACCAGCAGCGTCCGTTCATCCACCCGCGTAATTTCCGTCGAATGCGTCGTCGAACTCAGCACCACCGCATACTCATGCCACGGCAATCGATATGTCGCACGAATCATCTGCGCCTGCACCGAAATGAACGCACTCGGCGTTGACGCCACCACCAATCTCTCGTCCGCCGATGCCGGCACGGGCAGGCTCCGCGCCGATGTCTCCATCGCCACACCAAACGCTTCGATCCCCTTCGACGCCTGCAGCAGATTTAGCGGCGCAATCACCAGGTGCACCAGCACCAGTGCCGCTAGCGCCCCCCGCCGCCCCCACCGCCGCAGTCCGCCCGGTGCTTGTTCCCGATTCCGCCGCACCAGATCGACCATCAGCCACGCCACCAACCCCGCCGCGCCCCATCCCGCAAATGTCAGCAATCGGTCAGCCGGAAACGTCGCACACACCGGCAGCACCGCCAGAGCCGAACCCAAGGCCAGGAACCGCGCCACCGGCTCCCTCTTCACCACCGGCCACACCAGCACCGCAACCGCCGCCACCACCAGCCAGGTCCAGCCGAACAGCAGCGGAATCAGATCCTTTGCAAGCACCCCGCCCGCTTCCGACGGCGGAAACGCCAGCATGCCGCACAGGATCAGCGGCGCGCGCAGTGGTAATGTCGCCAGAAAACGCAGCGGATCACCCGCCGGATCGATATACGCCCCCAGTCCCCACACGCCGTATCCGAGCGTGCGATACATCACCAGCCAGGCCATGCCCACGCACACATACGCCAGCACGCTGACCGTGCGCTGTCGCCACGAACCACGCTCCAGAAAAATTGCAAACGCCAGCAGATAACCCGCCGCCGTGACCCCTCCCTCGCTCGCGCACAGCGCCAACCCGAAACACACCGGGCCCAGCCAAGCCGCTGCCTGCCGTCCGCGCATGCGCCACTGATAGTGACAAATAATCGTCAGCAGAACAAACGCCATCGTGGTGATCGCGTTGCGATTGGCGATCCACATCGCCGGTATGCCCCGCGCGTCATCCACGGCATACAACAGCGCTGCAAATCCCCCGATCCACGGCACCGGCATCACCCATTGCAAAAGCAGCGTCGCCAGCGCAATCACCAGCGCATGCCACACCAGCGAATGCACGTGCGCCGGTGTCGGCTCGTTCGGCCACAGCCGCATATCCACCCAGTGCGACCACCCCGTCAACGGCCGAAACAATGCCGCCCGAATTGTCGCCGTAGTCCACCAGGGCAGTCGCCCCTGTTCAATCGAATGCACATTCTTCGCCGCATCCCCATCCATGAACGTGAACAGCGACCACGGCCCCCGCCCCAGCTCCGTAAACCCCTGTTCGCCCGACAGCACCGCGCGGTGCAGATGGTCATCCGCCTGATACCCCATCCGGATTCCCGGCAGACACAAAATTGTCGACAGTACCGCCAGGTGCAGCGGCAACCATGAACTCTCCAGCCGCTTCCGAAAAAAAACACCGATTTTCAATCCATCTCCCCTTTCGGAGCAGTTTCAATTCTGTTGTCGCGTCGCCCC
>CAZKIN010000114.1:0-5259 GCA_964552515.1 uncultured Phycisphaeraceae bacterium
GGATGGTGGCGGTTTTCTTGAGCGAGTTGCGAATGAATTTGTATTGCGGGTCGTCACCGATCTTGCGCGCGTGCTGAGCGTTTTTGATGAACTCGTCCTGGAACTTCGCCTGCTCGCGGATCGCTTTTTCGATGCGCCGTACGCCCTGGCGGATCTTGATGTCGCGCTCGATGCGGCGTTCTTCGGGAGATTTAAAGAGACCCATAGCGCGGTTCCTGAATGGATGAACGTCGATGGGAGATTGTCGAATGACGATTGGAAAACAACATCACGGCTCCACGATGATCGATGGACGTCACTGTCCCTAATAATACTCCCGCTCGGGGATGATCAGCCACAGGATCAGGTAAATCAAAATGCCCGGAAAGGCCACAGAGATCAACGAGCCGATCACATACATTACGCGCACGAGCGTGGGATCGATACCGAAATATTCCCCGAGGCCGCCGCAGATGCCGGCGATCATGCGGTTGTGCGTGCTGCGACGGAGTGGGCGGTTGAGGTTGCTCATGCGGACATTCCTGACATTTCAGCAGACGTGCAATTCGCGTCCGCGATACCCTTCATTTGAACGACGACGATTGTCCAGAATCCGATCCCGGCAACCAAAAGAACACTGGCAGGAGTACTCCAATCAAACCTCAGTTCTGAAATGCCGAGTACATCCCGCAAATAACTTGCGTAACCCTGATTCGACAACAATTCAGGGTAGGTCCATCCGAATAGCACGACAAACAACGAGCCCCATGTCGAGAAAATCAAGCCGTTCCAAGCAAGAATCGCGATATCCGGCCTTACCACCCGCACGACGACGGCTCCCAAAGTTGCCATTTGAACTGACAGCGCGACGACAGCAAGTGAACTGATTGCCGCGACGTTGAAAAGTTCACCTATTGCGCCTGATTTCCAAGCTGGATACCAAAGGCCTAGGATAATTCCGATGCACACGCCTCCCGACGCCATGCAAATAATCCAGAACTTGGCGCGACTCACTGACCGAATGGAAATGAGGGGTTCCCGCTCAATTGCCATGGTGTTGGGGTCAACCATTTTGACATTTCCAATTTTCAACAAATCTCGTTCATTCCTGCGCCGCCTGCTTTTCGCGAACACTGCGGTCGGCCTCGTCGAAGCCTTCGGCGGTGTCGCCGATGACGCCCTGGTCCATTTTTTCCCAGACGCCGAGGACGGTCTGGCCAGCGTCACTGAGGGAGGCCGCGCCCTGATCGACCTCGGCACCGAGTGACAGAATGTCGTCGAGCCGCTGCTGGTACATTTCCGCCTTGACGGAGTCGGCTTCGATGAGCTTGCCAAGTTTGATGAGGTCGGACTCGCGCACGAGGCCGAGCTGTCCGGATTGGCCGGTGCGGTCGGCATTTTCACGGAGCATGCGGAGACGCGAGACAGTCATCATTTCCTTACTGCGGATGTTGAGCTGGCGGGCGAGCATGAGCTGTTCGCTGGTGCGCAGTTCGAATTCCTGCGCCAGCATGCGGCGGATTTCGGGAGCTTTCTCGGCCGCACCGCGTTCAAAGAGGGTCTGCTTTTCCTTGCCGAGTTTGGTGACCCGGTTGACCAACTGGGTGCGCTGCTTGTCGAGCAGGAGTTCCTGCCGGCGCAGCTCCGCGCGGGTCATCTGCGACAGCGGCTTCTTGGGTTTGGTCAGCCAATCGAGAAAGAACATTCGTATATCGTTTCCGACGAGTTTCGCTACGCCTATTTGAATATTTTCAAACGGTGGGTCCAAAGGACCGCACCCTACAATGATTGCATTTGCTACACCGCTTCCGCGCCGCCGTCCTTGGTTTTGGATTTTGACGGAGGCGACGGCGGTTCGGCGATCGGCTGATACGCGCTGCGCGAATCCGGTTGTCGCACCGGTGGCGTAGACATCTTGGCCGGGCCGGAGGTTTGCGGAGCGGCTTGCTTGGCCGCCTTTTCGGCATCGGCCGCTTCGAATTCCTTGAGGATTTCCAATTCGTCCGCACTGGCGAGTGAATCGCTCATACCCATGCCGAGCGTATCCACCATCTCCGCATCGGCTTTGAGCGTTTCCAGCATCTCTTCGGCCTGCACCGCGTGTTCGGTCAGTTCTTCCGACGTCGGCAATTCCGCGACTTTGCCCTGTTCGACCAGCGTGAGGTTGTGAATGTCGGTGCTGATGACGTTGATCTGCTGGTTGAGCATGGCGGCGGTGGTGTTTTGCCGGGCGATGTCCTTGCGCATTTGTGCGAGCTGCGCGGCGAGGCGGCGGCGCGGAACGGCGGACGTAGCGGCCTTTCCTTGTTCGAGCAATTCCGCTTCCCGGGTTTCAAGCTTGGAGATATCGTCGTAAATCCGATCGCGGCGCTGCACGAGGAGAGCGCGGCGTTCAGACAGCAGGTTGATCTGGCTGTGCGCGTCGCCGCCGTTGGAGAAAAGTTGTTTAATGCGATCGATCACGCTCATGCCCTTACGCTCCTGACCATGCACCGGCGCGCCACGGAACAACAGCACTTCGCCTTCGCGTTTGACCACGCGCAGTTCCGGATCGGTGGCGGCGGCCAGCTCGAACCCTTGTCGGACCACCGACTCGGGCAGGTTCGATCTCCGCGCAACCGTGGACAGCGACACGCCGCCGGTAAGCAGTTCGGCGCTGTACTGGTCTACCATCTTACGCGCGCGCTCCGCTTTTTGCTTCGGACTTTCCGGATCGAATATTCGCAGCAGGCGGGCGTCCACCTTTTCGCCGGCGGCAGTGATCTTGAAGCCGCCCAGCGAGTCCGGCTCGATCAGCACCACGGTTACGTTGTCGCCGCTGAGTTTGGCCTCGCGTGCTTCGGCGGTAAAGCCGCTGGGACTGCACACGCCGATAATATGCGGGACGCGGCGCTCGCCGACCAGCTTGGAAAGATGTTCGTTCAATTCGCCCAGTCCGACCGGTGGGGCGTCACCTCCGCGACCCGAAGCAAAATGTTCCAACGGAGAGAGCACTGACGCGATGGCGACACCGGTCTGCTTTTTCCAGAGCCACAGTCTCTTTTCGAACCCGCGCAGGGCGATGCGGCGGTTGGTGGGCAGGTTCTTGAGTTTTTCGCGGTCGTATTGCTGGAAGCCGGCGAGCAGGCCGCGCAGGCGGTCGCCATCGTCGAAGCGGGCCGATTCCCACATGGTGCCGCGAAAATCACGACCCTTGGCGGCTTCGAAATTCCCCTCCACACCGGAGAGGAAGTCCGTTTCGATCTGCAGAGCTTTGAGCGGGTCAACGGGCATGATTCGTTTCAGCGCAATTGCTGCGAAGGCGTGAGCCGCGCGCCACACTGGCCGCAGAACCGCGCCCTTCGGTATTCAATCTGTCGACACTGCGGACGGGGACACACGCGTGGCACTCCGTCGGGGATGCCGTCGGCGTCGAGGGTCGGGCCGACCTGCCAGCCGAACATGCGCAGGAAGCCGCGTCCGATCATGGCGACCATCCGGCAGAAAACATACACGACGCCCGCGAAGAAGGACAGGCTGCCCAGCGCGAGTACGAGCACCAGAATAAGCGGATCGCCATACATGACCATCCCCCTCGCGCGTCAGCGGGCGAGCACGCGCAGATCCTTCCCGCAGAAAATGCAGAAACGGTCGTCCGCATTCACGAAAGCCCCGCAGGCGGCACAATGCGGCACGGCGGCGATCAACTGCTTTCCACACTGGATGCAAAACTGGTCGCTGCGACTGACACCGGCCTGACAGTTTGGACAACTGCGACCACCGGTCGGCGCACCCCAGGCCTGCGCTGGATTAACCGGCGGAGGCGGCGGAGTGGCGCGGAGCGCATCGAGCATGTCGCGTGCGGAAGCGAAGCGCCGGTCCAGGCGGGTGTACGAACGCTGGAAAACCTGATCGAAAATCGGCGGCACGTCGCGGCGCAATTGACTCGGCACATCGCCGCCCTGCGGACGTTCACCGGTCAGCATTTCAAAGAGCACGATGCCGCAGGCGTACAAGTCGCTGCGCACATCCAGCGGCTGACCTTCGCGCTGTTCGGGCGACATGTAGGCGAGCGTGCCGGCGATACGCTGCCCGTCGGCGGAATCCACGCTGCCGCTTTGCAGCATGGCCTCGCGGGTGGAGACGGCCGTCCGGCCCAGATCGAAATCGGTCACTTTGACCGCCTGTTCCGAGATGGCGGCCAGTTCTTCCAGCTTATGGTTGAGCAGGATGTTTTCCGGCTTGATGTCGCGGTGGATCAATTGTTTTTCGTGCGCGGCGGACAGCGCATGCAGAATGCCGCGGAGAATGGCCGACACCGAGGCGATCGGAAAGCGCGGTCCCTGCGCGGTGATCACATCGCGAAGTGACGGACCGGAGACATATTCCATGATGAGGTAGGGCGGGTCGGCATGGGGGTCCATGTCGAGTGCGCGGACGATGTTGGGATGGCGCAGGCCGTGAATGACCACGCCGCCGCGCTGGAGATTTCGCACATATTCCCGGTTGGTGGGAATCTTGATGGCGACGTGCTCACCGAAAATGTGATGGCGCGCGCGCCAGACTTCTCCGAAGCTGCCGCGACCGACGCGCTCTTCAAGGAGATAGTTGTTGATGCGATCGCCTTCGTGCAGCGTGGTTATGCTGTTTGTATCCATGTCGCCGCCTTACCGCCGCTTGAAATCCGTCTTTGGGTCGTATGGCCTACGACCGGCACGGAACTGCATGGCTGAAGAAATCGGAATCGCGACTTGCGCGGAGTCCATCACAGCCCGCCTTCCGCACGCTCGGCCTGATGCTCGCAAGCCTTGAAATTATAAACGGCGGCCGAGAGAAATCCAAGAATTAACACCACCCAAGAGAGCGCGCTGAGGCCTTTGACGGTTCCGACCATCCAGAACGCGACGGCCATGTCGGCAAGGAGATATCCACCGAGCATCATCCACGCGATCGCATTGCTTTCTTTCTTGACCACCCATGCGGTAACGAAGAAAGTGGCCCAGGGAAGCACAAGCACAAAGCCCATCCAGGCGAGGACATATTTGATGGTCGTCCAGATGGTCTGCAGTTGTTCCGGGTGCCGCCAAAACCAGATTCCGGCCCCGATGACTCCAGCGGTCAAAATGGCCGTTATCACTTTGCCGCCTACGTATTGTCCTACTGCAGTTAACATGTCTCGATCCTGTTCACGCCAACGGACGTTCATCCGGCGGTAGACACTTGCTTGTACTGTATCCGCGCCAGCCGGCTGCGGCGATGATAAACTCCGCCCTACATTCTAATTCGCGGTTTGGGGCGGAA
>CAZKIN010000114.1:5359-11739 GCA_964552515.1 uncultured Phycisphaeraceae bacterium
GGCTGCGGCGATGATAAACTCCGCCCTACATTCTAATTCGCGGTTTGGGGCGGAATATCCGCAGGATCGATGGGGAGGAAGTAGACCAGTCAGAACACCGGTGCGAGCGGTGCATCGCCCGCAACCACGATTCGGTTCTTGCCTGACGCCTTGGCGCGATACAGCGCGTGGTCGGCCGCACGAATGAGCGATGAGGATTCCTTGGCACCGACGGCAAGCAGGCTGGATATGCCGATGCTGATGCCGAGGCTGTTGTTGGGCAGTCGCAAGGCGGTTTCGGCCGCGAACTTCTCCATAATGCGTTCAGCGAGCACTTCGGCGCGTTTCGGTCCGGTTTGGGGCAACAGAATGATGAACTCGTCACCGCCATAACGTGCCGGAATGTCCGAGGAGCGCAGCTGGCTGGAAATAATGCTCGCGACCAGGACCAGCAAGTCGTCGCCGACGTGATGCCCCAGACGATCATTGATTCCCTTGAAGTCGTCGAGGTCCATCATCAGGCAGGTCAAGTCGTTGTCATAGCGCACGGCTTCGGAAAAACAGCGATCCAGCATTTCGGCAAAATAGCGGCGATTGTACAGGCCGGTCAGTGGTTCGCGGACCGCGAGCTCGCGCAACTGGCGGGTGCGCTGGGCGACGCGGCTTTCCAGTTCTCCATTGAGCTTGAGTATGCGCTGGTGGTTCTGCTGATGGAGGTCGGCCATGCGGTTGAAGGCACGGGCGAGCCGCCCGATTTCATCGTCGCGACCGGTGTGGCTACGCACGGACAATTCGCCGCGCGCGAAACGCACCATGGCCTGCTCCAATTCGGCAAGCGGTCGCGTGATACGTCGCACGAGCAGAAATCCGAGAGGAATGGCCAATACCACTGCGATAATGCCAAGCCCAAGTAGTAAATCGAATTTACTGGCAAGCATCTGTCGCCAACCCACCGCGACGATTCCCGCGCGCACATAACCCACCAGGTGCGGCGAATCGTCACTTTCCGCCGCGTTTTCCGAGCGGCGCGAAACGGGATAACTGATATCGAGGTAACCCGGCACGCCATCGGCACCCGCCACAAAGGCCGGGTGACCTACCACCAGGGGACGATCACGTTGCGCGGTCATGCGCTGGTGGAGAATATCCTGATGCCCATGGTAGGCGCCCGCTAGTTCAACGCCCTGGACGTCGGTGAAGACCACATACAAAAGCGGGGCGCCGTTGACCAGTTCCTTGGCGATGACTTCGAGGCTGGCGTGATCATCATGCACAATGGGCGCGGCAGCGGCCTGGGCGAGCACCGCACCCAATTGGGTCAGTTCTTCATTGTGCTGACCGGTGAGCAACTCGACACTGGCGCGGAAAAGGTAACCCGACACCAGCACCGCCACCGTCACCACCAGCGCGACCACCAAGACGGTGGTCTTGGCCTGCAGGCTGGAGGGAAATGACCTTGGAAAGCGAGCCGCCGCTGGAGCAGCGTAGGGCGGTTCTGGTTGATTTTGCTCTGTCGGCATACAGAGTAACGACGTTCTGGGACGTGCATCCGACAGGCCAAGCCATCAGCCTGATAAATCGGCGCATCCTCTTGGCTATCGGAACGGCGTTACGCAGTCTGAAGGGTCAGCAGGCAGACAATTGAGGGTTTTCCGCGTCCGATAGCCACATCAAGGCGGCCGGACCGGTAACTATCGAAGAGGGGAATCAGGTGTTAACCACTTCCATGCCCGACTCGGCCGCCCGGGCGCGCTCACGAAGCGTGTCGAGAACTTCGCGCACTTCGTTGGCCATCCGTGCATTGGGGAATTCGCGGACCAGTTCGAGTCCGATGGAGAGTGCATCTTTCCAGCGCTTCTCATTCACCGCAAAGCGGAATTGCACGCCGACCTGCAGCAGCTTTTCCTTGAATACATGGCGCGCCGATTCCTGGAGAGCGGTCGCCTCGTCTGGAGAGAGATACTGGTCGAGTTCGCGCAACACGTCTATGGCGTGATCGGTGTCGCTGCGCCGGACCGCCTCGTCCCATGAACGCTTGAGGTCCATCTTGTGCTGCTCGCGCAGCATTTTCATGCGGTCCTGCAACTGCATGATCTTGGCATCGCCGGGCAGCACGTGCAGAAGGCGATCTATTTCACGCTGCGCGCGATTCCATTCGTGCGCCGCGAAATGCCGCTCGATGATTTCCATGGCCTGGGCGAGCTTGGCCTGCATGGCACCGCGCCGCGCGTCGTCCACTTCCTCACGAAGAGATTCGGCCTCCTGCTTATAGCCGAAACGCTCATCCATTTCGTCAATCAGGCTGAGCGCCGCATCCCACTTGTGACGACGAATATCTTCTCGAATAACCGCGCGAAGCGCGTCCAATTCCTGGTCGCGATGGGCCAGCGACTTCGCCGCATCCGAGATTCGTGTGCTCTCCGCGATTTGCTCCAGGAGAGCGGTCTCCTGTGCGATGCGGTCTTGAAGGTCGCGGAGTTCGGAGAGCTGACGCGCGGTGGTCGCTTCGATCTTGATCAGCAATGGCATGAGCGTCATCATGATGAGCGCGCCGAACAGCAGGAGCGCTCCCGCCGCTGCCAGGGTTGAGTTCCCGCCGAGGCCCAGCAGAATCAATACCAGCGCGCCAACGACAGCGGCCGCGCATACGGCGTTATGCAACCAGCGCAATTGTGAAAATCGTCCCGGCATGCTGCTCATAGCGGGTCCCTCAAGAGCGCGGGTGTAGGCACCCTTCGCTCCATGGCATCGTAATTCCGGTCAGTGTCACGTCAACCTAATTCTTTATCGGACGAGCGAGGGGCAATCTGTGGGGTATCAGGCGACTTTTTCGACCTTGATGGACTCGATTTCGGCCCGTTGCCGCGCCCCGACGCGCTTTCGGCGTTCCACGGCGTCCAGTTGCTCCCGCAAATCCTGGAGTGAATTGGTTAGAATCCGCAGGAAAAGCAGCGCGCCAACCAGGCAGACCAACCCACGGACCAAGATTGACCATCCGTCCATCTTAACAGCCTCGCAAACTGCAAGGCTTATCGGCGGATGGAGTGCGGGCGTTTGGTCTTGCGCGGCGGAATGGAACCCTGCAACACGATTCGGTGCTGAAACCGCGATCGCACGATCCAAGTGACGGGCCGGTCCAATCAATAATTTCGACGGTAATTGATAAAGTCTTCGAGCAACATCTTGGTAACGGGACCGGGCTTGCCGTCGCCCACTTTGCGTTTGTTGATTTCGACGATGGCGATCAACTCGGCGGCGGTGCCCGTCGCAAAGCACTCGTCGGCCACGTAAAGGTCGTGCCGCACCAGTGAAGATTCATGAACCGGGATGCCGCGTTTGCGGGCCAATTCCATCACCAACTGGCGGGTCACACCTTCCAGGATGCCGTCACTGGCGGGTGGCGTGTAGAGCTCTCCGTGCCGCACCATGAAGAGGTTGTCGCCGGTGCATTCCGCGACGTTACCCAGGTGGTTAAGCATGATCGCCTCGTCGGCACCTGCGTCCTTTGCCTCCAGTTTAGCCATGATGTTGTTGAGATAATTGAGCGACTTGACCCGTGGCGGCGTGGCATTCGGATGGTTGCGCACGATGCTGGAGACGATGCAGCGCAGTCCGCGTTCATATACTTCCGGCGCATAAAGCGCGATCTTGTCGGCAATGACAATGACCGTCGGGCAGGCGGTGTGCGTGATGGAAATACCCAGCAGGCCGACACCGCGCGTGGCGAGCAACCGGATGTATCCATCACCCTTGATGCCATTGGCGCGAATGGTCTGCTGCATCGCGTCGCTGACCTGACCGGAGGTCATGGGAAGTTCAAGGCGAATGGCTTTGGCGGATTCAAAGAAACGGCGAATGTGTTCCGCCTCCTTGAAGATTTTGCCATTGTAGATGCGGATGCCTTCGAAAACACCGTCGCCATACAGCAGCGCGTGGTCAAACACGCTGACTCGGGCTTCCTGTACCGGCACCAGCTCCGTGCCCATCCATATTTTGAGATTCGGATTCGGAGAGTACGGGTTCTCGGGCATGGTTGCGACCTCAAAATCGGTTGTCAGCATGCTCATGGTGCCGCCTTTCTTGCTGCTGCGGCTGGTGCTGGACCGGCGCCCGCCCGGCCGCCTGCCTCCTGGATGGCGCCTTCACGGAGCGTCACTTGTCGATGCGCGCGTGATGCAACCTGCGCGTCGTGCGTGACCATGACGATCGTCTGACCGGACTCATTCATCTCGGTAAGGAGCCGCAGAATGTCCGCTCCGATCGTCGCATCAAGATTACCGGTTGGTTCATCGGCAAGCAATAGCGCAGGGCGATTTATCAGCGCCCGCGCGATGGCCACACGCTGTCTTTCCCCGCCGGATAATTCCGCGGGCCGATGCTTGATTCGATGCGTTAAACCAACCCTTTCGAGCATTTCTTCCGCGTCTCTGCGCGCCTGCCCCTTGGTGGCCGGCCAGGAAAGCAGCGAATGACGCACAAAACGCGGCGCCAGCACATTTTCGAGAACCGTCAGTTCCGGTAATAAATGGTAAAACTGGAAAACAAATCCCACGTCGTTGTTGCGATAGCGGTTTCGATCGCCATGCGATTGGGCAAAAATATTGCGACCGCAAAATTCCACGGTACCGCGGTCGGGTACGTCCAGGGCACCCAATACGTGCAGTAATGTGCTCTTGCCCGAACCACTGGCACCCATGATGACGAGGAACTCGCCCTTCTCGACGCGCAGGGTGGCGCCGCGCAGCACGCGCACCTCCGCCTTGCCCAGCCGGTAGGTGCGGTGCAGGTCGATCGCGACCAGTAGGGGCGGTTTATTCATAGCGCAGCGCCTGCACCGGCCAAATGCGTCCGGCCAGATACGCCGGAATCAATGATCCTACGATAGACGCAAGCACCGCAACCAGTGCCACCCAGATGGCATCCGCCCGTTTGACTTCCTCAGGGATGCGATCGAATGAATAGACCTCCGGGCTCCATACGCGAAGCTGCGGGTTGAGCTGCGCCAGCCAGTCCTGGATGTCGTTGATATTCCAGACGAACAGGCTGCCCAGGAACAACCCCAGTACGGCCCCGCACACCCCCACCGCGCCGGCATACACCACGAACATCCCCGCCACGCCGCGACCCGAAGCTCCGATGGCCTTCAGAATGCCGATATCCCGCGTCTTCTTCTCGACGATCATGTAGAAAATGCACCCGACCAGCGCGATGGCCACCACGCTGATCAGGGAAAAGAGAATGGTGACCAGCACTTTTTCTTTTTCCACGGCGGCGATGAAATCGCGCTGCAGGTCTTCCCAGGTATAGACCTTGACCAACTCCAGCGCCCGCGCCTCCGCCTGGGAGACCATGGACGGAATCTGTCCGAGGAACTGCCACCACATTTCCTGGATTTGGGCCTTGGCCGCATCCAGGTCCACTCCCGGCTGCAATCCGATCAAAAGCTGGCTGGTGCGAGCCAGCGTCTTTCCGCCATTTGCGGTGACCTGCGGGTCCATCGCCAGCTTGTGCTGAAGAACGTCTAGATCGACATAGACGCACAGGCTGTCGATTTCGAAGATGCCCGTGCGCGAGTCATCCGCATAGCGCACCGGCCAGAGGATCGGAGGTTCGCCCGTGGTCGTGCCGGAACCGGTCAACGGCATCAGCGTCAATGCGAGTTCCGCGCCGCGCGCCAAATTACGGTCAAAGTCCCCGTCGGCCCGGCGATAGTGCAGCAGGTCCACCCCGACAACCACCCCGTCCCGTTCTGCGCCGACGTACGCGGGCGCTTCCGACCCAACGGCAAAAACCCGTTCGCCCAGTGCCAAAGGTCTGACCTCCGGATACTCGGCGATGACAAACGGCTGACGGTCGAAGTTCGCGATCTTCTCCGGGTCCGCTTCCGTTTCCCGCCACCGCCGGTTGGCCTCCGCAAATTCGGGTGGCAGGCTGAGCACGTCGGACCCCGCGTAACCCGCGAGCGGCTGCTTCTGCGGTTTCATCGTGGTCGTGCCAGGGAAATAGCGCTCGTAATGCAGCCCCTTCTTAAAGTCGTTGATTTGGACATAGTCTTCCAGCCGGATACCCATGACCCGTACCGGCTTGGTGAGATTGGTCGCCGGCACCCGAAAAATGCCATAGCTGTAAATCGAAGGCGTGGTGACGCGGACCACATCGGGCAACTCCCGCTTCACGAAGGCGGAAAACTCCTCGTAGAATGGAAAACCCTGCAGCGAATTGCTCTCGATGACGATTTCGCTTTGCAGACCCTTGGATCGCGCCCGAATGGTATCCAGAAACCCGCCCATGACGCTCATCACCACGAGCACCATGGCCACGCACAGCATGACGCTGGCGATGCCGAAAAAGGCAATCAGCTTCGTGTGCAGGTAGCGCCAGGCTAGGAACCATTTGTACAT
>CAZKIN010000115.1:0-11731 GCA_964552515.1 uncultured Phycisphaeraceae bacterium
CAGGGTCGATAGCCATGCATGTCATTCTCTCGCTGCGTGTTCGAATTATGGTCATGATGCTGGTCGTGGTGGCCGTGTCTGGCGGTTGTGTGCGGCGTACGATGAAGATCACCACGGAACCGCCGAATGCGCTGGTCTTCCTGAACGATCAGGAGGTGGGGCGGAGCGAAGTCAGCATCGATTTCCTGTGGTATGGGGATTACGACGTGGTGGTGCGGAAGGAAGGCTATGAGACGCTCAAGACGCACTGGGAAGTGAAGGCTCCGTGGTATCAGCAAATTCCATTCGACTTTTTCGCGGAAGTGCTGTGGCCGGGCAACATTCATGATGTGCGCGAAAAGCATTTCGTGCTGGAGGCGCAGACGCTGCCGACGCCGGAAGAATTGACCGAGCGCGCGACGGGACTGCGGACCGAGGCGTCGGGAGGATTGTGATTGTGGTGCCTGCGTGCGCCATCGGTTTTGGGGAGTCAAAAGAGCCGCACTTTTCGGCAATCGGCACATCGCTTACAATGCAAAGAGCCACCAGGGCGGCCATGCCGCTCCGGAGAGGTGGGTGAGTGGCTGAAACCAACGGTTTGCTAAACCGTCATACGGGTTTTTCCCGTATCGCGGGTTCGAATCCCGCCCTCTCCGTTTTTATGACGATGCTTGGGGTGCCTACACGGACGTATTGGATTGTCTCCAAGTCGCTGCGCTGACGCCTGATAAAAGCCAAATCACTTGCGCTAGTCAAAGGCCATCGGTACGGTTGTTCTTATGCATTTTCGCGTTAAGGGCTACTGAAGTCGGGCGGATGGGATGGCGCATCGAGATTCCTGCGTTGTGATGGAATGGGTAGTACGCCGGATTTCCAGATTAAGGCTGCCGTGCTGCGTCCGGATTGTGCATTCCTATGGATAGGATGCCACCGAACTTGGTTACTTCATTACGCATTTAGTTCAAATATTAATTGACACCTGCTGTGTTTTTTGTATCCTATTATTGGAAAATATCTGTTTTGCTTTGCAAGTGTCAACGCACTTCGGCGGATCGCGACGTGATTCGAGCCGATTCTTGGACTCTGCGAGGGTCATTTGGGTGGGCTCCTTAGGCGGAAATCAATTCGCCACGGTGGTTCGCGTACAAAATGCGCGCGTGCTCTGACGGCAATTGGTTTTTGCGTTTAGGGTCATAGGATTGGTAGTAAATGGTCAACGCAGGGACGATGCCGCGTTGATCAACCGGCGACGGATGTGTCGCAAAATAGGTGTCAGGTAATCCGGGGAAGGTCGACATTTCATGCCATGTAGAAGAGCACACATTGAGAAACCAGTGCGCGACCGCTGCGCAACGAGGTTGCGGCAATTCGGCAGCCTTCCGGCCACTGGCATGACGGGTCGATTGGGGTGGCTGGCGGCCGTTCTCTTGATGATCGGTTCAAACACCATTCTGGCACAACCGTTTGCTAATGAAGTGCTCATCACCGAATTCATGGCCTCCAATACCAACGCGCTTGCCGATGAGGATGGCGACTTCTCCGACTGGATTGAGATTCAGAACATTTCGCTGCCCAGCGTCGATCTGGATGGATGGTATCTTACCGACGATGCTGGAGAGCTTACCAAGTGGCGGCTGCCCAGCGTTTTGCTGCAGCGCGGTGAATCCATTGTCGTTTTTGCTTCCGATAAGAATCGCGCGCTTCCCAATGCCCAATTGCATACCAATTTCAAACTTGGTGCCGAAGGTGAATTCCTCGGCCTGGTGAAACCGGATGGCATCACTCTGGCGCATGCCTACGCCCCGGCATTCCCGCAGCAATACAGCGACCTGTCCTATGGACTGCCGCAAAACGCGTTGGACTTCGCCTCAGTCGGTGACCAGGCCAATTACCTCGTGCCAACTGCCGGCGACGCCGCCATCGGTACGACGTGGACCGAGTCTACTTTTGACGATTCAAGTTGGACCGCGGGAAGTCTGGGAATGGGTTTTGAAACCAGCAGTGTGTCAAGCTTGCAAGTGAAAGTGGTTCGTTCCAACATTCCGCTGCAGAATCTGGCGACCGCCGAAGGCGTCCTCGACGACCCCGCCACACATATTTCGGTCACCGAAGGCACTGCGCAGGTTGTTAATTTCCTGAACACCGGATCAGGTGGCCATTATGGCAATAGTGCGACTTTTCCCGGCATGACCATTTTAACCAATGTCGATGATTTTGTTGTGGAAGTCACAGGCACGGTGCTCATTCCCCAGGCTGGACAATGGACCTTCGGCGTGACCAGTGACGACGGCTTCGGATTGGAGCTGTCGCGAAATCCATTTGAATATTCCGCGGCGTTCCCTGGGTTGCGCGGGGCAGGCGATACGCTGGCCGTATTCCAGCTTCCCGAGGCGGGGCTTTATGCGCTTCGACTTGTGTATTTCGATCGCACCGGTTCCTCCATGTTGGAGCTGTTTGCCGCTCCCGGAAGTTTCAGCACCTTTGATGCAGCAAGTTTCGATCTGGTTGGCGACGTTGCGTCGGGCGGTCTGCAGCTGTCAGGCTTCGGCAATGATCTGCAAACTGATCTTGAAACCGAGATGTTGAATATCAACACCTCACTTTGGCTGCGCCGACCATTTTTTGCGGCGGCTCCTTCCGCCCTGGCGCAGTTGTTCATGGATGTAAATTACGAAGATGGATTTGTGGCATTTCTTAACGGACAGGAAATTCTTTCTAGAAATGCTCCCTCACCACTCGAATGGAACTCCGCATCCGCTTCGGATCTCCCCCTGGTCAGCGCACAGGAAGGCGAACGCATCGACCTGACCAGCGCCATTCCCTTCCTGCAGACCGGCGCCAACCTACTGGCCATTCACGCATTCAACGATTCCATCGCCGACGCCGACTTCGTTATCGTTCCGCGCCTTTCCGCCGTTGAAGACACGAACCCCAACGCGGCCGGTCGTTATTTCGCCGAGTTCACACCCGGCGCTTACAACAATCAGGGTTTCCCCGGCGTTTCCGCAAGTGTGCAGTTCTCACTCAACGATGCGACTTTCACCGATGTTCTTTCATTGGTCATAACCAGTAGCGCGCCGGGAGCAACGATTCGGTACACGGTGGACGGAACCGATCCCACCGAAACCAATGGTATCATCTATACGACACCAGTTGATATAACGACGAGCGTTCAGATCCGCGCCCGCGCGTTCGAAGCGGGTTTGGCACCCGGGCCTTTGGGACGTCGTCTGTTCACCAAACTGAATCCGGATGCGCTTGCATTCAGTTCAAACCTTCCGCTGGTGGTCGTCGACACATTTGGACGCGCTACCACACAGTCGTGGTACACCGTCGCGCTGACAGCCATCATTGATACGACCGGTGGACTGGCCAATATGACCGATTCCGCCGGGTTCATCGGTTCGACTGGCTTGAAAATCCGCGGGTCAAGTTCGACGAGTTTTCCCAAGAAACAATATGCACTCGAAACGTGGGACGTCGACAACAAGGACGTGGATGTTTCGCTGCTGGGATTCCCGGCCAACTCCGATTGGATCCTTTATGGTCCCTACACCGACAAGTCTTTGATGCGCGATTTTCTTGCCTATCGGTGGAGCAACGACATCGGGCGATACGCCGTCCGCACCCGCTACGTCGAGGTGTTCTTTGATGAGAACGGCGGCGGAGTTTCACAGGCTGATTACGCGGGCGTTTACATACTTCAGGAGAAGATCAAGCAGGGTCCGCACCGGGTGAATATTGCCGAGTTGGGACCGGATGATAATACGGCACCGGCTGTTACCGGTGGTTACCTTATCAAGAAGGACCGCCTGGATCCCGGTGACACCGGCTTCCTGACCAGCACCGGGCAGAGACTCGCCTACGTCTATCCCAAGGAAACTGAAATCACCACTGCGCAGGCGACCTACCTGAAGGGATTCTTCGATACCTTTGAGGCGGCGTTGTATGGTCCGGATTTCGCGGACCCCGTACTCGGCTATCCAGCTTTTATTGACGCTGATTCCTTCATTGACCACCACATCATGGTGGAAATGACCAAGAACATTGACGGGTATCGCTTGAGCACCTTCATGTTCAAGGATCGCAACGGCAAATTGAATATGGGACCGGTCTGGGACTACAACTTGACACTGGGCAATGCCAATTACCTCGATGGATGGCTGCCGACAGGCTGGTACTACCCGCTCCTCACCAGTGCCGACTACCCGTGGTGGGGACGGCTATTCCAAGACCCCGAGTTTCAGCTCCGCTACGCGGATCGATGGCATCAACTGCGCCGCGATACCTTCCAAACCAGCGAGCTGGTCGCAGACATTGATGAGATCGCTGCGCTTCTTGAACCAGCCCAGCAACGGAATTACGTTCGATGGCCAATCCTTGGCATTTACATTTGGCCAAACTTCTTCATCGGACTTACCTACGCCGAAGAAATCGCATGGATGAAGCAGTGGTTGGCCGATCGGCTGGTATGGATGGATAGTCAACTGAGCCCGCCACCCACCTATAATCAGCAGGGCGGAGTCATCGCGCCTCCGTTCGAACTTACGATCAGTGCCAACTCAGGAACCGTTTACTATACCTTGGACGGTTCGGACCCCCGCTTAACCGGGGGCGCCATTAGTCCCTCGGCCCTGGTGTATAGTACACCGATTCCACTCACCCACGATTCACAAGTCCGCGCCCGCAGTTTTGACAGTGTCACCTGGAGCGCCGAGAACAACGCCACATTCGACGTGCTGCCTATTGCCTATCTGAATGAGGTGCTGGCCGGTAATACGCTCATCAACGCCGATGAGTTGGGCGAATTTGATCCATGGATTGAGTTGTACAATGCGTCCACCGCCACGGTCGACCTGGGAGGATATTTCCTGACCGACGACCCTCTCGAACCCACCAAATGGATGATTCCTCCGAACACCATCATGTGTGGAAAGACATGGTTGCTCTTTTGGGCGGACAACGAAACAGGGCAAGGCCCGCTGCACACGAATTTCGCGCTGAGTTTGTCAGGTGGATTGGTACAGTTGTCTGATCCTTCGGGTGTCGCCATAGAGACACTTACCTACCCACCTCTGGCGGTGAACGCGGCTTTCGGACGCTTCCCCGATGCTGATTTCCAGCTGCAGGTCTTTTCGGTGCCGTCGCCGCAGGCCGCCAACAACGCGGCCGGCGCTTATGTATTTTTGAATGAATACAATGCCGTAGCGCCCGGCAATTTTCTTGGCGGAACGGGAACGGATGTTTTCTGGGGTCGAATCCTGGGAAACGGCGGTGACTGGTTTGAACTGGTCGTTGCCACCGATCACGCGGACCTCCGCGGTTGGCAATTGCTCGTAAGTGACGACACCGGCGGCGGGTCGCAAACCATACAGACGTTGACACTCACCCAGCACAGCCTCTGGTCCGACGTCCGGGCCGGGACCATTATTACGATTTCAGAAGATCTGCCCACCGATGTAAGTTTTGACCCTGCGGCCGGAGACTGGTGGATCAATGTACGCGCATCAGCGGCGGGCGATGGCAACTACATCAGCCAGCAGGGATTTGACGTCTCCCAGCGCAACTGGCAATTGACCATCAAGAATGCCCAAGGCGTTCCGCGATTCGGACCTTCGGGTGAGGGCATCAATCCCGCGAGCGGTATCGGCAGCGACGAAGTCTTCAAGCTCGAGGAAAACGCAACGGCGCTAATTACTCCACAGTCGAACTACCGTGATGGCACGTCGAGCACATTTGGCGCTCCCAATCTCTGGAGTGCCGGAACGGTATCACAGGACATGAGCGCCCTGCGCGGACTTGTTCTGACCAACTGTTCAACCGCGGCACAATGCGATGACCTCAATCCGTGCACCACGGATGATTGCGTGGCCAGTCTTTGCACGCATGATTCCAATGTGCTGCCGTGCAGCGACGGAAATCCGTGCACGATTGATGACACATGTTCGGCCGGCGGCTGCTCCGGGGCAATCCTTGCCGGTTGCTGTCACGTGGACTGCGATTGCAACGATGGAAACTCCTGCACGGCAGATGCCTGCATCAACAATTTGTGCACGACTGTGCCGGATCAGGAGGGCCTGTCTTGCGATGACGGTGCAGCCTGCACGGTCGTTGACGTCTGCCTCAACGGAACCTGTGCGGGTGTGCCGACCGATTGCTCCGCGCTGAATGATGCCTGCAACCTAGGAACCTGCATACCGGCCACGGGTGATTGCACGCCCATGCCCGTCAACGAAGGAGCGACTTGTGACGACGGTGACATTTGCACGGCCGTGGACACGTGTGCGAACGGAAACTGCGCGGGAAGTTCAGTCATTTCATGCGATGATGCCAACGATTGTACTACCGATGGGTGCGACCCGCTGCTGGGCTGTCAATTCATTGACGCAGTTGCCGGCGCGGCCTGCGGTGATCCGACGGAATCACCGTGTAACCACGCGGACAGCTGTGACGGTATGGGCGGCTGCCTGTCCAACATTGAAGTGGATGGCACATCTTGCAGTGACGGCGACGCGTGCACCGTGAATGACAGCTGTACCAGCGAAACCTGCGCGGGCGTGCCGACCGATTGCTCGGCGCTGAATGATGCCTGCAACCTGGGAACCTGCTTACCGGGCACGGGTGAATGTGCGCCCCTGCCCGCCAACGAGGGAGCGACTTGTGACGACGGTGACATTTGCACGACCGTAGACACTTGTGCGAACGGAACCTGCGCGGGAAGTTCAGTCATTTCATGCGATGATGCCAACGATTGTACGACCGATGCGTGCGACCCGCTGCTGGGCTGTCAATTCATTGACGCAGTGGCCGGCGCGGCCTGCGGTGATCCGACGGAATCACCGTGTGACCACGCGGACAGCTGTGACGGTATGGGCGGCTGCCTGTCCAACATCGAAGTGGATGGCTCATCTTGCAGCGACGGCGATGCGTGCACCGTGAATGACAGCTGCACCAGCGGGAGCTGTGTCGCCGGAATACCACTGGATTGCGACGACGGAAACGTTTGCACGACGGATTCGTGCTTCCCCGTGGGCGGTTGTCAGTACGTGACCAACACGACTGCCTGCGACGACGGACAGTTCTGTACCATGATGGACGTCTGCCTGGATGGCAGTTGCACCGGCAGCGGATCACCATGCACCGCGGGTTTCTTCTGCGAAGAAGTTTCGGATTCCTGCCTGCCGACTGCCGAGCCTCCCTTGACGTTGGGCGCCGGCGCTCGCTACCTGACGGCCACGCCGCCACCCGGTCTTAATTCGGTGGCGCTGCGCGTGGAATCTTCAGAACTAACCTGTCTTCCGCAATATATAGATATGCAGGGACTGTTGGTTGACACACCCGTTTTTCAAACCTCTGAAGAATGGGGTACCGTTCTCGTGGGCGATCGGGAGATTATTCCCTTTACGACATACGAAGTGCGATCCGATGTGCGCCTTCCGGCCGAGCCCGAGAATTTATCCCTTCCGACAACGGCGACGACTTGGCACTATGGCGATGGCAACGACAGCGGCAGCGTTGATGTTTTTGATATTGTTTGTGTGCTGGATGGATTTCAATCGCTTTTTGGTCAGTGTTCCCTATTCAGCACGGACCAAATGGGGACCGCCCCCGATCGCCTCATCAACATATTTGATATCATCGCGGTGCTTGATGCGTTTGGCGGAATGTCGTATCCGGAGACGGATCCCTGTTCGCCGGGTCGGGATCCAGGCGCCCCCGCCTCAATCGTAGCGATGGCCGCGGTAAGACTCGTACCGGTGCAGCGCAGCGCCCAGCCGGGTGGGCAGGTTGTGGTCGACGTTTATTTCGACGGCGAGGCGCAACTTCGCGGTTACCAACTGTCGCTGAGCGCACGGATCAGCGGTGGTGACACTAATCTGGCAATGGTGGACGCCTGGGTTGACCCGACACGGGACGATCTTGCGTTCGCGGGCGACCCGCACTATTTCGCTGTCGATCATGTCCGTGGACGCATCGCCGCGGGGCTGGTGGGGAATCCAAGGCTTATTTCTTCCGGGGCGTACCTGGGGACATTTGTCTATCAAATCCCCGCGCAAGCCGCCGGCCACCTTCGAGTCAGTCTGTCCACCCATGACGACGTGTTGTTTCTGCGCAGTACGACGGTTTCGTTACCCGTCAAAATCAACAAGCCGCTCATTGTCCCCATCACCGCCAAAGCCATCCGTGCGCCGTCGCGCATCAGGTAGTCACTCGGCCGATGCGGGGGGCGGATGGGTTCGTTCCGCGATCTTCATGGCGCGTGCGCCTGATCAGTCCACTGCCTTAATGACATAGGGCAGGCCGGTGCCCCTGAATGGCACTTCGCGCTGACCGTGGCCGTACACATGGATAGTTGTCGGATGAAGTTCGCCGGGGCGTTTGCGCTCAGGGAGCCAGGTCTTGTCCGGTTGAAAAACGATGATGGTGCCGTCGTCGTCGCCGAGGAAGATGGAGGAATCATACCAAGGCTCGATGGCAAGTTCCCGCCGGATGAGGTTGAAGGTGGCGTCGTGATCGGGAGGGGTGAGGGCGATTTCGCTGACGCAAAGCAAGTCGGCGGGAGTGAAGTCACCGGCAGAGTCACTGATGAGCGTGTGGCGGGCAATGAGTTCGCCAATGTTGCCGCAGGGGTCGCACCAGTAGACCGACCGGGCGTTGATGTTTTCAAAGTGGATGAAGTCGAGGCCGGTTTCGGAGTCGCGCAGGAGCGGGGTGCGCGCGGCCAGCCAGGCGCGGGCGGAGTCGAACTTGTTTTCAGGGATGGTGAAAGCGAAGTGGTAGTAGGGTCTGGTGCCTTCGGGAGCGCGGACGAATTTCAGGGTGCTTGGGCCAACCGGCAAAGTCAGTGTGTCAGTGGTCTGACGCAACTCCCGGTCGACTTCTTTCTTGGTGCGCACGAGGCGAACGGGCAGGCCGAGCGTGCCTCCATAGAAATCGGCCAGCGCGTCGAGGTCTTGGGCCTGCATCTGAACGTGCTGGATGCGCGGCCGCGCGGCCGGGGGGCGGCGGATGAAGGTGCGCGGCGATTCCGCATCGGCGCGGAGGTTACGTTCAAAGGCCATCATGGCGAAAGCGTAGCCGAGAAATGAGCGTCGGGAAATCATGCAAGGTCCCATTGCGTTGTGCGGCTCCATTTCAGGTTGCGGCGTGGAGTCCGCAGGGAGTCGCGGATCGGAATAGTATGTTCGGCGCTCCGTCATTTTGCCATCGCTTAATTGGAAGGAACGAAACTGAACCTTCACTTTTTGCGCGAACGCAGCGATTGGGTTTGTTTTGCGATTTTTTTCGAGTGTGCCACATAACAGTCACCAATCGGCGCGGACCGGTAGCGCTGTGGGCGAGGCGTTGGTGATGGCGGCAGGGCATAAGGCAGCCTCCCCGGCGGCGGAGTCATTGTCGCTAATTAACTTATACCGAACATGTGATTGGAAGTCAAGGAAATTTTTGGCAGATTCGTAAGTTGTTGTGGGGGCTGGGGTTAGGGATGCGAGGTCGGGCAGGATTGCGTTGGAGGGATCGACTTCTTGAGTTCCGGAATGAACCAGCACCATGATGTATATATACATCATGGTGGCGGGGCAGCTGTTAAACGGGCCAAATTCGGTTGGATCGATTAGCTGCTCCAGCTTTGGCGGCGGAGTGCTGTATATATACAGCGGGGTAATGCGGGGGGCAGTTCGGTTCCAAATTTGGCACGTATTTCTACTGGCTTATTCTCGGACGGCGTGTCTATACTCTTAAAAATTGAGGCATGGTCCGCACTGATGTGGCCATGCGAGTTGCGAACCCACCGCTTCCTAACGGGCGCGGCTCGGTTAGAAGCAAGGCGCAAGGGAGAAAGCCAATGGCCGATTTGCAGAAATCAATGCTTCCTACATGTGAGGAACTCGCAATGCTGCCGCGATGGGCGCGCGTAGCTTTTGCCGCACGTTGCGCGAGACGCATGCTGCCGTTGCTCCAGCACTTCATGCCAAATTCAAAAGAATTGCTTCGCATTGGTGAAAGTACGGTTTTGGCGGCTGAAGCGGGTGTAGATTCACCCGGTATGGCGCATTTAACAGACGTTCTTGCTGACGCGGCCAAACGACTGGCAAGAGATTGTTTTGCTCTCGACTCCCAGGGCTTCGCGGCGGCGAACGCACTTGATTCGGCTCGTTTCGCGGCATTAGCTGCCAGTGATCCAATGCTTGGTTATGATTCGGATGCAATGGCGTGTGCAACGCAAGCTATTCATAGAGCAGAGATGGGCGAAACATCATATGCTTGGGAATCGTCTCTTCACCATGCAATGAAGCACGATTTCGATCTACTTACCGAGGCCGCACGACAAAACGGTTGGACGGACGAAACGCCGATCCCACCTCCCGCCTTCTTCGGCCCAATCTGGCCGGAGGGTCCGCCGAAAGGGTGGCCGCCTGAATTTGCCCAAACGGGTCCTGTGAATTGGAAGCAAGTAAGGAAAGAGATTAAGGCAACGCTTGCATTTGGAGATCCTCCATTTGTCGAGTCTGGCGTAGGTAGCAAGAACTGTGAACTGTTGTTGACGATCGACGTTCCTTGTTCGCTCTCCAATGGTCAGATTAAGAAGTTGGTGCGCGAGCTTTCCGACCATGCCGATGAATTGCACCGCGCTCAGGGAGGAAAAGGGTTGCAAGTCGTGGAACTCACGATTGAAGAGGATGCCCATGTTCGGGAAGGGGTGCCCGCATGAGCAAACGAAAAAAACGAAATCCACGTTCGGGTAAGAATGAACCGCAAACTCGGCGCATCACGATCGCGCTATCGCCGAATGACGTGGCCGATCCTAAAGCATTCATTGAAAGGGTAAAGGCCGAAATCGAGAGGGCAACCGTCGAAGCGACTGGAGACAACAAGAGCAAGGCGAGAATAGCTTCTAAACAAGAGTTCATTCAACCGATGGGCTTGGATCAACTGGAAACCGACGTGCGTTTGGATGTCGGCAACCACTTGAAGGGCAAGCAAAAGCGAATTGAAGAAGCGTCAAAAAACAAGCCAATTGGCGAAGGTTCGCCCGTAACAGCAGTACACGCGGATCATGAGGCGATTGAACAAAAGGTCGAGGCGAAACGACAGACGCTCGTTGGGTGGTTGCAGTCGGGGGCGAGATTCTCGCGCGAATTCGCCGTGGACGTGATCGCTAAAGTGGTTGAAAAAATGCTTCGGGGCAATCCGTGGGATTGAAGACAAAAAGTATTAATGGGGCCGGTTCAAAGGAAGGACCACACATTTGGCTATCAAGGCCCGTCGCTTGCGCTTTGAGGTTCTAGTTGCAGGTAGCCGATCCGGGATTTCATGAAGAACATGGCTGGTTGGCGAACCGGTTCCGGAAGGAAGTCCGGCTTAAGCCGGCTGAGGAGCAAAGAGAAAATAAACTAGAAGGGGTGGGCCCGATTTCCCCCGGTTGAAACCGGGGGCAAACACCGGCCGGCTAAAGCCCGGCCATTGTGGAAGGTGACGGCATTAGAGCATTCAACAATCAAGTGTGGCGACGGAGAACTATTTCACCTCGAATTTTCGCAGGAAGCAAACGCCGCCCACAAGGGGCGACGCTACATTGACCGGTAGCGGCATTAGGGTTGCTGGTTGGCTTGGATGACTTCTTCCAATCGTGCGCGGAGGTCCGGAGGCAGCGCTGAGCGCACGGTGTCATCAATTAATCCAACCGACAAGAAGTCTTGAATGTGCGCGCGATCGATGAAGCGGTAAGCCTGCAGCTTCATTGCAACCAGGG
>CAZKIN010000116.1:0-11616 GCA_964552515.1 uncultured Phycisphaeraceae bacterium
TCGAGGATCGGCTGAATGAGCTTGGGATATTCATTGGGGTCATACTCCAGATCGGCGTCCTGGATGATGACCATGTCGCCTTTGGCGGCCGCGAACCCGGTGCGTAGCGCCGCGCCCTTGCCCTGGTTGACTTCGTGATGCAGCACCTTCAGGTTGGGATAGCGCTGCTGCAATTCCTTGAGCCGATCGAGCGTGCCATCCTTCGAGCAGTCGTTGACGGTGATGATTTCCTTGTCGATGGGTACGCGATCGACGCGCGCGATGATTTCCGCGATGGTGTCGCGTTCGTTGTAGACCGGGATGACCACGGATAGCTGCATCGTATCGCCGCCGATTCTACATACGCCGGTGCGTTTCCAACAGTTCCAGAATCCGCACGATCCGCGCGGAGAGCGGGGCCTCGAAAAGGACCGGTTTTTCGTTGATCGGGTGCATGAACTGCAAGCGCCGCGCATGCAGGGCCTGGAACTCGATGATCGGATCGGCGGACCCTGCGCCGGAAAGATCGAGCTCGCTTACCGGCCTGCCGCCGTAGAGCTTGTCACCCACCATGGGATGCCCGATGGACATCATGTGTACCCGAAGCTGGTGCGTGCGTCCCGTCTTGGGATGCAGTGCGACCGTCGTATAGCCGCGAAAGCGCTGCTCGACGCGATACTCCGTCACCGCTTCCTTGAACATCGCGGTTCGCGGCGGCGATGCGGTTGGCAGGATCATGCGCTGTGTTGTTTCCGGGTGCGGGGCGAGCGGTTTGTTGATGACGTCGCCGTCGAGTTTCACGCGACCTTCGCAGATGGCGAAGTATTCCTTGCGGACGGTGCGGCGTTCAAATTGCAGCGAAATGCGCCAGTGCGCCTCATCCGTCTTGGCAATGACCATCACGCCGGTCGTATTTTTGTCCAGCCGATGAATGATGCCGGGCCGAAAGGGGTCGGTGCCGCGGCTGAGCGTCCGGGCGTGACCGGCCACCGCGTTGGCGATGGTCCCGCTCTGCCCGCCATGCGCGGGGTGGCAGACGATGCCCGCCTGTTTGTTGATGACGATGATCCAGTCATCCTCGAACAGGATATTCAGCGGCAAGTCCTGCGGAATGACGTCGCTCGGCGGCGGGGGCGGCATGGTGACCTGGATGCGGTCGCCGGCGAGGACTTCGTAGCTGGCCTTCGTGGGCAGCGCGTTGACGGTTACGTCGCCCGTTTTGATGAACCGCTGGAGGATGGTGCGCGAGGTGCGCGGATGACGATCGTGCAGGAATTTGTCCAGCCGTTTGCCGGCCTGTCCGCGCGTGACTTCGTGGTGAACGACGATGGGGGCGTCGGAGACGGTGGCGGCGGTAACCTGATCGACCGGTGCGGCCGGCTCGTCGTCCAGCAGCGGAAGCTCTTCCTCGGAGTCGGCGGGAATGTCGTCAAAATCGGCCATGATCAAAGCCGGGAAAAGAAATCCGCGGGATGAAGGTGTCGGTTAATCGTCACAAGCGCCGCGACCGGCGCGACGGACGGAACTTTCCGCCCAGGGTCTTGGCGGGCGCCTTGGGTCCGGCGGGAGCGGCGGCAATCGGCGCAGCGAGCGGCGCGGGGGCCGCCTGGCGCGGCGGACCGTCGGAATCAAACCGCGAGTCCTCCGACTGCGAGCGCGGGCGGAAGCCGGGTACGTCGCGGGTGGGAACCTGCCGGTTGATGAGCATTTCCACGTTGGTCAGTTCCTTGCCCTGGTCGCGCCCGACAAAGGTGACGGCCTGTCCCTGCGCGCCCATGCGCGCCGTGCGCCCGATGCGGTGCACGTAAATCTCCGGGTCCTTGGGAATGTCGTAATTGATGATCTGTGTCACGTTGGTGACATCGATGCCGCGCGAGGCGAGATCGGTCGCGACCAGCACCTTGAACTGGTTGCGGCGGAAGCGCTCCATGATGCGGTCGCGCTTGTTCTGTTCCAGGTCGCCGTGGATTTCCTTCGCGTCGATGCCCGCGTCGAAAAGTTTCTTGGTCAGCTTTCGTGCAGCGTGCTTGGTATTGGTGAAGACGATGGTCATGCCGGTGGTCTGTTCCGCCAGCAGCAGCCGCAGCAGGTGAAACTTGTCATAGGGATCGACGGTGACATACGACTGGTCCACTTCATCGACGGTGATGTTGTCCCGCGACACATTCACTTCGAGCGGGTCGCGCATGTACTTCCGCGCCAGGTTCTTGATTTCATCGGACAAGGTGGCCGAGACGAAAATCGTCTGATGCGGCGAGGTAATGCGGCTGAGGATGTTGCGGATGTCGTCGCGGAAGCCGATGTCCAGCATGCGGTCCACTTCGTCGAGCATCGCGGCCTTGATGTCCTTGAGGTTCAGTACTCCGCGCTGCAGAAAATCCATCACGCGGCCGGGCGTGCCGACCACCACGTGCGGCTTGCGCCCGAGTTGGTGCAGTTGGGTCTGCACCTTCTGCCCGCCATAAACCGCCACAATGTGCAGACCGGAAAACTCGGCGAGTCGTTGTAGTTCGGCGGTCACCTGCACGGCGAGTTCACGCGTGGGCACCAGGCAGATGGCCTGCAGACGATCATCCGGATCGAGCCGCTGGAGGACGGGCAGTCCGAACGCGGCAGTCTTTCCGGTCCCCGTGCGTGCCTGGCCGAGGATGTCGCGACCCTGCAGCGCCGGCGGAATAATGCCCTTTTGAATCTCGGAGGGCGTGACAAACGCCATTTTCGTCAGAGCTTTGAGGAACCGGGTCTCGATGCCCAATTCGGCAAAATCCTGTGGTAAATCGGTATGTTTCTGCATAAGTCGGTCAGTTTCCCGGAGTGCCGAAGCGCAGCACCCTTACTTACGATAGTGGGATTATGCGCCGGTGTAAACCACGGGGCCATGGTGCGGCGATGGCGGGTCGGGGCAGTTTCGCGGTGGGGCGTGATCCGGGACGCGTCGAAAACGCGGGCTATTGCCGCCATTCGGGGGAGGAGAAGTACATTCCCAGCATCTGCGACAAGTTGAACAGAAAGTGCCCGACGATGGCGGGCACCAGCGACTTTCGCCAGATGGTGACGATGCTGAAGATGACCGCCAGACCGGCGATGATCGGCATGGCGGCCAGTGCCTGATCGCCCAGGTGGGCGACGGTGAACAGGAGCGCGCTGACGATGACCGCAAGTGTCCAGCCGCCGAACGTGCGACGCAGCCGGGTCATCAGGAACCCGCGGAGCAGGAGTTCCTCGTAAGTGGCGACCATGAGATTGAGCGGAATGAACCAAAGCGGATGCATCGCCGGAATCAGGTTGACGAGTTGCTCTTTATTCTTGCCCATTTCGTCAAACCAGTTCGGCCAGATGATGCTGGACGCAAGGAGCCACGTGAACAACCACGCATATGCAGTCATGGCGCAGCCGACGCCAATGACCACGTTGATGACCCAGTCGACCACATCGGAACTGACCTGCAATCCGATCGACCGCGCGGTTTGTCCGCGCCAGCGCAGAATTGCGAAGATAAGCGCGATGCACAGCGTCGAGCGGATGGCGAGCACGGGGAGCAACATCTCGCGTCGGATGGCGTCGACGGCCGGTACGTCCGGGTCCGGCAGGTCAGTGGCGAGGGTGAATGCAAAACCAATCAGGAATTCACTCGCTAGCAGCAATATGAGAATGAGCACCGCGTCAAAGAAGCATTGCCGGCCAGTCCAGCGCGAAAGGTAAATCGGATGGTGGGGCGGAGCCGGTGGATCAGGGAACAGCGACACCGGTCGGGCGACGGGAATCAGTGCGCCGTCGGGCGTGGCCGCAAAGTCGCTTGACTGCGCTGTCGAAACATCTTGATCCATCACGATGCGGGTACTTTGCGGCAAGGACCGGTTAAGTGCAATCGAGGAGTTTACGAAGGCAGCAAATCAAATGTCCGTAGATCGATCATCCTGCGGCAGACGCAGCGAATCATAGTAAATGATTCAACGCGTTTTCATCGGTCTCCGCCATTCGCTATTCGCTATTCGCAATTCGTAATTATCCCCTCACGATCCAGCGCATCATCTCGCCGAGGTTTGCGCTCTTGCCGTGCATCAAAATGCCCACGCGGAAAATCCGACCGGCCACCCACACGCACCCCACCGTCGTGATCAGCACCAACACGATGCCGAGCACCGGTTGCCACATCGGAATGCCCGGCGGGACGGCCTGCCGGATCGTCATCAGCATTGGCGTCGCCGGCGGGAACAGGGAGAAGACCGTGGCGAATGTGGAATTCGGCTCGCGCACCACATTCACCCACACGAACAGCGGTGCGACCACGAACAGCATCAGCGGAGTGACCATGCTCTGCGCTTCACGCAAGTCGGTGACGGCCGCCCCCACGGCGCTGAACAGCGCGCCGAACATCAGCACCGCCAGTGCCACATAGATGACAAACCACCACATCAGGTGCGTGGGAAAAAGGCCCGCATACCCCGCGCGCTCCAGGGCAAAGTAACCACCGACCAGATAAATGGTCGCAATGACCAGCGAAACACCCACCATGCCGATCACCTTGCCCATCATCAGTTGAAACGGCGTGACCGAACCGAGCAGCACCTCCGCGATCCGCTGCATCTTCTCCTCGAGCACGGTATGCAGTAGCGGCTGCGCCCCGACCATGATCAGCATGAACATCAGCAGCATCAGCCCGAGCGGGAGAAAGACATTCAACATCTGGTTCGTGGTCTCGGCCTTGCCGATGTTGCCTGCCGCGTCCTTCTGCACCAACCCCAGGTTGGCTACCTCCGTGGGCATGGTGGCCTCCCGGACCACGACCGGGTCGAGCTTGTGATGGGCAAAACGCATTTCCAAAATGCGTTGATTGATCGGACCGGCCAGCCAATCCTGAATGTCATCAAACGTCGGGCTGTTGGAATGGTAGGCCACCGCCGCCCGTTCCAGATCCGCGCCGGGTTTCACCACATCCGGGCCAATCAGCGCGAAGGCGAAAAGCTCTTTCTTGCGCACGCGCTCCGAAAGTTCATAAGTCAGTTCATCCTGGCTCTGCGTATCCGGTTCCACGCGCTCGAACACATACTTCGGCCGCACCTGAATGCGCGCCCCCGTTTCATCTACTTTCCAAATGCCATCATCACGATCGCGAAATTCTCCCGTAGAGACATTCGATTCATTGCGTTTCGCACTGGCCGCCGCAATTGAATCAAACAGCACGCCGGAATAATCGACAATCGCCACCGGTTTATCCGTGCGATCCACCTTGTTCCGCATCAGCATCTGCACCACGATGCTGCCGCCCATGAAGACCGGCATCGCGACCAGGCTGATGATGAACGCCTTGGTCTTCACCGCCGCCTGAAACTCCCGCATCGCAATCACCATCATCTTACGCATAGGCCACCTCCTTCGCCGGTTGCAGGGGCGAGGCATCGATCGGATTCTGCCGCACTTCACGCGCGTCCGGCCCCGCAATACGCACAAAAATATCGTGCAGCGAAGGGCGGGTCAGTTCAAAGTGCTCCACGCGCCCGCGCTGCGCCAGAGCCAGAAGCACTTCCTGCGTATCCGCACCGGCCGGCAGCCGCAACTCCTTGAAGCGACCGAAGTCTGTCACTTTTTCCACCTTGGGAAGGTTGCGAAAATCCTCGACGCCGGTCGCCATCCGGACGCGCAGCGTGTCCTGCCCGTAGCGCGCCTGAATCTCGTCCATCGTGCCGTCGAGCACCTTCTCCCCGCGATAGATCATGAAGATCGAGTCGCACATCTTCTCGGCCACGCTCATGTCGTGCGTGGAAAAGATGATCGTCGAGCCCGCGCGGCGCAAATCGAGCACCGCGTCGCGCATCACATCCGCATTCACCGGGTCCAGTCCGGAAAAAGGCTCGTCCAGGATCACCAGTTCCGGCTCCGCGATCACCGCCGAAATAAACTGCACCTTCTGCGCCATGCCTTTCGACAGCGTGTCGATTTTCTTATTCGCCCATTCGGTTAAGCCCATTCGCTCCAGCCACCGATCGGCCGCCACCCGGCAATCCGGCTTGCCCTTCAATTCCGCATAAAACCGCAGCAGGTCGCGCACCTTCATCTTCTTGTACAGTCCGCGTTCTTCCGGCAGGTAACCGATGCGATCATTCGCGGCGCTGTGCGATTCCTTCCCCAGCACCAGGATTCGCCCGGTCCCCGGATCAGGGTGGTAAATGTGCATGATCATGCGGATGGTGGTTGTCTTGCCCGATCCGTTCGGTCCGATGAACCCGTAGATCGACCCGCGCGGCACGGTTAATGACAGATTATTGACGGCGCGGTGCGTCCCGAACGTCTTGGAAATATGGCTCAGCTCAATGACGGAATTCATGATTCGCTCGCAGTGGACCGGTGCGGGCAACGCAAGGAAGATCCGGGGATCCGCACCACGGAAAGTATCCTAACTTTTTCGCCGCGGCGTCTCAATTTATTCCCTGTGGATACTTGTAGTAGTGGTTAAACCGGGCAGGGTGGATGCGTCAAGGAATACACAAACTGACAATAAAAAACGAGGGCGCCACCCAGTGGCACCCTCGTCTCGAATCTTGTCACCGTCATCCGTCGCAACCCGGCCTCGATTGGCCGCTTGCCCCGTGATGACGGTGCAGAAATACTGTTTGTCGATCAGCCCACCATCTCGATGCCGGCCCGCGTCAGTGCGGCCGCCATCATCTTCTGGTCGCCGGCGTTGGTCAGCGTACCGGACCACACCAAGCCTTCCACGCGGAGTTCTTCAAGCCATTCCGCCATTTTCTCTTCGCATTGTTCCTGCGTATGGCCCGAATGGGTCGTCACTTCACGAACCAGTTCGAACTCGGTGAGCGGTCCCTTACGCAATCTGCGCAGGATGACCAGCTGATGCTGCCGCAGCGCTTCCAAGGTATTCATGGCCATTCCTCTCCTTACTCGGAGCCGTTGCGCCGTTCGGCCGATTGTATCCGTTGGTCGCATGTCCGAGTGTCGCGGGATTGTAGGCGGTGACCACGTGTAACATCAACTCCGAATTCCGCCGCGCCGTTTCTCCGGCGATATCCGGCGGGATGGGTCCGTCCGTCCGAATCCCCATAGTGCCTTGTCGGCTCAGCGCTGCCGTCTTTCACGACGCTTGTCGGAATTGTGCAGTCGCCTACACTTTCAAGGCCGTCACGGACTAGCGGTCGACACCATCTCGATCGCGTAAGTCCGCTATTACGATAGACATAAGCTGGTTCCATCCGTTAGAAGCTGCCGCAGGGCCTTACGTTACGACTGTGTCACGCGGTGGCATTCTGGCGGCGAGGTACAGAGGAAGTTATGGCAGTCTCTCCATCCAAGCTTACCATTCATATCACCAACGACCCGATCTATGCCGAAAACGGCATGACCGTCTACTTCCGCCACGGCGGCCCCTGTTGGATTATCGACCCCGGTCTGCCCCCGCAAGCAGAGCAAATTTTGCGGCACATTTCGGACCATGCCCTCGTTCCGCAGGCCATCGTGCTCACCCACGCCCACGCCGACCATATCGCGGGCATCGACGAAATCCGCGACGAATTTGGCAAGCTCCCCGTTTACCTCGCCAAAGAGGAATGGCGCGGACTTACCGACCCGATGGAAAACCTCTCCGGACTCGTTGGGCTCGGCTTTGTTACCAGCGTCACCGATCCGCTCGACCTGCCGCACGGCTCAACCCTGGAGCTTGACGGCAGCGTGTGGCAGGTTCTCGAATCCTCCGGCCACTCGCCCGGCGGACGCACGTTTTATTGTGCCAGCCTCAAGACAGCGATCGTCGGCGACGCGCTCTTTGCTGGCGGTGTCGGCCGCGTGGATTTCCACCACAGCGACGGCAACCGCCTCCTCCGCAACATCCGCGAAAACCTCATGACCCTCCCCGACGACACCCGCGTCCTCTCCGGCCACGGCCCCGAAACCACCATCGGCCGCGAACGCCGCACCAACCCCTACGTCACCGGTATGGTTTCACTGACCTGAAATTCGCACGCCGGGTGCCATGGGCAAACTTGTTTGCCACCGCCACCGCTCTGTGCCTCGACGCATGCACTGACAACTCTCTACAAACGCTGCACTTCTGTTCGCTTGACCGGCGAAAAGCGGCTGCGTAGTATGCCGATATACGTTTGAATATTTTAAATAAATTTCAATCGTGAAAGCTGACATCATGAAATCGCATCGCCCGCAAATCAAGTGGATCGAAACCCGCGCCGAACTGCGGGCGCTCACCTCCCCGGTCCGCCAGGAAATCGTCGATGTCCTCGCTTCCGCCGGCGCGTCCTCCATCGCAGAACTCGCCGGATACCTCGGCCGTCCCGCCGATGCGCTTTACTTTCACGTGCGCCAGCTGCTCAGAGCGCAGCTCCTGATCCAATGCCCGCCGCGAAAGCATGGCCGGCATGTCGCGGCCATGTACGACCTCGCCGGTCGACCGCTGAAAATCCGTTATGGCAAAGCGCCCCTCGCCGAAGTGTCACGCGTCCTGCGCGCCGCCATCCGCCTGGGCACGCGCGACATGGATCGCGCCTTGCCGGAATTCGGGCATCTGCCCATCGACGATCTGCGCCGCCTGCGCGCCGGGCGGGTCAAAGGCTGGGTATCCGACAAACAGCTGCGGCGGATCAACGCATTGATCAACGAATTGATGGACATCGTGCAGAAAGGGACGCCATCCCCGCGCAACGGGCTGCAGTCGTTCACATTTGTCCTGGCTCCGGTTGCGCCGAAACGCCGGGCGGTAACCAGGAAAAAGAAGGGAGCTACCACATGACCTCGCCGGATCTGTTCACCGTGGCATTCGCCGCACTGCTGTCCGTGTCCAGCCCTGAGGCTCACGGCCAGTCACCACTGACTACGGAAAAGGTGCTGGAAAACGCACGCAAAGCCGCGGGAGTCGATCCCGCGCGCAAACCGCCGACCCGCCTGAAGGCCCGCGGAACCGGCCTGCTCTTTGGCAATCGCGTACCCGTGACGATGGAAATGGACGCGGCAGGCCACTTCACCCACCATTTTGAAGGGCCCATTCCATTCGGCAGCGGCTGGAACGGAAACGAAGCTTGGCTCATGGACCTCCACGGACAAGTACGCACCCTGCAATTGGGTGAACGCTCCGAACAGATCATCTGGGGCGCCGCCATCACCGGCTATTGGCTCGACCCTGCGGCGCCGTTCCGCTACACGCTCGATGCCAAACAAAGCAGCGACCAGAAAATCGTGCTCGCTTTCGAGCACACCGGCGGCTTCGAAAAGGGAACCATCGAATTAGACCCGTCCACCTGGCTCGCTACGCGCTGGTCTTATTCAGCGGGCAAGACCAAGCAATCGATCACTCTGGAAGGCACGCGGGAGTCAGGCGGACTGCGCATTCCGCGCCGCATCATCGAGGAAACGGAAAACGGCGCGCGGACCGAATTCGAATGGGAACAGGTCACGGAAGTCTCCCCCGGCGAACAATCCGCGCTCGCTCCCCCGCGCGTGACCACCTCGGATGTGCAGTTCGATTCCAAGGTCGCATCGAAGTTAGAAGTGGTTCGCGCACCCACCGGTCACCTGCTCGTCCGACCGCGCATCAACGGGCAGGAGCTGGGCTGGTACATCTTCGACACCGGTGCGGGATCGACGGTGATCAACACGTCGTCCATCGAAAAGCTCGGCCTCAAGCCCATCGGCAAAGTGCCCGCCATCGGCGTCGGCGGGGCGGTGGAATCCCAGTTCTATCGGCTCGACTCCATCGAACTTGGTCCCGTCACACTCGATCGCTCCATCGTCGTTGCGCTGGATCTCGACTTCCTGACCATCCCGTTCGGTCGACCCATCGGCGGCATTGTCGGCTTTGACTTCATCGCCCGCTGCGTGGTGGAACTCGACCTGAAGGAATCCGGCATCGCTTTGCACAATCCGGCCGGCTACCAGTTGCTCGGTGCCAAGTGGGAAAAAATGCAGCTCGTCGACCGCGTGCCCGCAATCGACGCTTCGTTTGAAGGCAAGTCGGGTCTTTTCCGCTTGGACACCGGAGCGGCCGGTGAGGACCTGACGTTCCATTACCACACTGTATTGAGCCTGAAGCTGGCCGAGGGTCGCAACACCAAAGTGGGCATGTCCGGCGGAGTCGGCGGCATGGTCCTCGTCCGTAACGGCGTGATCAAAGGGTTTGAATTCGGCGGCAACCGATGGGACGAAGTGAGCGCGACCTTCGCCACTGAATCGAAGGGCGCATTCGACGATCCTTACACCGCCGGCGTGATCAGTGGCGGATTCCTGTCACCATTCATCACGACTCTCGATTACGAAAACCGTCGCATCGCCTTCCGCCCGCGTGGCGGTTGAAATCCCGTTGGGTGAAATCCGCGACGCACCAGATGGTCTGCCCCTTGCCGCGAGCGGTGCCATGGGCAAACTTGTTTGCCCGTGCCAGAAGAACGTCAGTTTGGCTTCAGAGAGGGCGTCATGCCCCCCTTCCTTGGGGCATGACGCTGGTCCCTCGCTCACTACCCCCTCGCGCCCAACCCGGCGGCAAACATCGGCGTTGTGATGTACCGCTCACCGGTGTCCGCCAGCAAAACCACAATCAACTTTCCCGCTGAATCAGGTCGGGAGGCGACCGCCAGCGCCGCATGCAACGCAGCGCCCGAAGACACGCCGGCAACAATGCCCTCTTCTCGCCCGAGCCGCCGCGTGCATACAAAGGCTTCCTCATCCGTCACAGTAATGATTTCATCGAGAATTGCTTGGTTCAGCACTTCCGGGATGAATCCCACCCCGATACCCGGCATCTGATGCTTTCCTGCCGCTTGACCCGACAGCACGGCCGCGCCGGACGGCTCCACGGCCACCACGCGCACCGACGGCTTTCGCTTCTTGAGAACTTCTCCGACTCCGGTGATTGTCCCACCGGTCCCCACGGCCGACACAAAAAAATCCACCGCCCCGCGCGTGTCCTCCCAAATCTCCACGGCTGTGGTTTGCCGGTGTACCTCGGGATTGGCCGGATTCCTGAATTGATCCAGCAGGATGGCATTCGGGATCTCATCCGCGAGACTACGCGCGCGGGCGACCGCGTCTCCCATGAGAATACCGGGAGTGAGCAGTACTTCTGCACCGAGGTGTCTCAGCAATGCCAACCGTTCTTGCGACATGGATTCCGGCATGGTCAAGACCAGGCGATACCCCCGGATTGCGGCCGCGAAGGCAAGTCCAATCCCGGTGTTGCCGCCGGTGGCCTCGATGAGCGTAATGCCGCTCCGCAGCACCCCGCGCCGTTCAGCGTCGGCAATAAGCGCAAACCCCAACCGATCCTTCACGCTTCCGCACGGGTTACGCATTTCCAGCTTGGCAACCACGCGCCCCGGCAATCCATTCGCCAGTCGCATCAAGTCGACAAGCGGCGTATTGCCGATGGTTGCGGTTGTATCGCGATGAATCATGGTGCACTCTCCTTCGACCCTTCAACCTTCTGGAAGGTCCGTTAATTCCGAAAAAGGGTATGGTGGATGGTCTGCACTCAGCTCTTTCGATTGGCCCAGCGTCACGATTTAGGGTGCGTCCCCGACGCACCAGATGGCCATTGTGTCTCCGATGCTTATTTTGTGCCAAATTCAGGTCACTTGGAATAAAGTCTATGCCGTTGCTTTTTTCCTCCGTGCCTCCGTGCCT
>CAZKIN010000117.1:0-7180 GCA_964552515.1 uncultured Phycisphaeraceae bacterium
GTCGAAAACCAATAAATGCAAGAAGCCCACGCGGCCGAACACCAGTAAGGTGTTCAACCACGTTGGCTTACCCGTTAACGAGCCTCCCTGCCTTCGCCGAGCTGCCCTTTAATTAGTCATCCGAATGACATTGAATTGACGCGAACGGTAAGCCTTCTTTCCCGGTCCGACCGATCATCGTCCTATTTTACTTCACCGCACCAAAAAAGGGAAGCGAATATCTCATTTCAGTTCCGTTACTTCATGCTAAATTCGGCCGCACAAGACTGATGAGGGCGCGCCTGGAGGTCGAGGAATTCTGGGCGGAAACACTCACTTGCATTCCTCCATCACGATGCAACGGCATGTTTCATCGTGTTTGGTCGTTCGCTGAATCGCGCCAGGGGAACGTCACCTGCCGCTTCGTACTATCAATCTGTCCCCAGCAGCTGCAGAAATCACCGCCCGGCCAATCGTTCGGTAGGGCCCAGACGTTCCGTGTTTGAGGAATGGCGATACTTGCAATTTTGCTGGCGACGGCTGGAAGTATCTGGCTGGCAGAAAGGCCCGGATTTCGGGGTGCCAAAAAGCAAATGAATAGAGAAGCGCCGTTTTGGGTAGGCAAGCTGGTGTCACTGACGAAAATTTGGGAGCACGAACTCTTCGGCAACTCAATTCGACGCGTGCCGGGTGGATTCCATCACGGCGTTCAGCAAGCGATATGGCACCAGTGGGGCAACTGAATGCGGATCATTTACGGTTTCTTGGGGTTTTCGATTTCTTTGAGGCGATCCGAGAGGTAGTCACCGGCTTTGACTTCGCGGCCGTCTTTGAAGCGGATGAGGTAGGGCTGGTTGCCGTAGTAGGATTTGGTAGCGATTTTTTCGATGAATTCACGAGCAGTCTTGACGTCCTTTTTGGCGTAGTCCCATTTCTTGCGTAAGTGTTCGGCGGAGGCTTTGGCGTCGTGCTCCTTGCCGTTGCGGACGAAAACTGCATCCTTGAGTTCGGCCACGATCTTGATCAGCGATTCGATTTTTTGGTCTTCGGTGGGTTTGGGCGCGTCAGGCTCCGCGTTGATCGCAATGAGTAATAGCAGCAGGGTCGCAAGCATGATCATCCCTCGCAGTTGACGTACTGATTATATGAGACATCGCTCTCTAACGCCCGGCAATTGGTGTTTGGGGAATGGCGGTTCTTGCGATTTTATGGGCTACGGCTGGATCTATCCTGCTGGCGAAAAGTCCCGGTTTTCGAGGCGCAGAAAAGTGATACGTTTTGTGATACGAAATTACCTTTTTTGGATGCATTCGATTGCAATGGCACGCAACGTCTGATACTTTGATTTCCGTGGTTTTTCTGCTGTTTTCTGAGTATTCGGGCAATAAGTGGGCACGCCTCCAAAGCCGAAGGTTGCAGGTTCGAACCCTGCCGGGGACGTGCACCTCGAACAATTTCTACTGGCCAGTTTCCCACACTCTGTCAAACTCGTCCTCTCCCGTTTCGCCATTCTCAACGCCCGGGCCGTGTCCGCTGTCACCAACTCCTCGACCACGGCGGTTAGGTCTAAATGCCTGCTCAACTACCGCGTAGCTCAAGTTCCCATCATTCAGCCACCTCAGATTCATTGCCCCGGAACAAATGGACATTTGGGTATCGCTTGAAACCCACCCTAGCCCGCGCGTAGCGACCAGGGCCCTCGCATTCCGTTCCCATTTTTCTTCGTGCGGACTCTCCCCTCCGTTGTCGCGTTACCTCCCAGCCGGGACGCCAACCGCCCGCAGTACAGGTGACACTCTCCGTTCATTCGTCAAGTCACCATGCAGGCGGACATACGCGTACCCGGCCAGGAAAAACGTTCATGAAGACCATTGAATTGTCGCCGCTGCCCATGTTGTCGCGCGTGCCGATGTTGATGACGGTCCACGCGCCCAGCGTAACCTGCGCCCCGCGCCACCCCGGCGGCGTGGAGGTCGTCCTCTTCGACGTCGGACATACGCTCGTACATTCGGAGCGTCGCCATGCCCGCGAGGTCGTGCACGAAGTCACCGACGCCGTCCATCGCTATATCGGATCACTCGGTTACCCGTTGCCGTCCATGTCCACGTACCTTCGCGCCGCGAAGTGGCAATTCCTGGTCGCGGCCCTCTGGTCGCGCATCGTCCGCCGCGAAGTGCAGGTGATCGAAGTCATCCGCCGCGCCCACGCCCGCATGGGCATACATCTCAACACCAATCAGACGCGCGACCTCGCACTCCATGGCGCCGTTGCCATCTGGCATCTGTTCAAGGTGGACCCCGATGCCCGGGTCATGCTCGCGGAACTCTCCCGACGGAACTACCGCCTCGGACTCATCTCCAACACCTGGCTGCCGGGAATCCTTTTCGACGGCTACCTCCGGCATGAAGGGCTCATCGATTATTTTCCGGTGCGCGTCTATTCCTCGGAAGTCCGCTACATGAAACCCGATCGCCGCATTTTCGACCACGCCCTGAAGGCCCTGAACGTCGAGCCGCGGCAATGCGTCTTCATCGGCGACCGCCTCGACAATGACGTGCGCGGCCCCGCTCGTCTGGGCATGCGAACCGTTCACTTCACCGCCAAACCGTCCGCCCCCTGGTCCCGTGGAAATCCTGACTTCACCATCCGCCGCTTGCGTGAAGTTCCCGATGTGCTGGCGTCACTTGTCTGACACACCCACCAAGTTGCCGGACCACGGCACAACCTTGCGCTACGCTATGTACTTTGAGCGACCGCATGCCGCGGTTTCGATTTCGCGCTCAAATTCCCCCATGCGCCATAAGCAATCATTCCCAGCACCAGCAGAATCGCGCTGAGGCTCAGTCCGATGGTCCAGGCTCGCGCGTCAACGTTCATCGGAGTCGTATTGAGAATGGCCGCCACCAGAATCGCAACCACAATAGCCAGCAGCCCGTAACGCACCATGAGCCACACGCAAACCGCCGCCCCCCCAAAACCCATCGCCAACCACGCGGTATAAGGATTCGCGCCGCGCGGCACGATGATCGGGGCCAGAATCAGCGCACACGCAACGCCCGCCCACACGGGATGCCGCAACCATGTCCGCAAAACCACCAGCAGCAGAAGAAAAAGCAGCCCGTAAACGAGCGCTTGCTCCACGCAACCGAGGTAACCCGCCAGCCCCGACGCGGCCCCATGCAATTTCTCCGCCATACGCTCGCCACCAAACATCGGTCGCACGCTCAGACCAGCCGCGCCCGCCATGGTCCGTTCCGCCGCCGCGGCAAAGGCCCACCAGCATCCCACGCACGCTCCCACCAGCGTGTGGAACCGCACATCCCGATCTCTGATGCGTCCCAGTATCAAACGATTCCATGTAACCAGCAGGTGCGGCCAATGACGCCGCGCGTACGCATCAATGGCCAGATACGAAACGCCAAGCAGACCGGCGGCCCCCGCCGCCCGCACGACCGCCAGGGCAAACTGCGATACGCCGTCAAACAACGTAGCCGCGCTTCCCACGCGCAGCGTTGCGACGATCACATGCAAAAACGCGACCAGCCCCGCGAGCCGCACCGCTCCTCGGTAATCAAACTTTTTCGCCCGCAACTTGGCAATGCCCAGCGGAACCGCAACCGCCATAAGCAACAAGAACAGCACACGCTGCACGTAAATCACGAAGTGCTTCTGAATGGCAAACGTACCCAACTCAAAGACTTCACCTTGCGGCCCTGCACTCGCTGGCGATCCAATGGCAAAAAAAGTCGGTCCTTCGCGCGACGAACACCCGACAACCAACGACGCCGTGCTATCCGGCGGTTCACCCCGCTCGATCCGCTGAAATCTGCACCGTGCATCCTTTTCCACTGGATCGTCCTTCACGGGTCGATAGTCCGACACCTCTCCGGACACACCCGTGGCACGAATCAGCTCCGTCCAGTCCTTTGTACTTCCCGTGTCTTGCGCACCATCTTTGTCACCACTTCCCAACCGCCCAGCGGCCCCCAGCAGAATCAGCCGGCCCGACCGGTCCAACAAAACCCCGCGCGATTCTCCCTCTCCCAGAGGCGGATCGTCCGGCGTGACAAACCCCGCCCGCCAGAAAACGTTCTCCGTGCTGGTCGGAGCAAATGGCTGATCACTCTGCCGATAAAAGAAACACGGCTCCGCCGGCTCCACCGCAACTACGTGTCGCCTAACCTCCGTACCTCCAAACGCGCGCGCCATCGGCCGCCACGCTTCCTCCGTCGCACAATATCCATAGGACTCGTACCCGTTTGCAAGCGCCAGGCCCGCCGCCGCCAGTACCCCGCGTGCACGTTCCGCCAGTGCGGCCGGTGGACTCGCCCCCAGATTGTCCCATTGAATCGGATACACCGTTCGCAACAGCGCAACCGAAACCAGCAGCACCAGAGCCGCCACCGTTATCCCCTTCCGATACGGGGTCCCACCCTTTCGCGCCGGTGCGGCCGCCACCAGGTCCGGCGGCGGAGTCAGGTCCGCCGCCAATGCCAACCGCAGGACATCCGTCCCCGGCAGCGCCGCCAGTACATGCAGCGCCGAGGGCGGTCGATCATCAGGGTTCTTCTCCAGACATTGGTTGATGACTTCCTCGACACCCTCCGGCAGATCGCTCACCAGTTCGCAAAGCGGACGCGGCACCGAATGCTCGTGCAGTTGCTGGTATTCCTCGATTGACGTCGCCTTGAAACCCCGGCACCCCGAAAACAACTCGTACAGGACCAGCCCCAACGCGTAGATGTCGCTCTCTTGCGTTACATCGCGCCCGGCAATCTGTTCCGGCGCCATGTAGGCCGGCGTCCCCGCGCGAATCTCCCCCACCGCGATCCGATGCGACAGCCCCGCAATACCGAAATCGGTAATCCGCACATTGCCCGCGGAATCAAGCATGATGTTCGCGGGCTTCAAATCGCGGTGCAGAACGCCCGCGCGATGTGCCGCCGCCAACCCGGCACAAATCTGCCGCGCGATGTCCACCGCCTTCTCACCCGGAAACCGACCGATTTGCCGCAGCAACGCGGCAAGATTCTCCCCGGGCACGAACTCCATTGTCAGGAAATATTCGCCATCCGCTTCCGCAATGTCATGCACCCGACATACATGAGGATGTGTAACCGTCCGCGCGAGACGCGCCTCATTCCGAAACCGCGCCAGCCACAGCGGACTCTTGGCGACCGCGCGCGGAAGAAACTTGATGGCCACCTTTTGATTGAGCGTCAGATCATCCGCCTGATAGACAATGCCCATGCCCCCGGCGCCCAGCCGCAATGCAATCCGGTAACGACCCCCGATCATCGTCCCCGGTATGCGTTCCTGGGACACTTCGACCATGGCCTCACCGCTCGCCGCGGATTCACCGGACGCCACGAATGCCACGATGCCGTCACCAACTTCGCCGGCGTTCGATCCCTGCGCGGGGCGGTGCGGCCCCATGGATTGTTGTGCCAGCAGCATGTCAACTTCACGGCGTAGCGCTGGATCATCGCCGCATTTTTTTTCCAGCCATGGCCCCCGCTCGCCCTCCGGCACCTCGATCGCAGCAAGGAACACCTGTTTGACTTGCGCGTGGCGCTCGGGGGTCATCACTCCGCGCTCCTCGCCAGGCAGGCCTTGAGCCAGGCCTTCGCGTGCGTCCATTCCGACTCGACCTTGCGTTTCGAAACCCCCAGCAGCAGCGCCACCTCCTCCACCGACAGTCCGCCGAAGAAACGCAGCTCCACAATCGCCGCCTGCTCCGCATCCAACGTCGCCAGTTCGTCCAGCGCGTCATTCAACACACTGAAATCGACCTCTTGAACCTTGCCGCCCAGCACCGTGTCTTCCAGCGCCACCCGCTTTTGATTGCCCCCGCGCTTCAGCCGCTTCCGCGTCCGCATGTGATCGATCAGGATGCGCCGCATCGCGTTCGCGCCCACCGCCAGAAAATGCGTGCGCCCCTGCCAATCCACCCGACTCTGATCCACCAGCCGCATGTAGGCCTCATGCACCAGCGCCGTCGGCTGCAGCGTAAGTCCCGCCTGCTCCCCGCGCAGATATTTCCTCGCCACTACCCGAAGCTCTTCATAAACCAGCGGCAGCAGTTTCTGCGCAACATCACCCGGCGCTGTCCGCTGCATATCGGTCAGGAGTTGCGTAACTTCGGTGGACCGTTTTGGTTTCGATGGCATAAAGGTGATGCGCGCGACCTGCAGCGCCCCGGCGTGCGACCGTGCGGCCCCACGGTTCTGTCGTCGGCAAGTGCACGCGTGCCGTAACCAGCGTCGAACGGACCACCGCTCCCTGCTGGTAAGGTCACCGGCGATGGGGCCATAAAGGCTGCTGACCTGCCTCAAATTCTGATCGCGAGTGCAACCCGGGTCAAGCTGCTGCCCGCCCACCTTCCCGCGACAATCCGGTGGGCATTTTCGGCCCAGAAATTTCCGTGCGGACTTCCCCACCATCTATCGCGTTATCCCTGTGCCGGGACGTTCAATCGTCCGCCGCATGGGTGACACAACTAAGTCTGGCATGTTGTCGGACTCACCATGTCGGCGCGGAAAACGGACCGGCCGCAAGGAGAAAGCCTGTGAAATCGATCAAACGAACGGTGGCCTTTTTGATCAGCGGCATGTGCATGCTGCAGGCCGGTGGCTGCTCTATCACCGACCTCCTCGGGGTCGTTACGGGAGCGTAATGACTACCCTGCTCACTCTGCGGCGCCTGCGCTAGGGAAGGCGCGGGCGCCGCTACCTTCCATCGTGGGATAGTGAATGCGGCGATCAGCGTTCTGTAGTTTCAGGGGATGACCCCTGCCGCCGTCCCGAAGTTCCCGGAGTGCGACCGGACGCGCCGCACGCCAACTGTGCAAAGGAGAAACCAAATGTTTGATTCCATTTTTGTGGCCGTTCGCGAAGCACTGACCGGCCTGTTTACGCAGACGATTCTTGAACTGATCAGCGGCCTGTTTGCCGGACTGCTGGGCTAAAGCACGTTACGTTTTCGAGTAGCGTTCAGCAGCGCGAAGCTCACGGCAGTAGTGGAGGTTTAGCCGCTACAGGCAAATAGAGCTTGCTCTAGACCTTGGGGGAAATGCCAAACGGCGGGGGCCGGACAGGGCGTCCTGTCGGATTGTGACACCATATTGGCGTCACGCATCCGGCCGGACGTCCCTGCTTTATTTGTAGGGTACGCTTCAGCGGACCACCCTCCCGATTCACGC
>CAZKIN010000117.1:7280-11537 GCA_964552515.1 uncultured Phycisphaeraceae bacterium
AATGTCCACGGCTTTGCGGTGCGCGGCTCTACTTGGGGTATGTCTTCTGTTCACCCTGGCGGCACCACGTGTGCACGCCCAGGAACCGAATGTTCCGATATTTTCACTCTGGGCGACGGAAGTGACGGACGGCGTAGGTGGGCCGAACAAATGTACCAGTTGCCCGACGCAGCAGGTGCCATTGGGCCAGATCGCGCCGGGCGATGTGATTCGAGTGGAGTTATTGGTCAGTGGCTGGGATGCGCAACCGGCGGTCGGCATCTGCGACGGCGATCCGGATTTCGGCAATGACGGCACCTGCGGCGAGGGTATCACTTGCCCTGGAATGCACTGTTCGAACACCGGCAATAATTGTGACCAGATAGATCCCGTCTGCCCGGGCAGCATTTGCATTTCGGATCAGTGTCAGCCATTCCCACGACTTTCCGCCTTTACCGCCACCATCGACGCTGACAGCTTCACCTCCGCGCCCGGAGGCGCACTGTTCCCATACCGCATTCCCTGTCAACCATCCGACTGCGCAATTTTGGGGGATGGAAATTGTCCCTGTGCGCATTTCAATCAGTTCACCAGTGATTGCACCTGCACCGACACTCTGACGGCATCATGCGATGCCGGAACCAATCTGTGCGGTATTGGCGCATCCGGGTTCATCGAAAGCGTTCAGCAGGAATATCTGTTCTTTGGAAAATCCTCCCTCGAAGTGATGGCTTTCGGCGCCAACGGCGATTTCGAGTTCACCGCGTTTTTATGGAATGTCTCTGCCGACGGCGTTGCCGACGTGGGGACCCGGCGGCAACTGGGCACATTGCTATTGGAAGTATCCGCCGACGCATGTGGCAGCTTCGCGTTGTCCTATTTGAAGGACAACAATGCCACATTCGTGGTCGACAGTGACGGCGTCGCATTCACGCTCGGCAGCTATGAGGACCTGATCGTACACCTGTCGAGCGGCTGCATCGTCGATCTCGACGGCGATTCGGTGGATGACAGTATCGACAACTGCCTGGGAATTGCGAATGCCGATCAGGCGGACTGCGACAACAATGGGGCAGGCGATGCGTGCGACCAGGTTTGCGCCGGCGAAATTGCGTGGATGACTTTTCCGGTCGATGGAATGATCGATGCGCGAACCGACGAAGACGCGGAAACCGGCATGCCCACCGGAATCGCGCAGCTCGACACGCTATTCGCATGCTATGTGGGTGTTCCGCCGATGGGCGATCCCCCGGGAACCGCTGATTTCATGGGTTCGGATACGACGGGAATGGGTGTCACCATCATGTCCGCGACCACCAGCGATCCTTGTTTCCTCGATTACGCAGTCGGCCTCGCCAATCCGATGCGGCCCGGCGCATGGACGACCATCGCCACAACCGTGGACGAATTGTATCCCACTAACCTGCCGCCGGCCTCCACGACGCTATTCGCCGATGTGGGTTTCCTCCCTGGCGATGTCGACGGTTCTGCCACGACCGACACATTCGATGTCGACGCACTCCACCTGGCCCTGATGGTCAGCGCGGCGCTGACGCCCGCATCGGAGCTGTCGCTGGATATTGATCGCAGCGGGATGCTGACGGCGTTTGATCTGGTGCGCGTATTGGACCTGCTCAATGGCGCAAACACGACCCGCGTATGGAATGGCGAAGCGCTGCCGGCAAAGCCCAATGGTGGATAATACCGACATCAAAGTGTCGCTAAATGGAATAGCGAATCGCCGATCTTTTCGCAACATTCCGCGTTGGTTAACGCATATTGACCGCCCTGCGCCAACGCCCCCGCGCCAAATCTCAAGCTTTTCATGGAAGATTTGAGAGTGCGATAATACAATCTCGAGGTATCAAACAAGGGGGCGTGATGTCTACAAAGCTTCGTCCCGGGATTCGCTGTTTCGCCCGGGCAATGAAGTGTCAATAAGCGGTCACCAATGCGTGGATCACCATCAAATTTAGACCGGCTCGGCCAAATGCTTCTGGCCATAATCCTCTGCACGGCGACGTTCGTGTCCAGCGCCGTCGGTGCGGGTCTGGTCTTGCATCAGCACGGCCTCCGCGGCGCTCACCTGCATCTTCTGGGACAGGCGGATCCTCTGGTTAGCGCCGCATGGTCGGCACAATTCGGCCACGCCTCGGCCTTCACCCCCTCTTTCTTTTCGGCTTCCGAGCCGGTGAAAGTCGTCGCCATCATCCTCACCGCGTCCAAACTCGGCTGGGCTCTCGGCGGCGCAGACGACGGCGAAGTACGCTCGACATCCACAACCAAATGTCTGTCCGCTGATCAAACTGGATCCGCGGAACAGCACGCAGCCGCATTTCCCGCCAATCTCTCGGCCGCATGGACCGGCCCCAGCGCTCCCATCAGCATTGTGCTCCGCAGCCACACCCTTCTCATATGATGCCCCCATTCCGCTGCATCGCATTACGGTTCACTCACGAGTTTTCGTCCGACGAATAGTGACTGCATGCTGTCATTGGTTTCCGTATGGCCCCCCGCTCCGCGGCACGGGCAGGTAACCGCCAGTACCAGTCATCACCAATGGAAAGAAAAGGGGATTTCAAATGAACAGGCTTGTTTCGTCTCGGGTGATTCACCCGCTTACTTCAACCATCTTGAAAAATGGAGCCTTCCTATGCGTCCTTTCGGCGCTCTGCTGGCTTCCGGTCTCATCGGCTCGCGCCAGCACCGCTTACGGCACACTCAACAACTTTGACTGCGTCAACGACACCGGAACCGAGGCGCACGGTTTTGAAATCGAACTCGAGGACATTCACAGCAGGGATATCACCTACACCTACGACTACAACCACTACGGCATTCCGAAGATCACCGAAGACAACTCCGACCCGCTGCACCCCAGGGTGACCATTCGTTACGCCGCCAGCAGAAACCCCGACGGCACGTGGACTGCTTTCACCGCCATTCCGTCCGGCCCCATTACTCCGACCGACGGCCACCAGTTCACCAATCCTTCCGTGAACTTCGGCGGCGAACATTTCGGCGCCGGCTACTATGGCGCGCCGACCGCCGTACGCTATTTCTGGCTGATCGATGACGGAACCGGAAACCTGGTCCACGGACCGCCGGTTTACGTCTCGACACCTACCTTTGCCTATTACCCGCCGATCGGGCAGCAACCCGCCCAGGTCGAAGCGGCCATCGTTCCCCCGCCTCCGCCCGATCCCCCCATGCTGCAGTTCGGCGAGGCCACCTGGGTCAATGACATCAAGACCAAGACCCACAATCCCAACAAAGTGAAACTCAATGAACTCGTCGATCCCGATCCCGATGACCCGAATGCTCCCAATTGGGCCAATGGAGAACCCGCGGAAGTGGAATCCGAGTTTAGAATTCTCCAGACTGAGTTCGCCGATGCCAACAATCCCAAGGGCGAACTCGTAGGCATCCCCGAAGACCTTCCCGGCGGTGATGAAGTCATCACCCGCCGCTACGAATTCTACAAATATATCGGTCCCTTTGACGCCGAATCCGGCGAAGCCATGGCCGACGAAGTGGACCCCGACGGCTTGCACGGCGTCGGAACCGTCACCTATAACGACCACTTCGATCCCATGACCGGCGAATGGGTTGAAGTGACCGTCGACCTCTCAACCATGATTGTCGTCGGTGAGTTCTTCGGCGCGCAGATGGCCGGATTCGATGTCGCCCCCGCCTTGGGCTTGATCGATCACATTCCGGATGGCGAACTCGGTGTTCCCTATGCGGGGCGTACCGTCGTGGTGGCCGGTGGGACCGCGTTTCTCGCCTCCGTGACCGGCGCACTTCCTGACGGCACAACCTTGGACGAACTCTCCGGCATTTTCTCCGGAACACCAACCGTCGCCGGTGTGTTCACTTTCACTGTTGACGCCGCCGATACCAGCGGCGCTGCGGTATCCAAGACCTACATCGTCACGGTCCCCGAGGCCGTGTCCGCTCTCCACACCATCACCACCAGTGCCTCGCCCCTCGCGGGAGGCACGACGGCCGGTGACGGTGACTTCATGGTCGGCACGCCGGTAACCGTCGTGGCCACCCACAACCCGGGCTATGCCTTCGTCAACTGGACCGAAGGCGGCATCGAAGTCAGCGCATCCGAAGTATATCCCTTCACGGTAAATGCCGACCGCGTCCTGGTCGCGAACTTCACCTTCGTCGGCTGCATCGTCGATGCGGATTGCGCGGACATGGACGCCTGCACCACCGACACTTGCGTCGGCAGCGTCTGTCAGTATCAGCCCATCGCCGGTTGCTGCG
>CAZKIN010000118.1:0-11285 GCA_964552515.1 uncultured Phycisphaeraceae bacterium
TACGCCGAGGATTCCGGGGGGACACTCGGAGGGGAAGCACAGCAACGGGACGGGCAAGTACCGAACGCGCGGGAAAGTCCGGCCCGTTGCTCGCTTGATGCCAGATAATTGTTACGGCTGGGTGGTATGACTCTCGGCTGACTTGGCGTAATCCGTGCCGCGCCAGCGCACATCGCGGGACATCACCGTATCCCAGATTGCCCGGGCAAGGATGCCGACCACCACCAGCCCGCCCAGCACGTACGTCGGCGCCCAGCGCACCGGGATGCGCATCATGCGATAGAAGATGCCGGTCAGGACAAGCAGCATGACCACCGAAACGCCCCACAGCGCCAAGGCGATATTCCAATATCTGACCTGGCTGACATCACCCGTCAGTCGACCGACCGCCGCGACCGCCAGGCTGACGCACGGCAGGATGGTGAACGTGAGAATCAGGGTCATGGAAGTGGCCAGTCGCGGAACGGTTTCCAGGCAGCCACGGAAGATCCGCCGCCAGCCGCGGCGCAGCTCCGCGAGGGTGCTGTACATCCGCGTGGTGTACAGGTCGTCATTTTCCATGACGCGCAGGCGAAAGCCGCGACCCTTGGCCGCGCGGGCCATGTGCAGGTCTTCGTTCATCGCGCCGCGCACGGCCTCGTGGCCGCCGATGCCGTCGTAGCACGATCGGCGCAGCAGCATGAACGCACCGTTGGCATAGGCGGTTGGTCTGCGCGGGTCGTTCACGCGGTAGGGCAGGAACCAGAGAATGAGCACCATAGTGCAGACCGGTTGGATGATCCGTTCCCATGTGGAGGGTGCCTCAAGCACCGGGGTCAGGCAGAGAAAGTCTGAATCGCTGTGCATCGCTTCCTGCATGGCCATCGACAGGGCCCGTGGCGACGTAAAGCGGCAATCAGCGTCGGTAAACAGCAGCCAATCGCCGCCGGCCTGCTGCACGCCGCGGTGCATCGCGTGGTTCTTGCCGAACCAGCCGGGCGGCAGGTCGGTTATGGTGACTACGGTGAGTTTGCCGTTCGATTCACGGGCGAGCCGTTCCAGGATGCGCGGCGTCGCGTCGCGGCTGCGGTCGTCAATGGCGATGATTTCAAAGTTGGGATGATCCTGGGTAAGCAGGCCGCTGATGCATCGTTCGATGTTGAGTTCCTCTTCCTTGGCGGCCACCAATACGGACAAGCGCGGCGCGGAGGTCGGCAGTGGCGGGTGACTGGATGATGTCAGCATCAAACGACGGCGCAGTCCGATGCCCAGGGCGAGCGCGCGGGCACTCCAAATGACGACGTTCAGCACGCCCAGGGAAAGCCAGATGGTCCAGCCGATGGTCAAACCGATTTCCTCCAACCGGCGCCGCAGGTTCAGCGGCGCGCCATGCCGAATATTAGCATCTTTGGTCTTTTCGGGGAGCGGTGCGCTGCGGATTTGCCGCAGCAGTGATACACAATGTGGCGGCGATCGCCATAATGCGGGCCATGTCGGATGCGCGTCATCCATCATCCATTCGCTGGTTGGCCCATGCGCCGCTGCTGCCGCCCGCGGCCGGCTTGATCGCGGGCGTGGTGCTCGACGATCGGCTGCGTCCGCACCTCGGCGTAATCGCCGGCGTTTTCTTTCTGGGTCTGGCGGCGGCGTGGATGGGGCGGAAGTGGGCGGTGGGCGCGGTCGGCGGTGTGGTCATCGCTTCAGTCGCAGCCGGGGCGCTGCTGCACGCGGCGCGGGTGCGGCATCAACCGCCAGAGAGCATTGCCCATCATCTGACGGATGATCCGAAGCTGGTGCGGCTCTCGGGAACCGTGTCATCGCGGCCGCGCGTGCTTCCGCAGGACGATGCGTCGCTCTTTGCGCCGTGGCATTATCACGGCGAGCGCACCGCCTTTCTGCTGGACCTGCATGCGGCCGAGGGTGTAGACGGGAACATTCCCGCGCAGGGACGTATACGTGTCACCATCCAGGAGGCCATGCTGGATTTGCGCGCGGGCGAACAGGTAGAGGTTTTCGGCTGGCTGAGCCGCTTGCGCGGCGCTCAGAACCCCGGTTCGTTTGACTGGTCGCGCTTCTATCAGCGACAAGGGATTGTCGCCGCCCTGCGCGCGGATCATCGTCAATGTGTGCGGCGGTTGGACAGTCCGTCCGTGGCACCTCCGCCGCAATTGCTGGAGCGTTTTCGCGCGCAGGTTCGCGGCTGGTTGATCGATGACCTGGCCACCGGATCGGATGAAGACGGGTCTTTGCTTGCGGCCATGGTTCTGGGGCACCGGTCAACGCTGGATCGTCAGCTAAATGCGATGTTCATCGACTCCGGCTGCATGCATTTTCTCGCGGTCAGCGGAACACACGTGGTCATGCTGATGGTGCCGGTATGGATGATCGGTCGGCTGCTGCGACTCCCGCGACGGTGGAGCGCATGGGGCGTCATGGCGCTGCTGATTCTCTATGCGCTGGTTACGGAACCGCAGCCGCCGATCCTGCGCGCAACGATCATCGGTGTGTTGTATTGCCTTTCGGTGATACTGCTGCGCGGGCATGCGCATCTGAACTGGCTGTCGGCGGCGGCAATACTGCTATTGGTGGCTGATCCGGCGGGCGTGTTTGACATCGGCTTCCAGCTTTCCTTTGTGGCCGTATTGGGTGTCGCTTATGTGGCACCCAGCTTGCTCACGGCGGCGCGAGCCTTGCGCGGCAGGATCACGCGGCGTGGCGCGGTATCCGATTTGCAGAATCCGCCCCACCTGCTCCGGGAGAATTCCACTTTGTCGGAGACGCTGGCGTTTGCCCTGCGGCGGGGTGGAAGGCGGTTGCTTGCGGCGCTCGGGGTGACACTGGCGGTGTCTTTCGGTGCGTGGTTGATGGGGCTGCCGATTGCGCTGTTTCACTTTCATCGCGTGCAGCCGTGGGGCGCGGTGAACTCGGTTCTGGTGCTGCCGCTGATTACGCTGGTGACCGTGCTGGGGGCGCTGAAAGTGGTAGTGGCGGGAATTTCGCCCACGCTGAGCGTGGTGCTGGGATCAGTCATTCAAGTATGCAGCGATGGACTGCTTTGGCTGGTTGCGATCCTCGCACGAATGCCGGGCGGGTCGTGGTTCGGCCCGTCGCCGCCGGCGTGGTGGATGGTCGTCTTCTATGCCGCGATTGCCGCATTCGTGTGGGTGTTTCCACCTGCGTGGCATGCGACAGCGGTGTGGCATCAAGAGAAGGAGGAAGAGCAGCGGCCGCGAAATCGTGCTGCTGACGCTTTGGCGTTGGCGATGTGGGGCCTGTTGGTGGTCACTACTTTCGTCGTGTATGGGCCGCGGCGCGCGACGGGACGTCTGGAAGTTACGGCACTCGCGGTCGGAGCCGGGTCGGCCACCGTGGTGGAACTGCCCGACGGGCGGGCCATGTTGTTCGACGCGGGGAGTTCGTCCTATCCCGATGTGGGTCGCAGCACGATCTTGCCCTATTTGTGGGAGCGCGGCATTCGACAATTGGACACGGTGTTCATCAGTCATGCCAATCTGGACCATTACAACGCGCTGCCGGATGTGCTGGCGGAGATTCCGACAAAGCACGTCGTCCTGACCCCTTACTTTCTGCGCGATGCTGCAGAGGAATCAGCGCCGCGCCGAATGTTAGATTGGTTTGAGGAGAACAAGGTGCCATGGTCTCAGCAAACCACAAACTCACTGCAAATCGCATCCGATGTGGCTATCGATTGTCACTGGCCGCCAATTGGTTTGGATGGGACCTGGGAAGCCAACGAAACGTCGCTGGTCATCGAAATGAGGCTCGGCGGAAAATCGGTGCTGCTTACCGGCGACGTGGAAACGCGGGCACAGGCGGCCATGCTGGACCATTCGAGTATTTCCGCCGACGTACTTTTTCTTCCGCACCACGGCGGGATGAGCGATGTGCTGAATACGTTCGTGCGCCGCGTACAAGCCACCACACTGATCCGTTCATCGCGCGAGCCCATGCGCGAGACGATGACCGGACTGCGCGAAATTGCGGGTGACGTTCCTCTGTACAACACGGCAGATGTCGGCGCGATCATCTTGCGCATCGAGAAGGATGGATCGATGGTTGTGGAAACGCCGTGCGCAGGGGAGAACCTAAGCGGCAAATGAATGTCATCAGGAATGAGGCGGGTGCTTTGCCTTCTACCGGCACGGGACGGCAGCTACTTAGCAGTCGCGGCGGCCAGCGATGAGAATCGCTTGCTGAGCCGTTCATAGAATTGCAGCGCGACGGCCTGTTCCGCCTTGATGACCTCATCGGCCCCCAACTGTGCGGCGTGCATCCCTTTCGACGAGAAGTTGGTCCGCGCAATGATGAAGATGCTTGGATGGAGCCGTCGCGCGAGGGCCACGGCCTCACATACCGCATCTTCGTCGGGGATGGTCAATGCGAGAATCGCCGCGGTGGGCAGCCCCGCCTCCATCAGCACCTTCGCATCCGTCGCGCAGCCCTGCACCACCTTACGGCCCAAGGCGCGCTGCGTCTCGACTGTCACGGGATTGCGCTCGATCAACGTGAACGGAATATGCAGGCCGGCGAGAAGCTCGGCCACTGCGCGACCGGCCAGTCCGAATCCCGCGATGATCACGTGGCCGTGCAGTTGCTTGGGGTCGAGCGAGCCGAAGTAGGGCATGACGACCAGGCGCGTGCCGTCCGGCCAATCGACCGGTCGGTCGATGGTCACCACACCATCCTGGTAGACACCGGTCAGCGGGCTGTCGTGTGCGTGTTCCACCGAAAATAAAAGCGTTGAGGGAAAATCAAAGCACATCAAGTCGCCCGCGCATGGCCATGCGGGTTGACCCGTCGCCGACACCTCCTTCGCCCTCCTCCTTAATGCGCGGAATTGTACCTTGCATAAATTCGGGGGGGAAGCCCGCAGCGCTGCTGCAAACTAGGCTTTCTTGCTGTATTTTCGAATCGCCTCGGCGACGAGGTAGAAGGAGCCGGTGATGCAGATCAAATCCTCGCGCGAGATGGCATTAACCGCGATCTGCATCGCTTCATCGAGATTCGCGGCTACCTGCGCCATTTTTCCGCAATGTTCGGAATAATCGGCGGCCAGTTCACTGGGATCGGCCGCGCGGGGCGAATTCGACTTGGTGAAAATGATCTTGTCGGCGCCCAACTGAATGCGACGGACCATTCCGCTGATGTCCTTGTCGCGGCTGCAGCCGAAGATCACCACCATGGAATCGTAGGTGATGTTCTGACCAATGGCGCGAACGAGCGCGTCAACGCTGGCGGCGTTATGTGCGCCGTCGACCAGGATGCGCGGGTTGTCGTTGATCAGTTCCATCCGACCGGCCATCTTGACGTTGGCGAGACCGGCGGTGGCTTTTTGATCGTCGATGGCAATGCCGCGGGACTTCAGAACGTCGAGCATGCCCAGCGCGAGCGCACAGTTCACGGCCTGATGTTCGCCTTGCAGCGGGACATGCAGGTGTTCGAACTTGCTGGTTGGCGTAGTCAGGCAGATGCGCGCATGACGACCCAGCGAACGCGAGAACTCAAAACGGTAGCTGAAGTCAACTTGTTCGTCGGAAAAACGAATCGGGGCGTTCACTTCGCTGGCGACACGCTGCAGCACGTCCTTCACATTCGGACGCTGCGGCGAACTGATCACCGGAATGCCCTTCTTAAAGATGCCGGCCTTCTCTGTGGCGATCGACGGCAGGTTGTCACCAAGCTGCGCCAAGTGGTCCAGGCTAATGCTGGTGATGCCGCAAACTTCGGGTTGAATAACGTTGGTGGAGTCCAAACGACCGCCCAAGCCGGTTTCTACAACCGCGAGTTCGACGCCCACCTCCGCAAAGTGGAGGAATGCCGCAACCGTCAGCACTTCGAAGTAGGTCGGCGAAATGTTCTTGCTTTTCGCGGCGGCGGCCACTTTGGCGATCACCTTGGTGAAGTCGGCCTCGCTGATCATCTCTCCGTCAACCACAATGCGTTCGCGGATATCCAGAATATGTGGTGAGGTGTAGAGACCAACTTTCATACCACACGCGCGAACCATCTCCGCCAGCATGGTGCAGGTGCTACCCTTGCCTTTGGTTCCGGCAATGTGCGCGGATTTAAACTTCTTGTGCGGACTCTCCAATGCTTGGAGCAGTTTGGTTGTGCGCTGTAACCCGAAGTTATTCGTGTTATAGGGCGCACGAACCAGCCGCTCATAATTGATGAGGGAGTCCAAATAGTTAACTGCCGATCGAAACGTCTTAATGCTTCGTTCGGAGTCACTTTTCTTTGTTGTTGTCCTCGTAGGAGGAAGAGTTGCTCGACTCATAGGACGTTATTGTACCTAACTTTCACAAAGCCGTCAACGCGTACGGGAGAGTCGTTCATTGACCGGGACCTTTTTGGAAGCGGGAAGCTGTACGTAAGTGTATATTTTTAATGCACTTACGAACATCGATAGCGCCTTCCGTAACAGAGTATTCACAGAGGCGATGGTGAGTAGCAGGCCACCCGTCCACCTCGATAACTCGCACCATTGACGGCATACAAACCGCACCTGTTCAAGGACTTACGAGTATGGACGGCCTTGGGTTCCGTTAAGTGGCCGTATGTTCGTCAATCGAACGGTGCATCCCACAATTATCGGACTGCTGGACGGCTGATTCGATGGTGCTCCATATCGGCGTATGATGGCGGCTGGAATGAGAAACCAACAAATTACATTCCCCAATGGAAGCGTGAGCGTCTGTTTCGATTCGGAGTCGCTGGCCGCTCAAATCCGGACTTCGACTCCCAACTTGAACTCGACCATCACCGTCACCGATCGCCATGTCGCAGGATTCCATGAATCTGAGACGGTGAGCATGCTGCGATCAATGGGCATGGCACCGATCGTCCACCAGATCGAACCTGGCGAGGCCTCCAAGGGACTTGCCGAAGTAAGTAGGCTTTTTGAGACGATGGCCAGCACCGGGATTGGCCGCGATGGCTTGATCATCGCGCTCGGTGGCGGTGTCGTGAATGACCTGACCGGCTTCGTGGCCGCCACCTGGATGCGTGGGATCAAGTGGCTCGCCATACCCACCACCGTGGAAGCCATGGTTGATGCGTGCGTCGGAGGCAAAACGGCCATCAACCTGCCGGCGGGTAAGAATCTGGTTGGAGCGTTTCATCATCCCGCCGCGATCTACATCAATCCCGCTTACCTTGCTACGCTTCCGTTGCGTGACGTTCGCGCGGGCTTGGCGGAGTCGATCAAACACGCCCTGCTCTTTGATGAGGCGTTTCTGGTTGAGCATGAGCGGAATGCGGAGGCGATACTGAACTTGGACCCTGGCATCCTCCAGGGCCTGATCGCACGAAACATCCAACTCAAGGCGGAGATAGTGCGCCGCGATCCGCTGGAACAGACCGGCGAACGGATGCTGCTGAACTTCGGTCATACCATCGGACACGCGCTCGAAGCGGCATGCGGGTTTGCGCTGCGCCACGGCGAGTGCGTGGCGCTCGGAATGCTGGCCGAGTGCCGCCTCTCCGCAAGCCGGGGGATGCTTGATGCCCGCGTGGTGCAGCGCTTGCAGTCCGTGCTTACGCAGTTTGGATTGCCCACGCGAATGGAACAGACGGTGGACATGGCCGCCATTTTGACGTACCTGCGTCAGGATAAGAAGGCACGCGACGGTTCATTGCGCTTCGTGCTGCTGCGCGGAGTCGGTCAACCTGAAGTCGTGCGTGACGTGCAGGAGGTGGAAATTCGTCAAGCGGTGGAGAGTATTCTATGTCCGACGCGCTGAGATGCCCGACCTCACCGTTATCATGGGGAAAACCGAGATGGCGGGGATCGCCATGCTGACTGACCGCACCATGACACAAAATGCAAATGACGAGCTTTTGGGAAGTAAGACCCCACCGGACGGCGCTGACAACCCGCGTGCGTTTGTCACGGCCAGCGGGTTCGTCCTGCAGGTTATCGGTGGGCTCCTTACGTTTTCCGCGTGTCTAGCGTGGGCGATCAGTGCCATGCTGTCGTCATCGACGGCCACACCCACGCCGCGCTGGACGGATCACCTGACCGGTCCGCAATCCGCAACCGCGCTGCTTACCCTGGGACTCTTCACGAGCCTGGTCGGCGGACTGGGGCTGCTGGCTTCCGGCGTCGGCATGCAGGGCGAGAAAAAAGGCAGCGCACTTACGGGACTGGTCATCAGCAGTCTCATGGCTTTGGTGTATGTGGTGCTTGCCGTTCTGTTGATTGTCAGCGCCCATCGCTTTCTGCTGGGCGGGGCGGCTCTGCTGTGCGGAATCCTGTCCGGCGGGGCGGCCGTGCTTGCTACCATAAGCCATACGACGCTGAAGCGCTCTCCGCCGCCCGGCGACTACAATCTGCTGACCGAGGAAATTGTCGAGGAAATCCGCCGCAAACGCGACGAGCGCCGTAAAGAGTTTGATCTTTAATCGTCGTTATGTTGGTAGAATGTCTGTTGCGCGTCATCTGTCGCGCGAAATTAAATGGAGGGAGCCGGGATTGTCACATACGCCGAAGCCGCCGTCGAACGAACCCGCGATCCGCGTGGTCATGATGCCGCGCGATACCAACGCCGAAGGCACCATCTTCGGTGGCGTCATCCTGTCGCTCATTGACCAGGCGGCCTATGTGGAAGCGGTGCGCCAGGCGCATCAGCGATACGTCACCGTCTCGATGAATACGGTGGTCTTCCACCATCCGGTATTCGTCGGCGACGTGCTTAGTCTTTACGCCGACGCGGTGAAGATCGGGCGGACGTCCATCACCATTCACGTGCGTGTGTGCGCCCGACGACGCAATGATCCCGATGATGATGTAAAGGTCACCGAGGCCGAGGTGGTGTTTGTGGCCATCGACGAACGCGGCAAACCGGTGCCCGTACTGGGGGAATGAACAAATCGCGCGACGCTTTCAAACTTTCCGTTCCCCACACTCGGATCACGGAAAATTCGCCTGGCTCAATGAATCGGCGGCAACTCCAGGCAACGTGGCCAGCAGGGTCAATTCCGTCGCGTCAATGTTGGCAACATCGCTGGCAACGAACAGCCATATTCCGGCACCCCCACCGCCCGAATAGACCACCAGGAGATACGTCGCCCCCGCATTACTGTCATTATTGAATGCGGTCACACCAAGAGCGGTAACCACGTCTGTCGCGGATTGTGCCGCGACTGCTACTCCGATCAGTTCGTAAACGGTGGTCGTAGCCGCGATACCCGTGCCAGGCACGCCGCTTTGAAATGCCACCACGTCGCCGGATGTAGTTACCGTCCCATCCGCCGAGCGGAGGGTTCCGGCGTACACAATGGAATCCTCGGCCGTTACGAAATCAGTGACGAGTTCCAATCCGCCGCTGGCCGGTGCGGCAAGCACAAAAGAATCTCCGCCGGGACCGCCGGTCAGAATGTCGTTGCCTCCTTGTCCATTTAATCGGTCATTGCCCGCCCCGCCAGAGATGGTGTCCAAGGCGGATGTACCGAACAAGTTGTCATTGCCGGCGCCGCCGAGAATGGTCACTCCGTTGGCATGAGTGGCCGTAGTTGCGGTCATGGCCAGCCCCCCATCCAGGCTGGTCGCATCAAACGTAGATGCGCCGATCGGCCCGATGAGCGTGAGCGCCGCGTCACCCGACATGCGGATTGCCAGCATCTGGTCACTATTGGGCAATACGATGCCAGCCAGCGTGCTTGGCTCAGTGAGCGACATGATGCTGACACCTTCGATCGTCGCAGCATCTGCCGTCGAGATGGTCACTGACCCGCCCCGGTTTCCGATCAGTATCAATTCCAGGACATCGCTTTCGCTGCCGACGATCCCGGATTGCAGGTTTAAGATCACACCTCCAAGTTGCCGCCGAAGGCTGATAGCGGGCAGCACGGACAAACTGGACACGGTGACCGGATGAGTGTTGATGCCATTTGCCAGCCACAAATCCGTGAGCCCAGTAATCATCAGCGCATTGAACAGTGCGGGAACTGTGCTGAAATCCGCAAGAACAATGGTTTCCACGCCGCTTATCGTGGGCGCGATAATCGCCCCAACCAGTCCCGAACTAACCAACGTTGCGGACAGTATGTCGTTGCCCCCGGGGTCGGAAATAACGTCTCCCGTCTGCAGAGTGGAGGTCTGCACTCCATTCGCCAGCGCGATATGGGCCGACACCGATTCGTCGCACTGCGTTAGAGTGAAAATGTCCAGATTCAGCGACAGTTCAAACGGGCTGCTACCATATGCGAGATCATCGTCGGGCAGACAAACAACCACATGGCCGCATTCATCTGTCCCGGGCAGGCATTCACCGGTATCGACATCGCACCTCTCCGTCCCATTGCACTCCAAGCCGTCGTCGCAATCCGCATCAGCTTCGCAATGTGACACGAAACAAGCATCCACCTCTTCGTTGCAAGGCTGATCAGGTCCACAGGGTGCTACCCCCGCCACGCAGAAACCATCGGCGCCACACGTTTCCATTCCGTTGCAAAACGAACCATCATCGCAAAGGGCATCGGTTGCGCATTCGGGCGGCGCAGCACATTCGTCAGAGTCCTCGCGGCAGAGCTGGTCAACCGCGCATGGTGCGGCACCGGCGACACAATCTCCACTGAGCGTGTCGCACGTTTCGCTGCCATTGCAGAACAATCCGTCGTCACACGCACCGGCGATGAGCGTCGCTTCGTGGGCGCACATCCCGGTCGCGGCGTCGCATGCATCTTCAGTGCAGGCGTCCATATCGTCGCAATTCAGGGAAGTGAAAACGCAGACGTTGTTGGTGCAGGCGTCGGTGGTGCAGAAATTGTCATCCGTGCATTCGGCTCCCGTAATGCATTCGATGCACTGATCTTCGATGCAGTGATCTTCCGCGCAAGCCAGCGCAACGCTGCAAAGGCCATTGGGTTCACAAGTATTGATGGTGCAGTTGCTATTGTCGCTGCAATCGGCATCGCTACCACACGGGTCGATTGGGGGGCAACCTGAAATGAAGACCAGCAATAAGAACGCGCCAACCCCATGAGAATTTGTGGATCGAGTAGCTCCAGCAACGACGCCAAGTCGATCTGCAAGAAAGAAGTACATCAAACGGCCCCTTGAGTCTACAAGACTGGACACTTTACAAACTCGGATGAAGGGTCGCGCCTCAACCACGCTCACCCACCATCATGACCTTCCCCAGATGCCTGACAAGAGTTGGGCACAAAAAAAACGGCGGCTCGATTTCTCGAACCGCCGCCGTGGGTTTTCTTATAACTGGCCAGACCTCTTACCGCGCGTCCTTCACTTCATACTCCGCGTCGATGACATTCTCATCGTCGCC
>CAZKIN010000119.1:0-2476 GCA_964552515.1 uncultured Phycisphaeraceae bacterium
CCCCAGTGCAAGCGGGTCGCCCTGCGTTGTTGTTCATTTGTCGCTCTGATCGCCAGTACGCGTTGGGTGGGCGCAATATTGTAGCGCGGTTCGATTAGGGGCACTTCCGTCAAGTTGAATTCAGCGACAAGTTCCTCGCCGGTGGCTGTAAGTGTGAATCGACCGCACATGGCATCACATCAAAGTTCTATCTGCTTGCGCCCCGCGCTACTTTGCGCTGTCGCCGGGCATCGTTACAATTCCGGTGGATCAACAATAACCGGGAGATAAAGGCATGTCAGTAGCGGCAGTGGAGAAGGACACGGCGTCGAAGATGGCGAAATCGATCGATTTCCTTAAGCAAGAGCTGCGCGGCATTCGTACCGGCCGGGCGCATGCAGGCCTGGTTGAGCATATCAAGATTGAGGTTTCTTCGTATGGAAACTCGATGGACTTGCGGGAACTGGCGACGATCAGCGTTCCGGAACCTGCGACATTGCTGGTCAAGCCGTTTGACCCGGGAACACTGAAGGACATTGAAAAGGGGCTGCAAACATCATCATTGGGTATTACGCCAATGAGTGACGGCAAGAGCATCCGCCTTCCAATCCCCGCGCTATCAGGCGAACGCCGTCAGCAGCTGATCTCGCAAGTGAAGAAACTGGCGGAAGCGCAGAAGATTGTCGTGCGAAATACGCGGCGCGACGCAAACAAGGCCATTGAAGCGGCGGAAAAAGCGAAAACCGTCAGCGAGGACGAGGCGACCAGCGTAAAGGAACGCATTCAAAAGGTGACCAAGAAGCACGAAGATGAAATTGACTCCATCGTGACCGCGAAGACAAAGGAAATCGAAGAGGTATGACATGGCAATTGTTTGCTTGAAGCAAACAACAGATGCCTGACGCCACTTGGCCGGAGATTATTTCTGGCGATGGCGAACAATTTCGCCGGTGCACAGAAAGACTACATCTTCGGCGATATTGGTAGTATGGTCGGCAATGCGTTCCAGATTTTTGGCTACTGAAAGGATATCGAGAAACGAGACCATTCGCTCCTGAAGGCGTGTTGATTCCGCGACCAGGCTGCGGACCAGCTGGCCGTAAAGGGCATCGACCACTTCTTCTTCGGCAAGGACGGATGAGGCCAGGCGCGCATCCTGAGCGCTGTAGCCCTGCATGGCCGCGCGAAGCATGCGACGAACAATGGGTCCCATCTGGTTTATCAGTTCAACCTGTTCCGGAACAGCTTCCAAATCGAGATGTCGGGCGCGCTCGGCAATATTTACGGCACAGTCCGCGATACGCTCCAAGTCATTGTTGACTTTGAGGACGGTACAAAGCAGACGTAAATCCACGCCCACGGGCTGATACAAGGCGAGCAAGCGAATGACTTCCGCTTCGACGGCTACTTCTTCCGCATCGACATCGCTATCGCGTGCCACGACTCGACGAGCCATGGCATCGTCGGACAATGCCACCGCTTCGCATGCTTCGTCAAGGATGTCTTCCACCAGGCTGGCCATTCGCAGGAAGCGCCGTTGAAGTTCGTCGAGCAAGTCCACAAAATGGGCGGTCATATCGCTTATCCAAAACGGCCGGTGATGTAGTCCTGTGTACGGGCGTTGCGCGGGGCAGTGAAAATCATGTCGGTTGGCCCAACTTCGACGAGTTCACCCATGTACATGAACGCGGTACGGTCTGAAACGCGTGCGGCCTGTTGCATATTATGGGTGACCAGTGCAACCGTGTAATCGGTTTTGAGCTGGTCAATCAAGTCTTCAATGCGCGCGGTAGCGATTGGGTCAAGTGCCGAACATGGTTCGTCCATCAAGAGGACATCCGGCTGAAGTGCAATGGCCCGCGCGATGCAAAGGCGCTGCTGTTGCCCGCCGGACAGGGCGTAGGCGCTTTGGTGCAACTTGTCCTTCACCTCGTCCCAAAGCGCGGCGCTGCGCAACGAAGTTTCCACCAGTTCGTCAATGTTCCCTCGATAGCCGTTGATCAATGCGCCCCACGCCACGTTCTTGAAGATTGACTTGGGAAAGGGGTTGGGCTTTTGAAACACCATGCCAATTCGACGGCGAAGGTCAACGGGATCGCAATTGGAGGCATAGATATCCTGTCCGCGGTAGAGGAGCTTACCGGTGACGCGGCACGCGGGAACGAAGTCGTTCATCCGGTTCATCGCGCGGAGAAGCGTGCTTTTTCCACATCCCGACGGACCGATGATCGCCGTGACTTGGTGCCGGAGAACTTCGAGCGTGACCTCGCGTACGGCGGAGAAGTTGCCGTAAAAAATGGAAACCTGCTCCGAACGAATGACCACTTCGTCAGTACCCGGCTGCAGCGGATCATTCTGTTTGCGCGTAGGGAAAACCGGGACAGGAATTCCAGGGGGCGCGGTGGCGGGAACGGTTGGCTGTGATTCCATCGTCGTCACCATACCTTCCTCCGGTTGTGCCAGGCACGTACGCCAACGGCCAACGCATTCATGGGCA
>CAZKIN010000119.1:2576-11149 GCA_964552515.1 uncultured Phycisphaeraceae bacterium
TTGGCGATGTTCAAGCGAATCAATCGTGTCAGGCGCGTGTCACCAGCATACTCTTCGAGATAGACCGCGGCTCCCACGCCGACCGGGACAGCCATTACAGTTGTCAGGCCGATCAGAAAGAGCGACCCCCACAAAGCGCTTTTTACGCCTGAGCTGAGCGGATCCAGGGTCGAGGGATATCGTTGGAGGAACTGCCAATTGACGAGATGCGCCCCTTCGATGGCTACATTGACGAAGAGCACCGCGAGGATGCCAACTCCCAGTACGCTGAGTACACCGCAAAAGGTGGCGAAAATGCGACCCATGCGGCGGCGCTGCGCGAGACGCGGCTCAAACATTTCGGCTGACTGATTCAATCGTAAGCCTCGCGAAAGCGCTTCAGGATGCGGTGGGCAAGAAGATTGATGCCCAAGGTAATGAGAAAGAGCATCATGCCGACCGCGAAGATCGTCTGATATTCGATCGATCCGGCGGGAGTGTCGCCCAGGCTGACTTGCACAATGAAGGAAGTCATCGTCTGGATGCTGACCAGGGGATTGGCCGTGAGCTTGGGGGTCATGCCAGCGGCGAGCGCGACCGCCATGGTTTCTCCAATGGCCCGCGAGAGTGCCAGTAGAATGGCAGCTACTACGCCGGACATGGCCGCGGGGAAAACTACGCGCGTGGACACTTCCAATTTGGTCGCGGCAAGTGCATATGACGCCTCACGCAAATTGCGTGGAACGGCGCGAAAGGCGTCGTCACACAAAGATGAGATCGTGGGAATAATCATGATGCCAACAACCAGTGCGGCGCTGGCGGCATTAAAAGTCTCCACGTTCGGCAGCAAAGGACGAAGCACGTAGGGAGTGATGAAGGTGAGGGCGAAGAAGCCGTAAACCACCGTCGGTACGCCCGCGAGGATTTCGAGGAGAGGTTTCAATATCCCCCGCAAAGCGGGTGAGGCATATTCACTGAGAAAAATGGAGGAAGCCAGTCCCACGGGAACTGCAACCAGCAGCGCTCCCGCGGCGACAAGCATCGTCCCGGATACCAGCGGCCAAATGCCGTAACTGCGCGGCTCCAACATGGGCGCCCAGTGCGTTCCGGAAAGGAACTCACCCGGCGACACATGAGTAAAGAACTTGGCAGTTTCGGTCGTCAGAACGAAAATGATGCCGATAGTCGTAGCGATCGACAGAGATGCGCAGACGAATACGCTTGCATGCACCAGTCGTTCCCGGATGCGTACCCATCTTCGAAAGATCATCCGCTACCCTCTGGTTTCAGCATGTTTATCTGAGTTCCCCGAGGGTCACTGATTCTTGCGATAGACCTCGACCATATTGCTTGCACCATGAACGCCGGACATTGCCGTGCCTGTTTTGGCGGAATCGACTCGGTTACGTACGAGTGTGTACAATTCTTCAGGGAAGGCAACATACTGCACTTTCGGGTGTTCGACGATCTTCTTGGAATTCTCCAGCATGAAGTTGACAAACGCCTTTACTTCGGGGCGTTTGAGCGACTCGGCGTTGACATATAGGAAGAGCGGGCGCGAAAGCGGTACATAGCCGCCGCCGCGAACCAGGTCGCTTGAAGGTTTCACCGGTTTGCCATCGCCGTTGTCAATGCCGACGAGTTTCAGTTTCGCATGGTTGGCTTCGTAATAAGCGAAACCAAAATACCCGAGGCTTCCTTCGTCGCCGGCGATGCCTTGCACCAATGCGTTGTCATTCTCACTGGCGGAGAAATCGCTGCGGCAGGCCTTCTCCTTTCCATTGATGACTTCAGTAAAGTAATCAAAAGTTCCGCTGTCGGTGCCCGGACCAAAGAGGCGAAGCGGTTTGTCGGGGAATCCTTTGCGAATGTCTTTCCAGTTTTGGATTGTGCTCGACGGCTCCCAGATTTTCTTGAGTTCATCGAGTGTCAGGTGGTCGCACCACGTGTTTTTCGGATTGACCATCACGGCAAGCCCGTCGATGGCGACTGGAATCTCCACAAAATTCACGCCGATTTCCTTCGCTTTGTCCAGCTCCGCCTGTTTGATGGGACGGGACGCGTCGCTGATGTCGGTGCGTAAATCAGGTTTGACGTCGAGGAATTTCTTGAACCCGCCCCCGGTCCCGGAAATTCCTACCGTAATGCGCACTTTGGGATGCTGCTGCATGAACATTTCAGCGGCCGCGGTACTGATTGGCGCTACAGTGCTGGAGCCGTCAATTTTTATTGTTCCCGATAGATCAGATGCGCGGACCGTCGGGACAATTATGCAAGCCAGCGAAAAGGCCGCGACAGCGAGTCTCAGATTCAACAGTCGTGTAGTACTCATATCTCACTCCACAAATAATTCCATTACCCTTGCGTGCACAGGGGCTCGCCTGGGCAAGCCGGCGGATCAAAGCACGCCAGCGTGCCGATCCGGAGTCCCTGACACGATCACACGATCCTACATTCACGCGACCAAATCGTCTATTCCGCTTCCCCGATGATCTCGTCCGGCGAGGGAATCAACGCCGCGAGAAAATCCTCTGCGTAGCCTGCGATGAAGTCCATCGTGCCAGCTGTAATGTTGTGTTTGATGTCAATGGCGGAACAGAACGCCTGATTGAGTATCCCGCCTGACAGCACGGACAGTGCGAGGAAGGTCGCATTTCTCTTTGAACAATTCTTAACTTTGCGCATTGCTTTGTTTCCTTTCGGTTAAGGGCCTTACAGCATCATTCGAACTCGGAGTCCAAAAACAGCGGCGTCATTGTCATCCTTGTCGCCGCCAGGTTGTTGAATGTATTGAAAGGTGGGTGTTACCTGCAGCCAAGGTCCCAGGTACAGGCTGTAATAGAGTTCGTATACGGTTTCGCGATCGGCAAGGTTGCGAATCCGACGCAACTCGTCAGCGAGAATTCCCTGGGCAATGCCGAAGGCAACGATGTCTTTGTTACGATCGGGGACCAGTCCTTCGTATTGAACAGCGGCTGCCCAGAAATTGTCGAACCGGTTCACCTCGCCGTCCGCCCAGCCGTATCGCGCGGCGACGGTTATCCCCTGCATGTCTTTTTCGTCGACGTTCTCTTTCCAGATCATTTGATCGAAGCCCGTGTAGAAACCCCAATCGCCGGTGTCGAGGCGGGTGGCCAGGCTGCCGCCAAAAGTGTTGAAATTACGTCGCTTTATCAGGGGATCATACCAGGTACCCATGCGATAATGGCCCCAGAGTTTGCCTTTGGCTGAATCGAGTTTGGGTTTACAGCCAATTTCAGCATAGAACCGGAACCAGTCTTCGTCGTGAAACGCGGTGTTGAAGTTAGTTTGGTAGTCCTCTGATTGTGCGTCAATTGCGGCAGCGCGGACATAGAAGTGCTTGGTCACGTCCCAGTTGGCGTAGACTCCCAAACCCTTGTTGGATGGAATAGTCCCGTTACGTACCAGCGCATTATTCAGGAAATACCGATCCTCGTCACCCATGACTTTGCTGGTGTCGAACAGGTCCTTGGTCAGTTCAATTCTACCCAGACGCAACTCGACTTTCTTTTCGAAAAGTAACTGCTTCCACCACCACTTATCAACGAAAATCGGCTTTTCTTCAGCGCCGTCGCCGTTGGTCCGGAAGAGTCCCCCGATCTTCTCCCGGTCAAAATCGCTGTCATCGCCTCCCCAAGTTCCCTTGGCGCGAATGTAGAAGCTGCCGCCCTTGATCTTGGCAAGCTTTTCGAAATCGAAATTAACGTCGAGCTCGTAGCTCCCGGCGGTATCGTGCCCGTTTTTTGTTTCAAGCCCGCCGTGCATGTTCAACATAAACTGATTCATGAATTTGAGATTAATGTCGATGCCGGCATCGCTGAGCTTCGTTCGAGCGCCGCCCCAATCGCCCGTCATGTACTTTTGGGCCAACCAGCCCTTGGAGCTTTCGGATGCAGGCTTGGACTCCACTTTAGCTGGCTGGGATTGAGGTGCGGGATCGGGGATTGGGACCGGGCTGTTTGAAGAATTTGAAGCTGCGGGCTGAAGCGGGACCTGAGCGGTGGAATCCTCGGCGGCGGTCGTTCTTTCAGGCTGTTGCTGCGCGAGAGAAGGTCGAGCCAACGTTAAAAGAAGGACGGCTACCACGCCTGGCGCCAAACAGACTCGGTTCACATTTATCTTGTGCATCGCAATATCCTGTTCAGTCAGTTCCAAGGGTCCATGGTTAGAACGGGCCGATCGCCATTCAAAATGCAACGAAGTGCGGCGCACACTCCTAGCGCACACCCACGTTCGCAGCGTAGTAGAAAAAGCGAACTCGCTGGGCCGAACCGATTCTCCGCCGGGACTCGCTGTATTGACCGCGCCCTACTATCGCGACTCAACCGGCATTCAGCTTTGGGATTTGGAAACCACCAAGGTCCCACGAAGCCTGTGTGAGAATTCAGTTAAGCACGCGGGAACTGTAAATCGCTCGCGCATTCTAAACAATGCTATTTGAATTAGAAATGTGTTAAGATCGGATTAAGATCGCCGAAAACGGCTCATGGCGCGCTGACGGAGCCCACCTTGGTCAATGGTAGTTCGATGGCGACCGTGGTGCCCTTGCCAAGTTCGCTGGAGAGCTTGACAGAACCGTGCATGGCGGAAACAGAGTGACGGACAATAGACAGTCCCAGTCCGGTTCCGCGCTTGGTCCCGGAACGTGCGCGTTCAACTTGATAAAAACGTTCGAAGACGCGCGATTGGTCTTCCGCTGGGATTCCGCAGCCGTTGTCGATCACTTCAATGAGTGCCATTGCATTGGATATCTGCGCAGTGACGCGTACAAAGCCACCGGGTGATGTGAAGCGAATGGCGTTTTCCAGAAGATTGCGCAATGCAATCTGCAGAAGTTGAGGACTGGCATTGATCCGCTCGCAGTCCGAGGAAACTTCGACCTCCCATCGCAATCTCTTTTCAGTGATTTCCGCGTCGAAAGTTTCGCGTAAGTCATCAAGTAGGCCACGCAGGCGTACCGACTGGGTTTCAAATCGTGCGCCGGGCATTTCAACACGTGACAAATCAAGAAGATCAAGAACCATGGCTTCCATCCGGCCAAGCTGCCGTTCGATCATGTCGAAGAACCGTGTGGAGTGGGGGTCTTTGGCTGGCGTGTCCAATGTGCGCAACGTATCAACCGCGGCGCGCAAAGCGGACAGCGGCGTCCGCAGTTCGTGTGATGCATTGGACGCGAAATCGGATTTCATTTGTATGATTTCAGTGAGCTGCGTAATGTCGGTAAAGACCAGCAACTGACCAAAGTCAGCGTTTGGGCGTTCGCAACCTTGGTGCGTCGCGGCATCGGGGATCGGCACGTTAAATACTCGGGCGAGGAGCGTTTTCTCTCCTTGGCGACCATCAACTTGAATACGCGTCTCCTCCGGGGGAGCATCGTGGTTCGAAGTACTGGTACGGTCCATTTCCGTGGATGCGGCCAAGGTCTGATTCTGCTTGCCTGCGTGCCTTGCCGCGTGTTGCAAGAGCTCCTGAACATCGTGATTCGGGATACATTGTTCGTAGGACAAGCCTTCGAATGAGCCATCCGGACGGGGTGTGACCATTTCGAGGAGTCGAATGGCCTCTGAGTTGATCATTCGAATTCGTCCATCCGGTCCGATAATGATTACGCCTTCGCGTAGTTTGGTCAGCATGGATTTCAGGCTGTCGTTTTGACGTTCAATAGTGGTCAATTGCCCGGCCAGCCGAACGCGCATGCTGTTAAGGGAGCGTGCAAGCATGGCGACTTCATCATCGCCGGAATCTTCGATGCGCGTTTCGAGATTGCCGCGCAGCAGGCGCAATGATGCCTGGGTAATCGCGCTAATCCTGCGACTCCAGAGTTTGGCAATGCCCAACGCCAATAACACTGTCATGAAGAGGCCCATGACAGAGATGGCAATGGCGAGTCGCATGGCGCTTTCTCCGCGTGACACAATGGAAGCGGCGGGAATTCCCGCGCGCAACACCGCTCGCGGATTCTCAGGACTTCCAACGCGTAATGCGGCGTAGTGCATGTCGCGCGAAACCGTGCTCGACCAGCGGTACCCCGTGGTGAACCCGTCCTTCAGGGCCTTGATGACTTCGGGGCGATTCGCATGAGATTCCATGGTCTGTGCATCAGCCTGTGAATCGGCCAGCACCTTACCATCGACCAGAATAATCGTGATTCGTGTTCCCAGTGGGTCTGACTTGACGGCGCGATCAACAAGGGCTTGCAATTCGGTGGCCCTCGAAACTTCCAGTTTATCTTCAACGGCGGCCGCAAGGCTGGTGACGTACGAACGCAGGTGAAGGGCGATCTCGTCGTGGCGCAGCCGATCAAACTCTTGGATGATAAGAAATGTGCAGGTGATCAGGACGATCACCAGCAGGGCGACGTTGCCGAAAAATAGCTTCCAGAAAAAGCGTCGCGGCCTCATGGTTTCAAGAGATCGTTAATTCATTGCCGGTTCGCGGAACGTATACCCGACTCCGCGCACGGTTTGCACCCAGTTTGCGGCCGCGCCCAGCTTCTTGCGCACGGCGGCAATGTGCACGTCGATGGTTCGGTCGGTGACCGCGACCATTGGACCGAGCACCAGATTAATCAATTGTTCGCGATCAAGCACGCGCCCGCTGGCGACCATCAGTGTCTTTAGGACTCGAAACTCCGTGGTTGTCAGACTGATTAATTCTCCATCCACGGTGACTTCGTGCCTGCTCTGATCGACACTGATGGGACCTACGGTCACCATGTCGCCAGGTGCCTCTGGTGCTTCCGACCGGCGGAGCAACGCCGAAACGCGTGCGAGCAGCAATTTTATGGAAAAGGGCTTGGTGACATAATCGTCAGCGCCGAGTGCAAATCCAACCAATTCGTCGGACTCTTCTGCCTTGGCGGTGAGCATGAGCACAGGCACGGCGGCGGTACGCGGATCCCGGCGCAGTTCTGTGACGACTTCATCACCGGAACGGCCCGGCAACATGCGGTCAAGGATGATCAAATCAGGCGTAGATCGCCGCGCTTCGGTAATTGCGGCATCGCCTGACGTTGCTTTACGGCAAGCGTAACCTTCACGTTCCAGATTGTAAGAAATGGTCTCGATCAAATCGATCTCATCTTCCACCACCAGAATCAGTTTGGTTTTCTTCATCGCGTGCTGTTTCAACCTGTGTCCTGCGTAGATGTCCAGGCGCGGTTGCCCTGAAGGACGATCACGGCCACCGAGAATCGCGTTAGTGCCGTTTGGCTGGATCGCGACCGTCAGCATTAAAGCCGGGATTTGTTAAGATTGTACGAAGGAATCACCAGCCCGGAAAATCTAGAAATTCGCAGTCGGTGTAACCAAACGCGACTCCGCAATTCACGGTGCGGCGACAAATGGCCAAATGAACGGAGAAAGAAGCACACAGACGAGTCCCACGAGTATATCCATGGGGATTCCGATGCGCAGGAAGTCGGAAAAACGATACCCACCAGGGCCCCACACCATCATGTGTGTTTGATAACCCATGGGCGTCGCAAAGCCACATGAGGCCGCTACCATGATGGCAACGATGAACGGCATGGGGTTTACGCCCAGGGTTTGGACCGCGGCCATGACAATCGGGAAGACCAGTACAGCGGCAGCATTGTTGGTGATCAGCTCAGTTAGCACCAATGTGGATAAGTATACGACGGCAAGCGTCATCCAGGCATCACCGCCGGCAAGTCCGATCATGCCTTCAGCGCACGCTTTGGCCACGCCGGTGGTTTCAAGTGCACGACCGATTCCGAAGGACGCCGCGATAGCGAGAAGTACCTGCCAATCAACACTGCGGCGCGCTTGATTGGACGTACAGCAGCGCGTGATGATCATCAGTCCCGCCGCCAGCATGCCCGCCTGCAGCATGCTCAACCATTCGAAAGAGGCGGCGATAATCATGCCTAGCATGATGACGATGGCGATGACTGCTTTTTCATGAAGTGGCGGATTGGAATTCTCCACTTGACTGACAAGGTAAAAATCCTTGGAGTTGTGCTGTTCGTCGGCAAAAGATGGATGCGCCTCGACCAGGAGTGTGTCGCCGGTACGAAGTACAATATCTCCTATCTTTTTGTTGATGCGCTCCCCGGCGCGGGCGACGGCAATCACGACCGCGTTGTACCGCGAGCGAAAGCGACCGTCGCGAATGGTTTGCCCCACTACCGGGCAGGTGTTTGAAACCACCGCTTCGATCAGGCACCGTTTGGATCGTGGCGCATCGAGCTTGAACACTTGATCAGTGGCCGGCTTGAGCCCGCGAATTTTTTGTAGATCGACGATGGACTCAACAATTCCCACGAAGACCAGCCTGTCATCCGCCCGCAACCTCTCTTGAGGTGAAACAGCTGGAATCGTAATGCCTTCGCGGTCGATCTCGGCAAGGTACATACTCGGAAGCTGCCTTAATCCGGCCTGTTCAATGGTCTTCCCAACAAGGGGACTTCCCGGCTCGACCAACATTTCGACGGTGTAGGATCGCGGATCATCTTTTTCGCTGATGGCGGGCTTGCGCTCAGGTAGAAGTCTATTGCCAAAAATCAGCATGAACGCGCTTCCCGCCAGCGCCACGGGAATCCCTATCCAGGC
>CAZKIN010000120.1:0-9354 GCA_964552515.1 uncultured Phycisphaeraceae bacterium
TAACTCATGGAAACAAGTTTCGACTTGGGGAGACATTCGTGTCCGAAACACCGGTAGTACCCAGCGATCTGATCACCTTCGACGACTTCGCGAAGGTGAAGCTCCGCGTGGCCAAGGTCATGGAGGCCGAAGCCCATCCCAACGCCGACAAGCTGCTGCTCATCAAGGTAAGCCTGGGCACTGAAACGCGTCAGGTCTGCGCCGGAATCCGCGCCAACTATTCTCCGGAGCAATTGATCGGCAAGAACGTCATCCTCGTTTCCAACCTCGCACCGCGGATGATGCGTGGCAAGGAAAGTCAGGGCATGCTCCTGGCGGCCAGCAATGCTGATCACTCCCGCGTGATTCTTCTGACGACCGAGGCCGACATTGAACCCGGTAGCGTGGTGACCTGACATGTGGCCAGGCGCGAGGCTGGCCCAACAAGCCGGCTGCAGCCGCCCGACCCGTAAAGGCATACAATATGTCGATGTACTCACCAGTTACGTCAAGAAAGTCGGCTGCTCATCACTTACCCATGTACCTGTTTTGGTGCGTGGTCGGTGTTATGTTCGCCGGCTGCTCCGACCCCCGATATCAAGCCAAGCAGTCGGTGCGAAACGACCGTATCTACTATTACAGCGAGGCCTATCGCAACCGCGAATCGCAGTCCACGGGGCACCTGATGGCGCTCGACGATGAACGTAAGTCACTCGGCATTGAGCGTGATGAAAAGCTGAAAAATCGATTGATTGAGGTGCCGCGACATGAGCAAGTCCGGGCGGAGGAACTCCGCATGGACCAGCCGGCCCGCCACGAGCGTGTTCGTTCCATCATTGGCGGCAAACCCGAGAAAATCCGCGACACCTGGGCGGACCTGGTTTACTAGGCCCGCGCGATAGCTCCCCCTACCAAGCTGCTCCGCCGCACTGTATATTCGCCCAAATGTCGAATGCTCCCGCCGCGCCCGCCGAATGGACCATTGCCCGGCTGCTCGCTTGGACCACCGAACACTTCGACCGCCGCGGCATCGCCGACTCCCGTTTGGCCAGTGAAGTGCTTCTCGCCCGCGCCCTCGAATGCCCGCGCATTCAGCTCTACACCCGCATGAACGACTGTCCTCCTTCGCCCCGGCTCGATGCCTTTCGCGATTGGGTTAAGCGCGCCGCCGCCGGCGAGCCGATTGCATATCTAGTGGGTGAAAAGGAGTTCTTTTCCCTCGCTTTTCGCATGACGGCCGATGTGCTCATTCCCCGTCCCGAAACCGAGACGCTGGTGGAATCGGCTATCGACCAACTTTCGACCCTGGGCCTGCCGGAACCAAGGGTGTGGGACTTGTGCACCGGCAGCGGCTGTGTCGCGGTGTCCATTCTGAAACATCTGGCTTCCGCCCGCGTGCTGGCCAGTGACATTTCGGAACCGGCACTTGTCGTCGCCCAAACTAATGCGGAGCGGCACAAGGTGGCCGATCGGTTCACGGCTCTTTGTGCGGATGGTTTGGCAATACCGCCGGAGATGGTTCCGGAATCAGGTTTCGCGGTGTTGGTATGCAATCCCCCTTACATCGCCGCGCAGGCGGTCCCGGGGTTGGATAAGTGCATTCGCGATTTCGAGCCGCGCATCGCCTTGACCGACGAGGCCGACGGACTGACTTTTTATCGTTCGATCGCGCAAGGGGCCGCGGCCTGTCTGTCTGCGCATGGCGTCGTCATGGTTGAAGTTGCGGACGACCGCGCGGAGGTGGTTCGCGATATTTTTCTGGCTGAAGCCGATTGGACGCATCGTAAATTCGTTCGGGATCGCGTCACCGGGCGGGATCGCGTCGTCATCATGGCGCGGGCCTGACGCGCCGGTGTCGGTTTATCATTCGAACATTCTTCGGAGCGGGAGCACATGGATTCATTCGAAATTGTCGGCGGTAATCGACTCAAGGGCGCCATTCCGATCAGCGGATCAAAAAACTCCGCCCTGCCCATCATGGCCGCCTGCATCCTGGTGGATGGCGAAACCATTCTGCATAACGTGCCGGACCTTGCCGACGTCCGATTGATGCAGCAATTGCTCAATCGCCTTGGCGTCAAGTCCGAACGCGACGCTTCGGGCGCGATGCGCCTTCGCGTCGAGGATGAAATGAATGCCCATGCGGAATATGAACTCGTCAGCAAGATGCGCGCCAGCGTTTGCGTCATGGGTCCGCTACTTGCCAAGCGCCGCCGTTCGCAGGTCTCCATGCCCGGCGGCTGCGCCATCGGTGACCGTCCGATTAACCTGCACGTCGATGGGCTGCGCGCTCTTGGCGCTGAATTCGACCTGATCAACGGCGACGTGTTGTTGAAGTCCAAGAAACTCCGCGGCTCCGATATCTTTCTCGGTGGCCCCTTCGGCTCTTCGGTCACCGCCACGGCTAACATTCTCATGGCCGCCACGCTCGCGGAAGGGCGTACGGTGATTGAATCCGCCGCGTGCGAACCCGAGCTGACCGACCTGGCCAATTTTCTCAACGCCTGCGGCGCGCGCATCACCGGTCACGGAACCCCGCAGATCATTATTGACGGGGTCGCGGCGCTGAAGGGGACGGAGCACCGCGTCATTCCTGACCGTATCGAGGCGGGCACGTTCATGATGGCTGCGGCCATCACCAATGGCGACCTGGAACTCACCGGCGCGAAAATCGAACACCTTCGGGCCGTGGTCGATCGGATGCGTCAGATCGGTGTCATCATCGAGAAAGGCGAGAAGGGAATTGCGGTCTCTTCCGCCCGCCGACTCGAACCGGTGGAGGTCACGACGCAGCCGTATCCCGGTTTCCCCACCGACTTGCAGGCGCAGATCATGGCCCTGCTTACCCTCGCCGACGGCAACAGCATCATCACGGAGAAGGTTTTCCCGGACCGCTTTCTGCATGTGGGCGAACTCACCCGCATGGGCGCACACCTGCGCAAGGAAGGTCCGACGGTCATCATTTCAGGCGTGAAGAAACTGGTGGGCGCTCCGGTGATGGCTTCCGACCTTCGCGCATCGGCGGCGCTCATCGTTGCGGCGCTGGTGGCCAAAGGGACCACGCGCGTGCAGCGAATCTACCACATAGACCGTGGCTACGAACGCATAGAATCCAAGCTCAACGCGGTCGGCGCAACCATTCGTCGCATCACGGAGTAACTGCCGAAGCGCTTCTCTTCTCGGACGTCATGCATTCTTCGGACCTGCCACCTGTCCGGTCCATAACCTGCGCGCTTCTCAGGCGAAATTGCCCGCATACCCGGTAGTGCCCGGTGTGTGAGATCCGCCCACCCTTCCGCGCTCGGTAAGTTATTGTCATCACACCGAATTTGTTTCTCCGATTCGCTTTTCGCAAAGTGCGCGTCATAAGATAGACGACGCGCGCGGTCGTGCGATCCGTGGTGTGGTTTCGCGGCGCTGCGTGCTCCCTGCCAAAAGAGGAGAGGGGGAAGAATGAACGAGGAAACTTTCCAACGAAAACTGGCCGAACTCATCGCGGAGATCGGCACTTTGCCTGCCGGCGAACGTGACAAACTCGAAATGCTTGCCGAGCAGACAAAGGAACGTCATCGGCAGTTGAAAGAGACGGTGAACACGCTTCAAGAGAGCATCGACTTTGTGCGCCTGAGCATCAAGTACCTGGTCTTTGATCTCGAAGCAACCCGGCGCGAGAACACGCAGCTGCGCAAACTCCTGGAAGACAATCAGCAGCAGTAGTCGACGGCTTCAACGCAAACCGCGTCCGTCATTCATGGGATTCGAACATTGCTTTCGATTCACGGGAGGGGGAGACCCTTTGTGCGATCCGCTCGCCGCGGGCCGGCCTGATCAGCCGCCCGCGCGCGGATCCGCACGAGAATTTCGCTGAATCTCCGGTCTGCGCACTTCCTTAATTGCGCTGCGACACGACAATGCTCCTGGTCGATCGTGTTAAAGCCGGAGTACTCCAGCATTGTGCCCGAAAAGTGACACTTCCGGTGCCGGGTCTTTTCTCCGGCTCGATGACGCGGCATTACTCGCGCAATGTGAACTGGATACCTATCGCGCCCACGGTCCCGGCGGACAGAAACGCAACAAGACCAGCTCCGCCGTCCGACTCCGCCATCAGCCCACCGGACTGATCGTTACCGCGACCGAGGAACGATCCCAGCACATCAACAAGGCCCGCGCGCTCAAACGCATGCGCGAAGCCATCGCACTGCATGTGCGCGGCGTCACCGATGCCGATTGCCTCGACGTGCCAACCGTGGCCAAGTACCGGTCGCCCGATGGCGGCCTGCGTGTCAGCACTGGCAACGATGATTTTCCCTTTGTGGTCGCGGAATTGCTCGATGTCTTTCAGATGCACCACACGCGAGTCAGCGATGCAGCGACGGCCCTCGCTCTGACCACCGGTCAGTTGATTCGCTTTCTCGAATCCCACCCCAAGCTCTGGGAACGCGCCAACCAGATGCGTGCGGAAGCCGGTGAAAAGCCTCTCCGCTGACGAGCCTGCCATAGGCGCTGGCCGTCCGATAAGCAAACCGAGAGGGATAAACCGATTCCCCTCACATGGCACTTCCCCGGTTTGTTCGACTACCTCCCATAACCTGACGACAACTGAACAGGCGGTGTTTCTTCGGACCTTCGCGCGGTTTCCGCGCCGGAAAAGCGTATGTGGCCACTAAAAACCATCATGTATTTCCTCCTCTTCTGGGTGGCCTGCGTGGCTTCGCTGTTCAATCCGGTTTGGGGCATCGTGAACTACATGATGGCCTACCAGACGAACCCGCCGATTACCTGGTGGGGACAGCCGCTCGTTTCACTCGGCATGCGCTTCTCCATGCTCGCCATTATTTTCACCATCATCGGACTGCTCATTGGTCGTCGGCGCGTACCCATCATCGTTCCGTTGTTCTCTGTGTGGGAATGCCTGGTGGTGATGTTACTTCTCATGGCGGTCCTGGGTACCGTAACGGGCGTGGGCTTCAACTACAGCGCCCAAGCCGCCTTTGAGAAATTCTGGAAACTGCAGGTCTTTGTGCTCATTCTGGTGCGGCTCGCCACCAACCGGCGCAACCTCGAACTGGTCATCTGGTCCATCGTGGCGGGCAGTCTGTATCTCGGATGGGATGCGCACACCGCGCCGGCATCCGCGTTCATGAAAGGCCGGCTCGAAGTGTTCGGAGGTCCGGACATCGCCACCTCATCCGGGGCGGCCGCGCATCTGACCGCCATGCTTCCGATCATCGGCATTGGTTATCTCATTGCGCGGCGCTGGCACGGCAAGGCCATTGCCGCCATTTCCGGTGCGTTCACCGTTAACGCCGTGGTGCTTTGCCGCACCCGCTCGGCCTTCATCGGCATCGCCTTTGGCGCGGCGGCGGCGCTGCTCCTCGCGCCCAAGAGTCGACGGTTCCGCATCTACCTGCTCCTGGGTTTGGGCGCATTTGCCGCATTTGCTCTGACCGACAACAACTACTGGACGCGCATGGCCACGGTCATGGATCGCGAAGCCCTCGCCGCCGACGGCGCGACGCAATCCCGTTCCGATATCTGGCGCGCGTCACTGCAGATTCTCAGCGACTATCCCATGGGCGTGGGTCTGGGGAACTTCGCGCGCATCATCGGCGATTATGATCCGCGCTATCCGAACCGCTCGCCCCACAACACGCTGGTCATGGGCTTCACCGAGCTGGGCATCGCCGGGGGCCTGCTCTTCATTGCGATTTTGTTTGAGTCACTGCGCCTCTTGTACCAATGCAGCCGACTCGCGCCGCTCAGTGACCGCCCGCTCGAAACCAGGCTGATGGCCTACGGCATGTTTGTCGCGATTGTCACTTATTTTGTCGCCGGTCTGGGCACCGAACGATTCTCCTGCGAGTCCTTCTGGTGGGTGCTCGCGTTCCCCTTGTGTCTGCAGCGCGTCATTACCGGTGAACTGCGTTCACGCGTTCCGGCGCTCGTGTTGGAAAGCGAAACAGACTGGCTGCCGCAATCCTGGCAACCGCGACCCGCCTATGCAACCTGACCGAAGGCCCATCATCGTCCATGTCGTGAATTCGCTCGTCCGTGGCGGAACGGAACACGCGCTCGTGCGCCTGCTGCACGAATGGAGCGGGGATGGTTTCCAGCATTCGGTCGTTACGCTGCGCGCCGCCGGACCGCTCGCCGAATTCCTGCCCGACGATGTCGCTTGCCGCGCCCTGGGAATTGCGGGCAACTCGCGTCTTGCCTGGTCGCGCCTCGCCGGCATCTTGCGCCGCATCCGCCCCGACGTGATCCACGCCCGCGGCGCTGGTTGCTGGAGTGACACCGTATTGGCATCAACAATGTTGCCTTCCGCGCGGGTAGTCCTGGGCTTTCATGGCTGGGATACCGCAGGTTCCCTCTCCCGGTCGGTGCGCGTCGCCTCCGGAATCGCGCGGCGTACCGGAGCGACCTTTCTGGCAGTTTCGGAACGGCTGCGCGCCCGGCTTGCCGCCGAAATCGCGGTGCCCGCCGACGAAATCGAGGTGTTGACCCATGGTGTGGACACCCGGCGATACCGCCCGCGTTCCATGGATCAGCGTGCTCAGCTCCGTCGAAACCTGGGATTCGCCGAGAGGGACGTGGTCATTGGCACTGTCGCATCCCTGACACCCATTAAGCGCCATGATCTGTTACTCCGGGCGCTTGCCGCAATTTCAAGGGACAATCCCCGCGTGCAGTTGATTTTTCTGGGAGAGGGTCCGGAGCGTGCCACTTTAGAGGCACTGGCCCAGGAACTTGGCATGGCGGCCCTTGTCCGCTTTCTCGGCTATCGCAGTGAAGTGCAAGACATTCTCCCCGTGCTGGATGTATATGCCTGCACCAGCGATTCCGAAGGCCGAAGCAATGCGCTGCTCGAAGCGCTTGCCACCGGCCTGCCGGTTGTGTCCACGGATGTGGGTGACCATGCCGCTGTCCTGGGTGAAGACTCGGCCGGATTGATCGTGTCCACCGGTGACACCGCCGCCCTTGCCGCTGCATTGCGGCGACTCACGGATGACCAGTGCCTTCGCCAATCGATGAGTGCAAACGCCCGCCGGGTAGCGCTCGGGCAGGATGTCAGACCGGCGGCGGCCGCCTACACGGCCTTTTACCGCCGACTGGTGCCAAACTCCTGGCACGCATCTGCCGGTCGGTAGTTTTCGCCGGTGGCGGTCCCATAATGACGCTTCCCTCGGCGTCTGCCCGACACTGCGATTACTGGCTTAACCTGATTACCGGATCGTCCGAGAAAACAAATGTGTATCAGGACGTTGCGCGCGCCACGGTCGCGCGCCGGTTGAAACCAAAGGATTGACTCCCGTGACTCGAACCGGTTCATCCATCACCCCGTATCGCGGAAACATTGTCGGGCAGTCGGCCCGACCGGAATTGCCCACCGATGATGTGCGGCCTTTCGCCGAATTGCGCAAGACCGTGAATGATGTGTTGCGCATTATTTCGGTGCACCGCTGGGCCTTTCTGGTTCCCTTCAGCATGGTCAGCAGTGCGGCATTCCTGCTGAGTCTTTATTATCCGCGCACCTATCAGGCCACCACGACATTTGAACGGCGCAACGATCCCATCATGATTGACCTGCCCAACGCCGCCGGTGCCGCATCGTTCCGCTACTTCCGCAGCACCATGGAGCGCGATTTGACTTCGCTGGCGTACATGAGTGAGGCGGTGGAGAACCTCGGGTTGATCGGTGAGTTGCCGCGCACCGCCGAAGGCACGCTTACTCCGGACGCGGACAAGCTGCGCACGAGTCTGGCACGGGAACTGGGCGGAACCATCAGCATCAACACCATGTCGCCCAACGAACACGTGGACATCATCAAGCTTACGTATACCGGGCCCGATCCGCGCATCGGCGCCAAGCTGCTCGATGAAGTCAAAAAGACCTACACGCGGCGCACGATGGCGTGGATCCGACGATTCCTGGAAAGCCAGCGCGACTATTTCGTGGGCGCATTGGTCGACGCCAGCAATTCGCTCAAGCAGGCGCAATATGAACAGACCCGTCTGCGGCTCGACAGCCCGCATATCGATCCGGAAGATCCCGGCGAAGTCAACCGGCGAATTGAAGCGCTGGAATTGGAACGTCGCGAACTGGACCTGCGCCGCCGCGAATATGACGCGGAATTACAGTCTTTTCGGCAGATGCTCGCATCCACCCTGCCGGCGGAAGTCTCCGACCAGGGTACGGATGACATGGGCGATGCGATCACGGCGTACACCAGCCAGGAAACGCTGCGCGCTGTCGACCACATCCAGAAGATCGATTCGGATATTGAAAAACTGCGCCTCACGCGCGGCGTGACGGACGAGCATCCGGAGATGAAGCAACTGATCGCGCAGCGCAGCGTGGCGGAAAGCGATTTGCAGCATTGCCGGCAGCGGGACCGCGACACGGCGCGCAATGCGCCGGAGTCCGGACCGGTGGCGGTGGCGATCAACCATCCGCTGCTGGGTGAACGTTCGCGACTCGCCATTCAGATTGCCACGCAGGAAGCACGAATGCGCGACATCGACATTACCATTGAATCAAACGAAATGGCCGTCAACCGTTTGCGCGACGCGAAGAACGGAATCTTCGGACAACTCGAAGAGTATTCGGACATCATGGCCAACGTGAGCAAGGCGCGGCAGCGTCACCGTGATGTCATGGAAACGCTGGGAAAAATTGAGCCGGCGATCAAGGCCATCGAACAGGATCGCATCCTGCAATTCACCGAGGGCGAACCCGCACGCGGCAGCATTATTCCCGTAAATCCCAAGGCCACAACGATTCTGCTGCTCGCGCTGCTGACCGGCCTGGGCGCGGGCGTGGTGTTCGTCATGCTCGCCGAAATCCTGGACAGTGTGTACCACAACTCCACGCAGGTGGCGCGCAGCCTGGGATTGCCGATTCTGGAAACCATTGACGTCATCGTGACATCGGCGGATCGGCGGCGATTGCTGGTGCAACAGGCGGTGTTTGCGCCGCTGCTGCTGGCGGCCTTTCTTTCGCTGACTGGATTTACCGGGGCGGTGGCGTACATGAGCATCGAAAGGCCGTGGACGTTTCAGAAAATCCGCGCGCTGCCGCAGTCGGCGATGAAACTTTTCGCCGCGAACTCCGTGCCGTCGCCGGTGAAGGCGGAAAGCCTGCCCGGATAGAGTTTTTGGCTAATTTGCAGCCGAAACTGCATAACAAGTGCGCGCGGTGGCAGAAACGACCCGCGAATTCCACCACCGCCAGCGCCACCAAAACACACCCCAACGCAGGCTGTCCGCACCGTGGCGCAGGAGTGTCATATGGTTGGCACTGGCGACTCGACGGACGGTCCTGAATTTGCGGATATCACAGGGCCCGAAAAATTCTCGACGGTGACTGATCACGCA
>CAZKIN010000120.1:9454-11106 GCA_964552515.1 uncultured Phycisphaeraceae bacterium
AGTCGGGGTGGCCGAGGACGATGACGATGTGGTGACCGGCCGCGCGGCAGGCGGAGAGACCTTCGCGGACCAGCGCGGACCCGATGCCACGGCGCTGGCACTCCGGAAAAACGGAAACCGGGGCGAGGGCGAGGGCGGGAGTCGTTTTACGTGGCGACACGATGGTGATGGGGGAAAAGAGGATGTGGCCGACGATGCGGTGGTCGGCAGCGGCGACGAGTGACAGTTGTGCGGCATAGCCCGGCGCGCGGCGGATGCGGTTGACGAGATCGGCCTCGTCGCGTTGTCCGAAAGCGGCGGTGAGGAGGGCATGGACTGCGGGGTGGTCGGCGGGGGATCCGGGGCGGATGGTGATGGGCATGTGGCGGTCTCGCTTGGGTTCGGGAAACTCGATTCTTTCCCCCAATGTTTAGTCGGCGGATGGTGGATCCGCAACCGCCTTGCGAATGAGGCGGTCATGCGGGTTTGTCCTAACCACGAAGGGCACAAAGGCTACGAAGAAAAGGAAAGGGAAGAAAATTCGTATTACCAATTTCAAGAATTGGGGGGAAGCAGCCACGTAGGAAAAAGGAGCACCACAGAGTCGCAGCGGGCACAGCGGACTTATCTGGCGCACACCTACACGACGGAGCCGTAGTGAGTCCGCTTCCTCACGGGCGCGGTACTGTCTGGTTAACGCACTTTGTGCGACGGTCGAAGCGCAAGGTGTCGTGCTGGCGCTGGGGTTTCTGATTGGGCGATGTGACATAATTGTGGCATCAAATATAGATCAGCCGTCCCTACGGGACTATGAGACGTAAAGGGCAGTTAACCCCGGAATAAATTCCGGGGCTACATTCAGTCGTCGCTACGCGACTGGGGCGGCTAACGCCGATGACAATGGTGCCGAATGGAACGCACCACAAGGGGGGATGCTACATTGGTCGATCGACATGCACGCGGGCATATAGCATCAAGGCATCGTGCCGGGGGTTTTGATTAGAAGTGTCACCATGGTGACATGCGAGCCGGAGCGCCGCGCACCCCTGCCGGGGTGCGGTTGATTTCAGGGCCGGATTTCCGGGGGTGGTACCCCCGGCTTATTTCCTTCATCCCTCCGGGATAAGCGAGTGGGGCAGGGTGCCGCGGCAGGGATGCGCGGCGCGAGGAAAAAGGGTGTCACACCAATGACATTAATGGCGATTGCCACCCACCGCGCCGTGAAATGAGCAATTTGTTAAGCCCTTTCAGGGCAGAATTGTCATAGGGGTCATTTCCGTGGGCGGCGCTGCGCTTGCCCACGGCTATGGTCTGTCAGCCCTGCGGGCTGGGAATGTCAGGACCCCATTGGTGTAGCCATTGATGACGTCCACGGACACGGAGGGTGAAGCAAGTCGAACGTCGTCGTGAAGACAAGGCGTCGTGCTGGCGCTGGGGTTTCTGATTGGGCGAGGTGACAGCATGGTGGCACCAAATATAGATCAGCCGTCCCTACGGGACTATGAGTTTCATAGCGTGCGAACCCCGGACTGAAAGTCCGGGGCTACATTCAGTCGTCGCTACGCGACTGAGTCGGCTAACGCCGATGACATTGATGCGGAACACTGCCCAGCGCAAGGGGGGACGCTACGTGGCATGTTCTATGTCGTACGTTTGGCGGCCTGGAGGGCGGC
>CAZKIN010000121.1:0-11099 GCA_964552515.1 uncultured Phycisphaeraceae bacterium
TTGCAGAAGATTCCATCGGCGCACTCGGCGTTGTTGGCACAAGCCTCAATGCGGATCACGGCAGGCACGCGCGCTAGCGGGAGGATGGGAATCGTGTCGGTGTCGAGCAGGAATGTCTGGCCATCGTTGCTGTCAATATGAACCGTGTAGACACCGACAGCACCCGCAGGAATCTCGAGAATGAGCGTGCCGGCATGCCGCGAGCTGCCGTCGTCGGCCTGTGCGCCCGAAAGCGTCAAGGCACCGAAAATGTAATCCAAGGTGGAGAAGTCATTGGCCATGAGCGGACTGCAGCAGGAGAGGGCAAAGTTGGAATTGGTAATACAGGAGCCCTCCGCGCCGGCACAGGGCGGCTGGCCGAAACTACAATTGCGGCCGGACGTCGAACAGATGTTGGTCACGATCCATGCACCGTCACCGGGCGTTGCGGGGAAGCCTTTGGGCGTAAGATTTACGCCGGGATTGGCGGGCGCAGCATTGACTCCCAGGTATCCCGCAGAGTTGATCCGCGCCTGGTAGCCGGCCATGGCGGGGGAACCGTCGCAGCTTACGGCACAGTCCGGATCCCAACCTGAGACCTGGATTTCCAATTCGACCTCTGCTCCGCCGCTGAACAGGCGGATTTCGTTGCCGGTAATTGTATGGGGTGCATTTGCAGAGATTGGGACGAGTGCCATGGTTGTGTCAGAACGTACTTGCGCAGTAATAAGCGCAAGGTCGCATATTGCGAGAATAGAAACTCTCTTGAGCGTCCATACCCATGTCATGACTTGTCTCCCGTTAGCGTCCGCTACACCAATGGTCATTTACGGATGACCGTCGAACGTGAATTGTCTATTTGCTTTGTCTTCGTCAATGTGTTGAGCGATCGCACGAAGGACGCACGCCCGCCTGTCCTCAATCATGCCGCGAAATCGGCAAGAATGCAAAGACCATTCTGGAAATTCACACGCATTTTTTATACTTCCGCCTCCATTTCCGCGGGGTCTTTTCTGATCCCCCGGAAAGGGTGAGAGGGACCAGAAAAGACTCCCATGGGATTGCAAACGCCCCATAAAGTGCCCCTTTGGTGACTTGGACGAGCCACCGGTCTGAGCCGTTCGCCCGAAAGCAAAGGAACCAAGAAGCCTCCAACTGTGCAGAAGAAAATCGGGCGGGTCTGAATTGGCGCGGACGGAACCGCGTTTTTGGTTCCGTTTTTCGTGGTCGGCGGTATAGTAGGCGATACGATTCGAGCAGGTTACGACGTTCAGTTTCAGCCGCACTTGGAGCGCCACTTGTCGGCCGATCCGCAACATGGCCCCGCAAAGGCGGAGTCGTCAGAAATTACCCGCGTTCTTCGCCGATTTTCCGACGGCGATCGCGCGGTCATCCCGAATTTGGTTCCTTTAGTCTATGAAGAGCTGCATCGACTGGCATCGATTCAGATGGCCGGTGAACGGGCGAACCACACGCTGCAACCGACGGCGCTTTTGCATGAGGCGTTGTACCGGTTGTTGCAACGTGAGCAGCCGAACTGGGAGAACCGCGCGCAGTTTTACCGCAATGCTGGTGCGATCATGCGTTACCTGCTGGTCAATCATGCGCGCGATCGGCGGCGCCAGAAACGCGGCGGGGACAGCAAACGCGTGCCGCTGGACGACGCGATTCACTGGTTCGAAGAGCAGGGATTGGACCTGCTGGCGCTGGATGAAGCCCTGGAAAAACTGCGCGGGATAGATGCGCGACAAGCGGACTTGGTGGAGCTGCGTTTTTTTGCGGGAATTTCGGCCGAAGAAACGGCCACGCTACTCGGCGTTTCGGTCCGCACTATCCAAACGGACTGGAGTTTGTGCCGCGCCTGGCTGAAACGAGAACTCGGCGCGGTCTGAACTCAAATCACATGATTGCGGCGTCACATGTATCCACATCTTACGAATGACCGGAAGCGAGCCCAGTGATGGAGGCGCGTGACCCCCGTGCAACTTCACTGCGCTGGTCCCGGGTACGTGAGCTTTATCACGCCGCTCTGGATAGGCCGTGCGACGAGCGCGACCAATTCCTGCGGCAGGCCTGCCCCGACGATGCGGATTTGCGAGGAGAGGTGCTGGAGCTTTGCACGCTGTCCGGCACAGACGATGCGTTTCTCCGCTCACCATTTGCGGGCGAATTTGAATCTATTCCAGCTAGTTCGGGGCACGACAACCTGATCGGCGAGCGCCTCGGTGGATATGCGATTCGCGGTGTTCTGGGCCGGGGCGGGGTTGGCGTGGTGTACGAGGCCGCGCAGGCAAGTCCGCAGCGCACTGTCGCTCTGAAAGTTCTGCGCAGAATGCCGCTCTTTGACTCGCTGACGGACCGGCTTTTCCGCCGGGAAGGTCGGGCGCTGGCAAAACTTGAACATCCGGGAATTGCGCGGATCTACGAAGCGGGCAGCACATCGGAAGGATGGCATTATCTGGCGATGGAACTGGTCGCCGGAGAACCGCTGACCCGATACGCGCGTCGAAAGAACCTGTCGGTACGCGAGAAACTGGAGCTTTTTCGACAAGTATGCGCGGCCGTGCACTTTGCCCATCAGCGCGGAATCATTCACCGCGACCTCAAACCGGGCAACATCCTGGTCACCGCCGATGGACAGGTCAAAGTCCTCGATTTCGGGCTCGCAAAGATTCTGGATACTGAGGGCGAGGAGAGCCTGCTGCCCAGCGAGATCGGAACCGTGCAGGGAACGCTGCCCTATGTGAGCCCGGAACAAGTGCGCGGCGAAACGGTGGACACCCGCGCGGACGTTTACGCACTGGGCGTCATCCTATGCGAATTGTTGCTGGGGAGAGTGCCGGTGGAAGTGTCGGGCCTTCCACTGACTGAGGCCGCGCGGATGATTTGCGAGGAAGCGCCGCGGGTAGCGCGCGGCGATGCGCCGGACGTCGACTCCGACCTGGTGACCATCATTCTCAAGACGCTGGAGAAATCGCCGGACAGACGATTCGCCAGTGTCGCAGCATTGTCACAGGATGTTGACCGCTGGCTTCAGCACCTTCCGATCCTCGCCCGGCCTCCCAGTGCGACGTACCAGTTGCGCAAATTCATATCCCGGCGGCGCGGGGTTTGCGCACTCGGGGCGGCGCTGGCGATCGTGGTGGCTGCTTCCGCCGTGGTGAACGGAGTTCTGGCCGCACGGTATTCGCAGGAACGTGACACCGTCCAGGCGGCCAGACTGCGCGAGGCGGAAGCTCGGCAGGTCGCGGAGCAGGCGCAGCACAGGGAGGCGGAAGCACGTTCGACCGCGGAAAGAACGGCGGAGTTTCTGCAGAGTCTTTTTCAAAACGCCAACCCCGGCGAATCCACTGAACCCGAGGTTACGGCACGCGGATTGCTTCGTCGGGGCGTCGAGCAACTGGAAAATGACCGCGATCTGCAACCCGAAGTCAGAGCACAACTGGCCAACACGCTGGGATCCATATTCAGCACGCTTGACGAAATGCCGGAAGCCCAACGTCTGCTGGAGCAATCGTTGGAGCTGCGCCGCCAGGCACTGGGAGAGGCGCATCCCGATGTCGGCAACAGCCTGATGGAACTGGCACTCTTTTACATGCGACTCAATGAACGCGAGAAAGCGCTGCGCACGGCAGGCGAAGCCATCGAAATCCTGCAGAACCATTTTGGCGAGCGTCATGAACGCACGGCGGCAGCGTACAACGAACTGGCGACCATTCACTTCAACACCCATGACATGGCGTCCGCGGAGGTGAATTTCCGCCGCGCGCTGGGAATTGGAGCGGTCATTCATGACGAACCCACACTTGCCGAAGCGCAGAATCATTACAACCTCGGGTATGCACTGATCAACATGGAGCGCATGGACGAGGGTGAACAGGAAATGAACTCAGCGCTGCACACCTATCGCAAGTTGGGTGACCAAGCAGGTGCCAATATGGTGCTGAATGGCCTGGCTCAAGTTGCCTTCCGCCGCAAAAACACAGTTCAAGCGGAAGGCTACATGCGGGAGGCCGTGGAAACTTCACACCAAATTCTACATGCGGAGCATCCGAGACTTCTCTGGGAGACTGGACAACTGGCGTTCCTCATCAACCAGAACGGTCGAACAGAGGAAGCGCTATCCATCTATGAGGGGCTATGTTCGACGCAGCGCAAGGTACTGGGTCCGCAACATCGGGAGGTTGGTCAAACCCTGCTCTACATGGGGAACATTCAAAGCAAGCTCGGTAAGCACTCGTTGGCGGTTTCGTATCAAAGCGAGGCGGTGGCCATCTGGCAGTCACTCTCCACGATACCGAGCAATCGTTTGTTAGGCGAAAGAGCCAACCTCGCACGCTTTCGATGCAACGCGGGACAATTTGCAGAGGCGGAGGCAGAATGTCGCAGTGTCCTGGAACACATTGCGCAAGTCGACGAGCCGCAGCCCTGGATCATCGTGGAAGGTCATGCACAGCTCGCACGCGCACTCGATGGTCAGGGTCGGCGGATGGAAGCCGAAGAACATGCGCTTTTCGCGCTGGAACTGGCTCGGGAGAAGGTGCAGAGAAACGTAGCGGGCACACTTCTCATCATCGGCACGCTCTTTCGCAATCGCGGCGAGTTCGAAACAGGAGAAGCTTACTATCGCGAATGCCTCGATTTGGGTCGAAACCCAGAGGGGCATCTGGACGCCATGGGAGTTATCGCAGCCACGCGACTGGGGCAAATGCTGCTCGATCTGGGACGAACCAGTGAAGCCGAATTGCTGGTGAAGGAGGCGATGTCGCGAATCTGCGATGTCGAATCCATTCCGGGATCCGTTACGGCAGTGACCCTTACCGCTTCGGGTCAGACGATGCTCGAGAGGAAGTTGCCTTCCGATGCGGTAGTCGTATGCGCCCAGGCGATTGAGATTCTGGAAGATCGGGAGGAGCCTGTTTTACTGGCCGACGCACTTCGGTGCCACGGAATGGCACTTATGGCCCTGGGCGATCCTGTGGGCGCTGAATCACTCTTGAAACGCTCAAGGGAAATCACTCAAACTGCGGCATACTCCGCCCCCTGGTCAGCAGCGCGCGTCCGCATTGCTTTGGGGTTGTGCCTGATCGAACTCGGCCGAATGGACGAAGCGCGAGAGGAACTCGCCGGCGCCATACCTATCATGACCAACGTGCTAAATGCCAGTTCCCCGATGGTTCGGCAATTCCATGCTGCCGTTGCACGCCTTTCAGGCGACGTGGAACCAGTCCCCCCGATCGATTTGCAGCCATCCACCGAAGAGTAGCATACTAAACCAAGGAAGCGTCTGAACACCGCCCTTTCGACGGCGACCAGAGGGGTATTTTCTTACGGGCTATTCTTCCAAGGACTCGTCGCCGGGCAGAATGATCAGTTGACTCAGCAGTTGCGTGGTGGTTCCGGAAACGTAATCCAACGCACCGGAAACGAACGCGTCACGAATATCCAGGGCACATGACGTGGCGGCCAATGAACATCCGGTGGCGCAAAGCAACAGGCGTAATCCCAGTGATATGCAGCGTTTCATATTTACCTCCCGATCAAAAAGTGATTCGAACGCGTAAGCCCGCGACGAAAGCGTCCGGACCGTCAAAGCCACCGGGCCGCAGAATCCATTGAAGATCCGGCGTCACGGTCATCCATTCAGTGACCTGAACCAGGTAATAGGTTTCAAAGGCGGTTTCACGATGCGGAGACAGGCCGGTGGATTCCAGGTCGCCAGACAGCAGCCCTTGTGCGACGCCAAATCCCCAGACATCGTCATCGCGTGTGGGGATAAGGCCGGTGTATTGAAACCCGGTGCTCCAGAAATGTTCGATGAAGTTGACGTCTCCACCCGCATAACTGTACCGGAGAAAAATGCCCAAGCCCTGCGTGTCATCTTCCAGCGCCGGGTTCTCCTGAAAGACGGCCTGATCAATATTGAGGTAGACACCAAAGTCACCACTCTTGGTGGGAACCGTACGGCGAAGCCCGCCCAAGTCATTGAACCACACTTCCTTCGGCCGGGGGTCATGCCAGAACCCCAGCCGGTAATGGCCGGGCAGCTTTCCGCCCCGCGCGGCAAAGGTCGGCGTCCAGCCGATTTCGTACATGCTGAATACATTGTCGGGTCCATGAAACGCAGTTTGGAATCCGGTTTCGTTGAACTCGGCATCCGCGTCGGTGACACCGGCCTGAATATAAAACAGTTCGGACGGTGTATAGATCAATTGCACGCCCAGGGTGCCGAAGGCAAAACCCGGAAAAGGAATGTTCGGCGCATTGTTGAGGCCGTAATTGAGGAAGTTTTCAGTCGTGTCGAATGCGTACTCATTGGTGTCGAAATAGCAGGACATGCATATCTTGCCGACGCGGAATCGCAACTTGTCGTCCAACAGGGCCTGCTCATAAGCGAACTCGTGGATATCGATGGGCCGATCGCCCACCTCCGCACCGTTCACCCAGAAGAGGTCGCCGACCCAACCGCGCGTCGAAGGACTATCGCCCCACGAATTGGATCCCCATATGTAGAATGATCCACCGGGGATGAAGTCCATGACATCGAAATCGAAGTTGAGTTCGAAGTCATTGACGCCAATGACGGTGTGGGCGTTGTGGGTATTCAATCCGCCGTGGGCTACATGCTGGTAGTAGGTGGTCAACGTCATGTCGAAGGAGATCCCGGCTTGCTCCATGGCGGTACGCGCGCCATTCCAGTCGCCGGTGAGCTTCCCAAGATGGAGATCCTGCGAATCCTGGTCGGTGGCTGGGGATGGATCGCCCGCATCGGTATCCGGAAGCATCGATTCGGTGGCGACCTTTTCGGTTGAGATTGGGCTCTCCTCCTGGGCCCAGGTCGGAGCAGCGAAGGCGAGCGCGATGATCGCCGCGGTCATCGCGAACAGGTGAACTGCGCGAGAAGGTTCAGACATTTGCCGTACCACATCCAAAGACACTTCTGGAATACGCGAGGACGACCTGATGATGGGCTATCGTCCGCCAACACCTCCCGCATGACGAATGATTGGCACAGGTGGGGATCCTCGCGTGAACCCGCAGGCCCACTGGCAAGCGCAAAGTGCCATTTCATGGCACCCACATTCAAACGGGTGCGCAAAGTATGCGCGTGCCCACTTCTCTATTTTGCGTACCCCGGAATGGCGATTCCGACAGTAGAGAAAGCCGATGAATGCGCAGGCTCATTTCAATGGTCGGACTGACGGGTGCGTGCCGTGTTTTCATTTTTGACCGGTCGAATATTTCGCCGGCGCAGAGTGGCCCAACATTTTCAGCACAATCGGAGGTTAATGCGACATGTCTCTGCGTTCCAAAGTTGTGCTGTTTGTAATGGGCGTTTCCATTTCATTCGCCGGAACCTCGTACCTGGTGCAGCGCAAGATTGTTCTCCCGGGATTCGCGGAAGTGGAGTTCAACGAAGCGCGTGACGACCTGGCCCGATGCCAGCAGGCGATCATGCACGATGCGCAGTTTTTATCCAACTGTGCCAATGATTATGCGGCCTGGGACGATACTTATCAGTTCATAGAGGACGTCAATGAGGAATATCAGTCCGAAAACCTGATCCCGGAGACGTTTCAAAACCTCAAGATCAACCTCTGCGCCTTTGTTCGGAAGGATGGGACGCTGGTATGGGGCGAGGTCCGCACCAGACAAGGGCAGGAACTTATGGAGGCACCCGACTTACTTTCGCAGCTCGCGCGGCCGGATCAGAAACTGGTAGCGAATGCGGAACCCAATTCCAAGTTATATGGTGTTCTGATGACGTCCCAAGGCCCCATGCTCGTCGGCGCGGCGCCGATCACCACGAGTGATCGACAATCCGAGGCACGCGGAACCGTCATTATGGGTCGATTTGTCACGGACACGCTGGTGCAGGAGGTTGCAGAACGGACGCGCGTTGCGTTGCGCCTTGTTCCGATTGAACAAGCGAAGGTCGAGGACCACGCTGCGCTAGCCCAACTGGAGCATCAAGAAGCACACTGGATAGACGCGTCGTCACCCCAGACGATACGTGGTTACGCGATAATCCAAGACATTCAAGATCGTCCGGCCATTCTGCTGCGGGCCGACATGCCACGTACCATTTCACAACGCGGATCGAACGCGGCAACTCTGGCCGTAATAACGACCATCGGCGGCGGATTGGGAGGCACAGTGCTCATGTGGTTCGTGCTGTCGATCATGTTCGTGCGCCCCCTTACCCGCTTGACATCCCATGCCGTTCAGGTCGGCGCAGAAGACAATTTGAGCGCCCGGCTGAACATGAAGACAAACGACGAAATCGGATTGCTCGCAAGGGAGTTCGATCGCATGGTGGATCGTCTCGCCGAATCGCGCGCTCAATTGCTGAACGTTGCGCACCATGCCGGCATGGCGCAGGTAGCCACCAATGTGCTGCACAACGTCGGTAATGTGCTTAACGGAATCAATGTCAGCGCCGATATGCTGCGGGACCAACTGCAAAAGTCCGAGACCGGCACACTGAAAATTGCGGCACAAATGTTCAGCGAGAACAAGGAACACCTTGCTGAGTTCCTGACGCAGCATGAGCGCGGCCGGCAGTTGCCCGCATTCCTGATTGAACTCGCGGACCAGCTGGGGGTCGAACAACAGTCAATGTTCGACGAAGTCAAGTCGCTTTCCCAAGCGATCGAACACCTGCGGCATATCGTCAACCAGCAACAGCAATACACGAGCCATGCGCCGCTGATGGAGACGCTTGCGCCCGCGGATATTTGCGAAACGGCGCTCTCTTTGTGCGCGGAGTCCTTCGCGCGACACGGCGTAAACGTGGTACGCGAATTTGAACCCATCGAACCGCTGCCCCTGGACAAGCACCGCATTCTGCAGGTTCTCGTCAATCTCATTACGAACGCGGTACAGTCCTTGAAAATTTCAGACCCTCCAGAGAAGAAAATCACCATGCGCCTGTGCCGGAAATCCGGCGACGATGGGACGCGCATCCGCATGGAAGTGGAGGACAACGGAGTTGGAATTCCCGCGGAAAATCTCGACAAAATTTTCAGCTTCGGATTCACCACCCGCGCCGATGGCCAGGGAGTGGGGTTGCACAGCGCGGCGAACCTCGCGCGTGAGATGGGCGGCACGCTGCAAGTTGACAGTGGTGGTGCGGGGCGCGGGGCGCGATTCGAGTTGTCACTGGCGGTCGTGCCCGAGGAGGTTCGAACATGAGAAATGCAACGGATTCAATGCGTCGCCGCGTACTCGTGGTCGACGACATGGAGACGGTCCATGATAGCTTCAGAAAAATCCTGGAACCACGAACGCCCACTTCGTCATTTGCCGCCGCAAAGAGCGCCCTGCTGGGCGGCAGCGCGGAACCCGCGTCGGGCACCCTGAATCACCAGCGGTTCGAGGTGGACTTCGCGCTGCAGGGACAGGTAGCCGTGGAGAAGGCGGCCGCCGCATTCAGCTGCGGCGCGCCATATTTAGTTGCGTTCGTCGACATGCGCATGCCGCCGGGTTGGGACGGCGTAACCACGATCAAACATCTTTGGGAGGTCGATCCGAATCTGCAGGTGGTAGTATGTACGGCCTTTTCCGATACTCCTTTGGAATCGCTCGCGGACGAGCTTGGTCATGCGCACCAGATGCTCATACTGAAGAAACCGTTTGACGCGGTGGAAGTGCTGCAAATGGCAGCGGCTTTGACGGCCAAGTGCATTGCGCACTCTGCGGCCCGATTACGAATGGATGAATTGGAGCATCTCGTTCAGGAGCGAACCGGGGAAATTGAGCACGCACTGCTTCATGACAAGCTGACGGGACTGCCGAATCGCGCGATGCTGCTAACCCGTCTTGAGTCCTGCCTGCAACGACAACAACGCCATCCGGACAACCGCTTCGCCGTACTGTTCCTCGATTTCGATCGCTTCAAGATGGTGAATGACAGCCTGGGGCACGAAATCGGCGACCTCCTGCTGATTGAAATTGCCCAGCGTCTGCAGATCAGCCTGCGCGGCGCGGATTTTCTTTGCCATCAATGTCTGCCCTCACGACTGGGGGGCGATGAATTCATCATACTTCTTGAGGACCTGCGCGGTGAACATGATGCGGCACGAGTCGCCCAGCGTTTGATCGACACGCTTTCCGAGCCTTACCTGCTGGAAAACCAGAAGCTCGTGGTCACCGTAAGCATCGGAGTCACGACCAGTGACCGCAAGTATGATCGCGCGAGCGACATGGTTCGAGACGCGGACACCGCGATGTACCGCGCCAAGGCCGCCGGCCGCGCTCGATATGTCATCTTCGATCGCACGATGCATGCCGAAGTCACGGAACGCCTGTTTCTTGAAACCGAGTTGCGCAAAGCCGTCCGGCAGGAGGAACTCATCCTGCACTATCAACCCATCGTAAGCCTGGAAGAGGGAGATTTGGTGGGCTTTGAAGCTCTCGTCCGTTGGAACCTGCCGAGTCGCGGCATGATCCCCGCACCAACCATCATATCCATCGCGGAAGAGACGGGACTCATTCAGCCGCTTACGCTGAGTCTGCTGCGCAAGGCCTGCGACCAGCTGCACGCTTGGCAGATGCGGTGCAGTCCCGGCAAGAAGCTGATGATGAGCGTCAATTTCTCCCGTCGGCTGGTATTGGATCCGGATATTGTCAACAAGATGGCACAAATCATACAGGAGGCCGGCGTAGATCCGGGCTCTATCATTCTGGAGATCACTGAGAGTGTGCTGCTTGCCGAAAAGGACGCGGCCCCGGAGCTGTTTTCACGATTCAAAGAACTGGGCGTATGGCTCCATCTGGATGATTTCGGAACAGGATATTCGTCCTTGAGCTGTCTATACTCACTCCCGCTCAATGGCCTGAAGATCGATCGCAGTTTCCTGATCAGGGCTTGCGCCAACACCAAGCAACTCGCGGTGCTGGAGGCAATTGTCAACATCGCCCGCGCCTTGCAGCTCAGTGTCACGGTGGAAGGCATCGAAACGACGGAGCAACTTGGAATTCTACGATCGCTCGGGATACAGCTGGGACAAGGATACTTGTTTGGAGCGCCCTGCGATGCCGAGCATGCTTCCGCCGCGGTAACCGACGCGCCGACACTTTGCCATTCGTAGAAACAAACGAGGCCGCGCCGGTTCTAG
>CAZKIN010000122.1:0-1692 GCA_964552515.1 uncultured Phycisphaeraceae bacterium
ATAATTCGTTATATGGCGAAATGAGGAACTATGCCCATGCGTGAATTCATGGCCGTCACCAAGGCGCTGGCCGACGAAAACCGGGTGCGCATTCTCGTTTGCCTGCGCGGCGGCGAGCTGTGCGTCTGTCAGATCATTGCGCTCCTTCGACTCGCCCCGTCGACCGTGTCCAAGCACTTGAGCATCCTCCGGCACGCGCGGCTGATCGAGGGTCGCAAGCAGGGGCGCTGGATGCATTACCGACTGGCCGACCGCGACGCGCCGAAGTTGGTGCATGACGCGATCCGTTGGGTCGGGCAGGCCACCGCGCGCGAGAGGGTGACCATCGACGACGCGAAGCGTCTCAAGACCATCATGAGAATGGAACCGGAAGAATTGTGCTGCACGCAGCGCGGGGCAGTCTGTATGGCACAGTCCTGATGCAGGTTGGAAGAGTCCGTTCCCGGAGTCACTGTATAGTTGGGACAGAAATCCTGGGCAGTTGTTATTGAGTGACCGCGTCCATGCGTTGGAGAAAACGAACGTATGCGTTGACCGCGCTGGGCGTGCTCGCCGCAGCGCTGGCCATTTGGAAGGCTGCGGATCCTTGCATTCGCGTGACGAAGCAGCACACCCCCCGATGGTACGGAGATACGCACTTGCAATTGCGATATCTTCAGCCCGGAAGCGACATCGTGATGATGGCCAATTGGAACACGGTCGAATGGGAGGCCTATGGGAGGAGTGGGCCGTCTGCTGACGTGGTACCGATACAAGACGTTTATGCATTTGATACAACAACCAATCAGCTTAGTGTCAAACCACCCGAAGCCTGGGTAGAAGCCACGGGTCCGATTGTGACGTGCCATACGCAAATAATGATGCTGACCAGCAATGAACAAGACTACTACGCGATGACGGCTGCTTCAAAATGGGGAGAGGTTTTGTACGCCAGCCGGTCCCCATCGAGTGATGTCTACGCTGTACTTTCGTTCGCTGGCGGAAGGAGTTTCAGTCTCATTTTTTTTACTGAGAAAGGTGGGCCGCTCGGCCCCTTCTACCATCAGTTGTTCAGAGCCAAGAGCAAATTGCAAATGGGATCGACCTACCGATTGGCCGCAACGAAACGCCAGGAATCCGAACCGCTGATCTGCTGGACGAACGATGAGAAATATCTCGTTTACTATGATTCATCCAATGCTCAATTTCTCTGGGTCGTTCCGGTGGGCGAGTAGTTTTATGGCGAGATGCCGACATAGCAGTAACTCTGATGCGGAGACGCAGGAAAGGTGACTTCCATGACCAATCAAGTGCCCGATCAAAACACCGTGCGTGAAGTCGTGCGCGAGGGGTATGCCGCCATTGCGGAAAAGGGGGTCTGGACCAAGGACACCCCGGCCGGCACCAGTTGTTGCAGCGGCGGGGGCTGCTGCGGTCCGACGACCTTTGATCCATCCGCGCTGGCACGGGACATCGGTTACTCCGCAGACGAGCTGGCGGCCACTCCCGACGGGGCGAACATGGGTCTGTCGTGCGGCAACCCGACCGCCATCGCCGCCTTGGAACCGGGCGAAGTCGTCCTGGACCTCGGCAGCGGCGGAGGATTTGATGCTTTCGTGGCCGGTCCGAAGGTCGGCGCGACCGGTCGGGTGATCGGTGTCGACATGACGCCGGAGATGATCTCCAAAGCGCGGCGGAACCTCGCGTCCTATC
>CAZKIN010000122.1:1792-4565 GCA_964552515.1 uncultured Phycisphaeraceae bacterium
TCTGATCGGCCGTCGCGCAGAGAGTGGCTCTGAAGAGTCACCTTCGATCCGGTCGCCGTTAACCCTCGCGGCGCGCTCTCCGCCCACCCGTGGTTAACCGCAGCTTCGCCCCACGTGCCGCGACTCCAACTTCGATTTCATGATCTTCGATTCCCATCGCCGCGCGGCCTAACTCCTTGTGCGGCCAATGGTTAACCCCCCTGAAATATTTTCCCTTGCCTCCTTCCAATGTTCGGCATATGTTATATACGTCCGGCGCGGGGGCGCCGGGCCGGTTCAAAGGGGGACAAAGATGACGATCACGGAATCAAACGAAAAGGCCGCGCGAAAAATCTGGCCGGCGGCACGCCGGCTCTGCGCGCAGCGCGCGCAACTGGTTCAGGACTATTTGCCGCTGGTTGGGGCGCACATCAAGCGGCGGGTGAAGTGTCAGCGTGATGGCATTCGGCGGAACCGCGACGACTTGTTTCAAGAAGGTTGCCTCGGCTTGATTCGCGCCGCGCTGCGCTTTGATCCGGCGGCGGGAATTTCCTTCGCCGCGTTTGCCCGGCCGCGCATTCGCGGCGCGGTGAACCGGGCGCTGGGCACGAGGGACAATCTCCGCAGCGTGACGGTGATGCAAATGCTGCGAGTGGCGGATGCACGGTGCATCGGCGGTGCCGGAGCGGAGGAAGAAGCGAATGTGCTGTGCGACGAGAAATTGGAAGCGCGGATCGAGGAAACGTTGCGCCGGGCGAAGCGGATGCTGGACGATCGGGATGAATGGCGTCGTGTGGATGAAGCGGACAGCGCCGATGACCCGGGCATGAACATGACGGCGGACGATGGTAACCGCGCGCTGGAACGACGCTTGCGCGAGAAAATTGTGGACCGCATGCTGCAGGTGGAGGGTGCGGATCGCCGATCTTTGCGGGACATCGCGAGGGAATCGGGTGCGCCCTACGCGCGCGTGCGGCGATGCGTGCGCGACGTGCAGTCGGCCACCCGGCAGTTGCTGGCTGCGGACCCAGAGGTTCCGGCGCGCCTGCGCGAGCGGGTGCAGCGTATCGAAGAAAGTGCGCGGGCGAAGCAAACCCGGCATGATCCAACGGCTCGAAAATGCGTTTTGTCGACACAAGAACGACTGGAGCTTTTGCTTCAGAGCAGACGACAGCGGCAGCAGCGCTATCGGATGCGCCAACGCAGGCGGATCGGCATGACACGGAAATTGGCGAAAAAGCGGGGGAAAATGAGGCATCAACCCTTTTGATCGGTGGCCGGCGGCGACCGGTGCGGGAGAGCGGAGGACCGCGCGCGAGCGCAACTCACAGATCGCGAGGCCATAAATTTCCCGGAAAAAATAAGAGTTATTAAAGAAAAAGCGCCGGAATTCCCGAAAAAATGCTTGATTCACGCGAGTCGCAGCTTTAGATTCACGATGACCCTCCAGGGAATGGCGGGAAAATAAGGCGAGTTTGAAAGGAAAACGCATGGCAAAGAAGGCGACGAAGTCGGCAAAAATCTCGGCAAACAACACGGGCAAGCCGCGCAGCAAGTCGGCATTGTTTGGCAGCCTGGCGGAAGCCACCGAGCTGTCGCGCAAGCAGGTGTCGGCCGTGTTTGACGGTCTGGCGGAAATGATCAAGCAGGATCTCAAGAAGGGTCCGGGCGTGTTTGCGGTTCCCGGTTTGATGCGCATTAAGGTCATCCGCAAGCCGGCGACGAAGGCGCGCGAAGGCATCAATCCGTTTACGGGCGAAAAGATGATGTTCAAGGCCAAGCCGGCGCGCAACGTGGTCAAGGTGCAGCCGCTCAAGGGCCTCAAGGCGATGGTGTAAGCCGTTGCGAACGAGGACTGAGCGTTTTTGAGCTTGGTCCGCCCATGGATTTCCTGTGAATGTAGAGCGGCGGCGCGGGTGAAGGATCGCCCGCGCCGCCGTGTTTTTGCATGATTGGCGGTCGGGACATGTCGTGGATTTCCCGGACAGCGTCATGCGAAACGGTTTCCCATCCTGAAGAACAACGCAATTCGCGCCATGGGCATTCGCGGTTATATTTCCGCCATGGCCATGCTGCGATATCTCGATCCCGAAGGGCGGATTTGCACCAAGACGCTGGACACCGATCAGTTTCTGATCGGACGCGCCGCGACTTGCCAGATTGTCTTTGATGACGATCTCATTTCGCGCGAGCACGTGCGCATCGACGTGGAGGCCGACGGGCGGTTTCGCATTCGCGACCTGGGCAGCCGCAACAAGACCTATGTGAATGGCGAACTGGTGTCGGAAACTCTACTCACAGCGGGCGATGTGCTGCGCGCCGGTGATCACGTGTTGGAGTTTGTCGATGATTCGGGCCATCCCGATATCGTCGCGCTGGAATTCCTGACCCCGGATCGCACCGAACCACCGAACTGCGAATGGGTCAAGACCAAGCAGCCGATGTCGCTGACCGCCGCGCAACTCGAGCAACTGGCGCGCATCGCGGGTGAGCCGTCGTCTCTGGCGCGGGCGGAGGATATCTCCGACGCGGCGCTGGGGCAGATACTGCTGGACATGCAGGCGGAGCGCGGGTTTGTCGCACTGCGCGGAGATGAGAAACACGAATTGCGGCCGGTGGCGCATCGCGCCTTGCGGCGACAGACGAATGCGTCGCTGACACCGGTCAGTCAATGGTTTGCGCTCGCGCCCATCCTGCAGGCGGTGGCGGGGCGCTATCCCACGACGGCGGGGCAGTTAAATGCGAAACTCGGCTATGCCTCGTGCGCCATGGTCGCTCCACTGACCTATCGCGG
>CAZKIN010000122.1:4665-11097 GCA_964552515.1 uncultured Phycisphaeraceae bacterium
ATGCGAAACTCGGCTATGCCTCGTGCGCCATGGTCGCTCCACTGACCTATCGCGGCGATGTGATCGGCGTGCTGTATGTGGACCGTCCGTCGGCACGGAAACCATTCACGCCCGCGGCGCTACAATATCTGGCGGCCGCCGGTGCGCAGTTGGGCGCGCTGGTCGGGGATTCGCTCAACAAGCTGTCCCGCGCGGCCACCCGGGAAGGTGTTGCCTGGCTGACGCTGGTGCGAAGGTTGCAGCAATCGCTTTCCGGGACGGTGGTGGCCGGCGACGGGTTTGACGCGGCGGCGAAGATTATTCCGGGCCGTTCGCGCTGCGGAGATTTTGTTGATGTGGTGTATCTCGACGAGCAGCGCTGTGCGCTGCTGGTGATCGACGGCGGCGGGCACGGCGTGACGGGCATTGTGCAGGCGAATGCCATTCGTATGGCACTACGTACGGCGCTGGCGGCCACGGATGAGACGCTGCTGGATCCGGGCAACCTGTTCAGTACGCTGGGGCGGATGATTGCGGCCAGTCCGACGCGCCAGGTGCTTCCGTGCATTTACGTGGGCATTGATCTGGCCGCGGGAAAGCTGGTGTACTTGAATGCGGGCGGAATGGCGCCGCTGCTCATGGTGGCGCCGGGCCGATTGGTGACGCTGGATCAATCGGCGCTCGTGCTGGGCGTTGATCCGGAATTTGCCTACGTGGGCATCCGTGCGGACTTGCCGGAGCGGTTTCGCCTGGTGGTGCATTCGGATGGACTGACCGAGGCGGCGAGTGTGGCCGGTGAGGCGCTGGGCGATCAGCGTCTGCATGATGCGCTGCTGCATCGAGACGCGTTTTCGGATGCCGCGAGCCTGGTCGCGCGAATCGCGCAGACTTATTCCGGGCATCTGGCCGGCGCGCAGCCGGACGATGACGCGACGATTCTGGTGGTGGGAAGGAATTGAGAAAATGATTCATTATCACAGACTGGGCCTGGTTCCGCCGAAGCATCACGTCACGCACTACATCGACGGCAAGTTGATGATGGAGCAGTGCATGACCCGTGCGGGCTTTGAAAGCACTTACAGCATTCTGTATTTCAAGACGCCGCCGACGGATGAGTTCAACGTGCGGTCGATGGAGTTGCCGGGATTCTGCCCGGTGGCGCCGGTGACGCAGCAGCTTCTGCACCGACGGCACATCAAGACACAGAATCTGAAGGTCGATGGCGATTTTCTCACTGCGCGGCGCACGATCATGATGAATGCGGACATCCGCATCGGCATCAGCAAGCCGAACAAACCGGCGCAGCACTGGTTCAGCAACTCTGAAGGTGATGAATGCTGGTTTGCGTATTCCGGCGGCGGGATGCTGGAGAGCATTTATGGCCTGCTGCCCTTCAAGAAGCACGATTACGTCATTGTGCCCAAGGGTACGCCCTATCGGCTGCATCCGGAGGGCGACAAGGGAGTGTTTCTGGTTTTTGAATCGGCAGACTACATCGACCTGCCCAAGCAGTTCCGCAACGAATCGGGCCAGATCACGATGTACGCGCCCTATTGCCATCGCGATTTTCGTGCTCCTCAGGAAATGCTGCGTTACGACGCCGCCAAGCACGGCGCGGGGCCGTTCCCGTTGATCGTCAAACGTGACAATGCATTGTCAGTTCACGAATACAGGCATTTTCCGTGGGAGGTAGTCGGCTGGGATGGCTCGGTCTATCCGGTGGCGTTCAACATGCACGACTACCAGCCGCGCACCGGCAGCGTACATTTGCCGCCGACCACACACATTACGTTTGCCGGGCCGGGGTTTGTCATCTGCAGCTTCGTGCCGCGCAAGGTGGATTATTATGACGCTAATGGGCATAAGGCGATTCCCTGTCCCTATGGGCACAACAGCGTGGACTGCGATGAGATTCTCTATTACGTGGCGGGCAACTTTACCAGCCGCAAGGGGATCGAAAGCGAATCGATCAGCCTACACCCGATGGGCGTGCCGCACGGTCCGCATCCGGGGACGTACGAAAAATCCATCGGCCATGACTTCACCAGCGAGCTGGCGGTGATGTGTGACACGTTCAAGACACTCTGGCTGACCACGGTGGCCGACTCCATCGAAGACAAGGATTACCATTACACGTGGGTGAAACGCGAAAACGAAGCGATGGAGACGAGTAAGTAGAATGAATATCAGTCAAGTAGTTCAAGGAGCCGGTTGCCGCAATAGTGAGGCGATGTCGCGCATGTCGATATCCGCGTCGCCGTCGGTATTGAACGCACAAAGACACTGCTCAGGCAGTAAACTAGCGGTGTCTCTTCCTTTTGGTCCGTTTATGCAAATCATTGACTCCGCGAAGTCGGCTTGAGTAAGAGTACTATCGCCATCAGCATCTCCGAACGCGCTATTCCGCCCCCACCGTGCGATCATTGCAGACGGACGATCGGCGCTGCCGATGAATGCACCCCCGACGATCAATTCGCCTTCATGAACCGTCATTGCTTTGACTTCCACCGAACCCCACAGGCTTTGGAGTTCATTGCCTAGCGGGTGCCAAGTGTTTCCGTCCCATTGCGCTATAGAGATTGCTGGCACACCGCCCACATCGTAGAATTGCCCTCCAGCGAACAATCGCCCATTATAAACATGTGCCTCATGCACAATTCCTCCGATTCCCGTTCCCATCGGGTGCCAAGAATCTCCATTCCAACGCGCGATGCGAACGGCGGGTATACCGCCAGCCATTGAAAATTGCCCGGCGGCAATTAGATCACCGTCGAAAATGGCTAGTGCGTAAACGGTACCGTTTGTGCCGCTGCCCAGTGTCCGCCAAGACCGCCCATCCCAACTCGCTATGTAACGGAACGGATTCCAAGGGAAGCCACCGTATGCTCCGACAATCAATTCATCCTTGAAGACAATCAAGGATGCAATGGCAGATTCAGGGCCTCCGGCAATCGACCGCCAGTGAACTCCATCCCAACTTGCCAACTCACTGCAAATGTAGGGGTCGATACTCTCTACAAATGTTCCTGCAACAACCAACTCATCTTGGTAGACTGTCATTGCTGATACCCCGCCATCGAAAAATCCGCTACCTAACGCTTGCCAAGTTGTGCCATCCCACCGCGCGAGGGCAGTAAGTCCAAATCCGGTCGTATCTTCAATAATCCCACCGCCTGCTATCAATTCTCCACGATATGTTGCAGTGGTCACAACGGGTCCTTCAAGACTCTCCCCGAAAGGGTGCCATTCGTTCCCGTCCCAGGAGGCGATGTATTGCGCGTCCTGATTATCCGAAGTGACAAACGATCCGCTCGCTACAAGTTCATTTTGAACTACATGAAGATCCTCGACCGTGCGGCTCATTCCCTTACTGAGCGATCGCCAACCTATTCCATCATGGCGAGCGATACTTACGGCGGGAGTGCCCTCAAAATAGAGAAACTCCCCACCTGCGACAAGCATGTCGTCGAACTCAATTAGATCAAATACTACACCACCAATTGGCTCGTTAATTGTACTCCAACTCATTCCGTTCCACCGCGCAAACTTACTTGCCGCTTGGTTGGGAACCAAGTTCACGTCAAAAGAAACAATCAGCTCGCTATTGACTACACCCATCGCATAAGATCTCGACTCGACCCCTTCCGCCATGGCGTGCCACAAATTGCCATCCCAGCGCGCAATCCGGTTCGCCTGAACTCCAGCAACCTGTGTGAAGTTCCCTGCCACCACAAGGTCGGATCCGAAGACGACCAACTCACTGTAAAAGTTGGACGAAGTATCTAAGGGCTCCCAAGACGCTCCTACACGCTTTGCAAGCCTAAAGAGACCCGGAATGCCAACATTGGAGAAATCACCGATTGCTACCAGTTCCTTGTCGTATGCAACCATCGCTGTAATAAGAGGATTGGGAGAACCTCCACTTGTTCCGTTGTCGAGTTCCACCCACTGAGTGCCATCCCATCGTGCAATTCTCGAAACAGGGTTGCCGCCGATCTTCTGAAAAGCGCCGTAAGCATATAGGCTACCCTCCAATGCAAGGAGTCCCCTGACTTGGTTATCCATGAAGCCGCCCATTTGTTGCCAACCGCCGCCATCCCACCGGGCGACATAATCAAATCGTGGTTCCGCAGGAAAACCGGAGCGACCCCCTGCAATCAAATCGCCGTTCAGAACGGTGACTGCATAAACTGCATCGGTCATGCTACAGCCAAGCGGGTACCAATCTCGACCATCAAAAACAGCGATATTGCAAACCTGGGTCTTGCCTGCGAGAAAAAAATGTCCAGCTACAACCAATACCTCCGATTGCGGGCCATTCTTATCAGGATCCCACTTTGTAAACGTCTCAACGTACCCATAGACACCGCACACTCCCTGTCCCTGTTGCCAGCCCATCGTGCATTGAGCAAAGCCGCGACTAGAAAGGAATGCAAACGCAATACAAAGGTACGTTGTGCCATGCATATTCATCATATAACCTTTCGCGTCCATGCCATTGGATTTGTACTCCCTTAGTCATCGACTGGGAACAGGAATCGACTGAAGCGGAGCACTTTTCTTTGCTTGACGCTTGCCTTGCAATGAGGCCTCGACGAACATCGCTTGCGGGTGTCTTTTTGATGTAGACGCATGGGAGTCTTATGGATGAAACTGTCCAATCGGGTGGAATTGTTGCAGGAATCGGCCACGCTGGCGGTGTCGGCGAAGGCGGCGAAGATGCAGGCGGCCGGCATCGACGTTATCGGCTTCGGCGCGGGCGAGCCGGACTTCGACACGCCGGTGCACATCAAGGCCGCCGGGATCAAGGCGATTCAGGACGGCATGACCAAGTATTCCAAGCCCGCTTCCGGTATGCCCGCCGTGAAGAAGGCGGTGTGCACGAAGTTCGCGCGTGACAACCAACTGACATACGCTCCGGACCAGGTCATTGTGACGGCCGGAGGAAAGATGGGTGTCTATCTTACCATTCATGCGCTGGTTAATCCCGGCGACGAAGTGATCATCCCCGCTCCCTATTGGGTAAGCTATCCGGAAATGGTCAAGCTGGCTGGCGGAGTGCCCGTGTTCACCGCCGGGCCGGAGGCGAATGACTATAAACTGACACCGGACATCCTCCGCCGCGCCGTCACTCCGCGCACCAAGCTCTTCATCTTCAATTCACCGTCCAATCCCAGCGGCGTGACGTACCACCCGGAGGAAGTGCGTGCGCTGGCGGCGGTCATGGCCGACCGGGACGTGTGCGTACTGTCCGACGAGATCTATGACCAGTTGCTTTTCGGCGACCAGAAGACCTTGAGCTGGGCGGCCTGCGGGTCCGAGGCGTTTGCCAAGACGGTGACGCTCAACGCCGCGTCCAAGACTTATTCCATGACCGGCTGGCGCATCGGTTATGCGGCCGGTCCGAAACCAATCATCGAAGCCATGATGAAGCTGCAATCGCAGACCACCAGCGGGGCGGCCACGTTCAATCAGATAGCTCTCGCCGAAGCGCTGACTGGCGACCAGTCGGATGTGGGGCGAATGCGCGTCGAGTTCGAGCGTCGCGCGCAGATCATGTACAAGCACTTGATTGCCCTGCCCGGCGTCCGGTGCCCTAAGCCCACCGGCGCGTTTTATTGCTTCCCGAATGTCTCGGCCCTTTTCTCCAAGGTGGGCGCGCAGACTTCCGGCCAATTTGCGGAGTGGCTGCTGGAAAAGGCGCGGGTGGCGGTCGTCCCGGGCGATGCGTTCGGGCTGGACCAGCATGTGCGGCTGTCATTCGCGCTGAGCATCGAAAAGATGGAGGAGGGACTGCACCGGATGAAGAGTGCGTTGGCGTAGTTTCTCGCGCAGCGATTGGGCCGAACGGTCAAAAATGAAAGACCCCGGCGCCGATGAGGCAGACCGGGGTCCTTTTATTCCGCGATTCAGCTTTCCTGTCAGATGCCGCCGCCGCCCCCGCTTGACCCGCAACCGGTGGCGCAGGCCCGATACGCATAACACGCGTTCGGATAGGTCACGCCGTTGCTGCACGTCACCGGATTGTAGACGTCCAGGCAGTTGATGTCGCGCGGGCACTTGGGCTTGGCGGCCCGGGTCTCCGCGACGAAGAACGCACCCAGCACCAGGGCGAACAAACCGACCTTCACAATGATCGCTGACTTTCTCATGACACAATCTCCCAAAAATTGACGCACTCTTAAGGAGAACCAGACGCCGACGGAGCGCCAAACGACACCCCGCCCTTCAGGGAGACGCAGTGTACCGATCGCAGGCGGTATTTACAAGAAAACACAGCCGGAATACGACTTCCTCCCGTAGGTGAAAAAGAATTCCCCGCATTCATTTCTGCTTTATCACTTGGCTCGAATCGCCGTGTGGTTACGATGCTGAGCGTGGCGACGTATCAGGAAACATCGATTGGCTTGTCCGACGGCTATTCCGCCTACGCCCGCTACTTTCCCGCCGTCG
>CAZKIN010000123.1:0-10916 GCA_964552515.1 uncultured Phycisphaeraceae bacterium
ATCACATCCTTATCGCCGACGACGATGAGTACCGGAACTTCGATTGACTGCAGTGTGGCGGTGGAATCAATGCGTCCCGCCATGGCATGCAGTGCCGCGGCCACTCCCTGCGGTGGTGTGCCCGCCATGGTTGCCTGCCATTTTTCTTTCAATCCTGCCGCCACATCCGGCGCAAACAACTTGCCGATCATGGCATCCGCGACAACCTTGCTGCCATCCTTCAGTACTTTCTCTGCCGTATCCTTGCGCCCCTTCGCTCCTTCCGGCGTATCCGCTTCAGCGCGGGTATCCACCAGCGCCAGCGCGCGAACATGCTTGCGATGCCGCCGGTAAAACTCCATGGCGACATATCCGCCCATGGAAAGTCCCACCACGACCGCCGGCCGGGTTTCCCCCAAGTGACCGAGCAGTCCCGCCAGATCATTCGCATAGTCGGCCATTGAAACTTCCTTCGTAGCTTCGCTTCCACCATGCCCCCGCAAGTCGGGTACGATCACTTTGTATGTGCCTTTCAATTCCGCCGCGGCCGCTTTCCACATCTCGCCGGAGAGCGGAAAGCCGTGCACAAACAGCACAGGCGCGCCTTCGCCATGTACCTCATAGTTCATCGCAATACCGTTGATTGTCGCGCGCATAAGTCATTCTCCATAGCCAATAGAAAGTTAACCGCATATCAAATGTAACAGCGTTTCGTCGCCGCCGTCGGAATCATAGGATGTGCTTGCCCGACCGGGTAGCCCGCATTTCATCCGCACATGCGCAAGGCTACTTGCGGAGTCTCCGAAGTGCCTTAAGGTGTCGTCGTGACCACGATTCACTGTCATGCTGCAACCGGTCCGATGAATGCCCGCCTGCGCGTGCCCGGCTCGAAAAGCATCACCAATCGGGCTCTCGCCATGGCGGCTTGGGCAGACGGCACGTCGCTGCTGAGCAACGCTCTTTTTGCTGAAGACACACGGCTGATGGTCGAAGCGCTTCGCGCGCTCGGAATTCGGATCACCGTGGACGAACCAGGCCGTGCCATGGAAGTCTCCGGTTGTCGTGCACAACTCCCGGTCCAGGAGGCCGACATTGCCTGTGGGAATGCGGGAACGGTCCTGCGGTTTCTCACGGCCATGATCGCCACCCAGCGCGGCGAGTTCCGTTTTGACGGCAACCCGCGTCTGCGCGAGCGACCCATCGGGGAGTTAACTTCCGCGCTGCAATCATTTGGCGCGGGATTTTCCTTTGCCCAGCGGGAAGGATTTGCGCCGTTCACGCTCTACGCTGCGGGCCTGGATGGCGGGCACATTCAACTGACCGATCCTCCGTCCAGCCAGATGGTCAGTGCACTGCTCCTCGCCGCGCCTTATGCGTCCGCGGATGTATTTCTCGAAGTAACCGGCGATTTGCCCAGCCGCCCCTACGTCCACATGACCGCGGCGTTAATGGAACAGTTTGGCGTTGGCATCATCCCCGGACCGTCAGGGGGTGGAGAATCCTGGCGCTGTGTCATACCCGCGTCACAGCGCTATCAGGGACAATCGTTGTCGATTGAACCGGATGCCTCATCCGCATCTTATTTCCTGGCCGCTGCCGCTGTCGCGGGCGGATCCGTGACTATCGAGGGACTTGGTACCCAAAGCTTACAGGGCGACAGCGGATTCGTGCGCGTCTTGGAGAAAATGGGGTGTCGAATTGCACAATCTGAAAACCAGACAACGGTCTCACGTGACTCCGCAGCACGCCTTCACGGCATTGATGTCGATCTGAACTCCATGCCCGACATGGTTCCGACGCTCGCCGTCACCGCGCTATTTGCGGAGGGACCGACGACCATTCGCAACGTCCCCAATCTGCGCATCAAAGAGAGTGATCGCATCGCCGCCCTGGCGCTGGAGTTACGCAAATTGGGGGCGGGTGTGGACGAACTTCCCGATGGCCTCGTGATTCGTCCCCCGCTGCGCCTAACTCCCGCCGAGCTCGATTCCCACGACGACCACCGCCTCGTCATGAGCTTTGCCGTCGCCGCACTCGGTTGCCCAGGAATCTCGATCCGCAATGCAGAGTGCCGCGACAAATCCTTTCCGGGATTCTTCGTGGCGTGGTCACACCAATTGCTCGGGTTGGCATAGTCGCGAAAGTGAATCTGGCCTGTGCCCGGCTTACAGCCTACATCGGCGTCTTGACCCCGCAGGCCCGCATCACACACCAGCCCTTTTGCGCCTCGAACAACTGAAACCCTCCCGCCACCACCAGCGCTCCGCTAACCAGCCAGCGCATCGTCGGCGCGTCATTCCAGGCAAACATCGCCACGCAGACACCTACCACCAGGCAAATCACGCCGGTGATCGCCCGTGCCACCCGCCCGCTTCGATCAATATTAGGTACCACGACAATTCTCCTCGCAGGGCTCTCAATGCACTTCCAAGGCCGCATGGCCGCGATGCATCCCGACCCCATCCGGATTATAGTGGCCAGACGGCCGCACTCTTCAAGAATGTTCGCCGCTGAAATGGGAGCCCTGAATCATGCAGACTGAACCGACACCCGCCACGTACCCTGCCCATCGTACCGCACGAACCGTGGTGCTGGCGATCTGCGCCGTCTTCGCAGGTGCATGCGAATTGCCCGCCGCAAGAGATTCCGCGCCCGCCCGGCAGGCCCCAGACGAAAAACCCGTCAGGAAATCCACGCCATCCGCCGGCCCCACGCAATCGGACAAGCTCCTTAAGTTCTACACCGACCTCCAAGAGGGACCGTTCGCGGTCATCGCCGATTTCGAAGACCCCGTGCATATGGAAATCATTAACCTGAGCGGTGCCGCCACGGCCAAAGTCTCCCGCAATCCCTCGAAAGGCCGCAACGAAACTGGCAAAGCATGCTTGGCATTCCGCGCTACCTCACCGTCCGACGAACTGATTCTCGGCGATCAATCGGCCACCAATTGGCACCTGCGTCGCAACTGGCGGGAGTACGATCTATTGCTGCTGAGCGTTTTTTCCCCCGTGGCAAACCTCCAGCTGGCGTTAACTCTGGCGGCCGGTACGGACGACGATCGCAACCAACTGGTCACCCGCCAGCCGTTGCAAAAAGGCTGGAACCAGTTGCGCCTCGACCTGGCCGAGGTCGCCGAGCGCCTCGCTTTGGATGACCTCCGCGAAATGCGTATGTCGGTTTCCGGCATGACCAAACCCGTGGACCTTTTCATCGACGACTTGCTCCTTGCCGCGAATCGTACCGACATTTTCGGAGATTCCGCCAACACCAAGGGCGAGCTGTTCGTTCGCCGCAGTGGCCGCCGCTGGCATGTCGGCGCGGGAGGCCGCTTCGAACTCACCTTCGCCAATGGCCAGATTGCGGCCTGGCACGATCTCTCCCGCGACCCCTATCGACTGCGTAACCTCAGCCGGGGCACCACCCTCGGGCCATCATTGGTCAGCTTGGATCCCGAAACCGGCACCATACGCGACACCAACGAGTCATCCGTCCTTGTTGAAGCCTCCACCAAGGTCATTGAAATGAATGCACTTCGCGCTGTCGTCTCTTGCGAATGGCGGCCGGTTGGCGGCAAAGCCGCGTCTGCCAATAAGGGTGACCAGCGCGCAACGTACACCATCTACGCATCCGGGCATGTCTTCGTCGCATTGGAATCAGAGGCTCAACGCGGCGACCCGAATGATTCCCCCGCGCTCGCGGTCGGGGTCTTCACCGATGACGCGGACAAAATTACCGCGCACACGTCGACAGATCCCGAATCCAGTGATGCCTCTTACGGTTCCTTCGAGCCCAATGAAGGCTCATCGTTGCTCTTTGTTGCGCTTGACCAGAATGGCAAGCCAATGTCTGTTCTCGCGACCCACGACCCACAGCGGCAGCGCGGCACCATGCTCGCCGTGCCGCAAACCGCTACCTCTTCTCTTTCGAAATGGTGGGCGCACTTTTTCTTCGTAACCGGTGACAGTTTGCCGTCCGATGCCCCACAACTCTGGGCTGACCACTATGTGCGTCCCCACCCGCCGAAACTCGAGATCGGTAAGCTCCGAAACGCCGGCGATCTAAGCAGCGGCTTTGACTACGCCAACGGCTGCTTCCCGATCCGCCCGGAGGATGCGCAGCTTCGTTGGACCCAGCCCAAGGACCCTTCAAACCCCTCGGCGAATGTGTTCTGCGTTGAAGCCACGACCAGCCAGCCGGCTTGGGTCTATGCCAACCATCTGATCCACCAGCCCGTTGTCATGACGGGCAGCGGCCAGCTCTTCTTTCAACTACCTTGGCCTCCCGCCCCAATATTGGTGGAAGTTCTTTGGCAGCAACCGAGCACAACGCCCAACGACGCCAAGAAGCGGAAACCATAGCTGGCCACATATAGCTCTCCTTGGGAATTGAACATTCTGCTCCGCACAATTGGTTACAGTGATATTCGTGGTTCCGCTTGACAAGCCACCCCAGTTGACCTATAATTCGGGGCTCGATTCGTTCGTTAGTTATTGCTAAATCAGAAGTTGCGCGATTTTCTGGCAAAACGGAAACACCGGTGGCCAAACGCAATTCCCCACGATCCCAATCCAAGCCCAAGCAGAAAACCGCGCGCCCATCAGTGAAGAATTCCAGCACCAAACCGGGAAAATCCCCGGCGCGAAACATGGTGCCGAAAGCCAAACCCGTTGCGGAAAGCCCGGCACCAAGCCGGCGTGGCGTATCCAAAGAATTGACCAAAGCTGTCACCAAGCCGGTCGCACCTGTGGTGGCCGATCGCAAGTTGGTTGCCAAAACTCCGCCGGATCGTAAGCCCGTGGGAACCCTGCGTGCCAAAGACGATGTTGCCAATAAGCCGAAGGTCCGCGTCTCCGCTTCCAAGATGCCTTCCGCAATGCGTGAACGCGAATTTCCGCCGGAGGAACCGGTCCGGCGCGTGAAGTCGCCACTCAGTTCCAAGGAATTGAAGGAATTCAAAGCCCTCTTGCTCGCCAAGCGTGCCGAGATCTTTGGTGATGCCTCCCATCTGGCAGAGAACATGAACAACCGTGCCGGTGCTGGTGCGAGCGAGCATTCCAGTATGCCCATACACATGGCCGACCTCGGCAGCGATAATTGGGAGCAGGAACTCAATCTCGGCCTGCTCGCCAACGAGCAGGAAACCGTTCGCGAAATCGACAGTGCGCTTCGGCGAATTGAAGACGGTACATTTGGTGTCTGCGTGGCCACCCAGAAGCCGATCGGCCTCGCCCGCTTACACGCAAAACCCTGGGCTCGTTACTGCATTGAGTACGCTCGATTGCGCGAGGAAGGTCGCGCCTGATCTTTCGAAGTATTTCCCCGCGGCATTGTCGGGTCATCACCTATGAGCATTCTGCCGACCCCCGATCAAGACTCATCGCAAACCGCCTCAGCGCTGCGCGATCCGATCAGCCACCTGGTCTTCTGGTCGGTCACCTTGGGGGCCCTCGCACTCGACTTGTGGACCAAGGCGTGGTCGTTTGCGACCCTCGCCCCGAATGAAGACCGCGTCATAATTTCCGGATGGCTGACCTTTCGCCGTTCGCTGAACGACGGTGCGGTCTTCGGCTCATTCACCGGTTATGTCGGTGTATTCATAGCTGCTTCGGTCGCCGCGCTGCTCTTTGTCGTTTTTCTTTTTTCGCGCAGCCGGCCCCGTCAATACGTATTGCACATCGCACTGGGCTGCATTCTTTCCGGCGCATTGGGAAACCTGTACGACCGCGCATACATGCAGGCCGACGTGATAAAGGTCTCCCGTAATGGCGAATGGGACACGGCGCTGATCGGAGTGGTCCGCGCCGATTCCACGGATACGTCGATTCGCCTGGGCGCGTTTCCAGATGGCGCCTATATCCGCAGTTTCCCCCGTGCCGACGTCCGCGTGCATAAGCAGGGAGTCGTTCGCGATTTCATTAAGTTTGTGCCGCGCTTCCCCAGCTGGGTGCCGCGCCTTGCCGATCGCGACATCTGGCCATGGGTCTTTAACATTGCCGACTCCGCCCTCGTCTGCGGCGTCATTGTCATGTTGATCGGCACATGGACCGAAGAGCACCGCCACGCCCGTCAGCTTCGGCACGCGCAATCCAAGACGACTCCACTGATCGCAAGTTCTCGTTAACACTCCGCTGGGTTGTCTTCGCTGACTCCCCTGATAGTACGCTCCCACCCCACATCGCCCTCGCCTTGCCACACCCGTTGAATCCGGCAAGAATAGCTGGCTTATCTTATTAAGGCGCGCCGCCCATGACACAACCTGTAGATCAACAGAACGCCGAAAATGCTGTCGTGCTGCGCATTCGAGAACATCTCAAGTCCCAGCCCTATTTGAAACATCACTTCTTCGTCGAAATGCTGATGCTTTTGCACAAACGCGGCATCGCCAGCCTCGACGAACTTCAAGACCAGGCCCGCACACGCATCGGTCGCGAACGGCAACAGATCATTGACGACCCCAACCAGGCCGAACGCGATCGCTGGGATGAACGCGAGCGCGATGCCATCGACGATATCGCCCTCGAACTGGCGGGCAAACACCTTTCCATCTCGGACATCGATGAAGTCGTCAACCTCACGATCAAACGCGACCGCGTTCAAACGCTTGATGCCGTGGTCAATCGGTCCAACCTCACCTTCCGTGACCTGCGGGAAAATCTTCAGAATTTCTGCGACACCCCGTTGGGTGAGATCCGACTGCAACCCGCCGAAGTGATGAGTACGCGCGTCGCTCTCGCACGACACCTGCTCAGCGACCAGCTCGAGTTTCTCGGCATCGCCAAGCAGCACCTGTTCATTCGCGATTTTCACGACATCGTCCAGCGGATCATCGGCACGGACGACGGCATGGGTCGCGTCGGCGGCAAGGCGGCCGGCATGATCCTCGCCCACCACATCCTCGTCGCCGGTGAAAAGAAGGATGCCGACGTCTTCCTGCCCCTCGCTGTTCCCGAATCCTATTACCTCCGCAGCGACGCCGTGCAGGAATTCCTCCGCCTCAACCGCCTCGATCAGTACCAGAGCCAGAAATACAAGTCGATCGAGGAACTCACTCGCGACTTCACCATGATCAAGGGCGTTTTCCGCAACGGCGACTTCCCCATCCGTATCGTGCACGGACTCCGCCAGGTTCTCGAACGCCTCGGCACCCACCCCCTCATCGTTCGCTCCAGCAGCCTGCTTGAAGACCGCTTCGGCACCGCCTTCTCCGGAAAGTACGCCAGCGTATTTGTTCCCAATCAGGGCAGCCCGGAACAGCGCCTCCGCGCGTTGCTCGGCGCCATCGCCGAAGTTTATGCCAGCGTGATGTCACCCGATCCGATTGTCTATCGCACCGAACACGGTCTGATCGACTATGTCGAGGAAATGGCCGTCCTCATCCAGAAAGTCGTCGGCTTCCGCTTCGGCGACTATTTCCTCCCCTCGTTCGCCGGTGTCGCGTTCTCCCGCAACGAATACCGCTGGTCTCCGCGTATCAACCGGGATGATGGTCTCGTCCGTCTGGTCATGGGTCTGGGCACCCGCGCCGTCGATCGCAGCGGCGCCGACTACCCCCGCATGGTCGCCCTCGGCGCGCCCACCCTCCGCCCGGAATCCACCGTACAGGAGATCATGCGCAACGCCCAGCAGATGGTCGACGTGGTGGATCTCAAGAATAACCGCCTGACCGCCGTCCGCGCCAGCGAACTCCTCGCCGGCGGGACTGATTTCCCCTGGCTCGATCGCATGGTCTCCATCTATCAGGATGACGAGCTTTACACCCCGACCGGCCTCCATGTGGACGCCGACCCGTCACGCCTCCATGTCACCTTTGACAAGCTCCTTCGCGGCACCCCCTTTGCCCAGCGCATCCGCGCCCTGCTCCAGCGCCTTGAAAAAGCGTACGGCTCCCCCGTCGATATGGAATTCGCCTGCGATGGCGAAAAACTCTACGTCCTGCAATGCCGCACCCAGTCCCAGGCGCGCGAATCCGGCCCCGTCCGCATCCCGCGTGACATCCCCAACGAAGATGTCATTTTCGACGCACACCGCTACGTCCGCACCGGCCTCATCGAAGGCATCGAAACCATCGTCTACGTCGACCCCATGGCATACGACGCGCTTCCCACCCGCGAGGAGCGCATCGCCCTCGCCCGCGTCGTTGGCCGGGTTAATCACCAGTTGGAGCGCCGCAAGTTCATACTCATCGGTCCCGGCCGGTGGGGCAGCAATGACATTCGCCTCGGCGTCCCGGTCCGTTATGCCGACATCAACCGCTGCCGCATGCTCATCGAAGTCGCACGGCAGAAGGACGGCTTCGCCCCGGAAGTCTCATTCGGCACTCATTTCTTTCAGGACCTCGTCGAAGCGGACATCCATTACCTGCCCCTTTACCCCGACGAACCAGGCAACCGCTTCAACGAAGCCTTTTTCAACCAGGCCACCAACATCCTCGCGACTCTCCTACCCGAGGATCGGGAATTCAGCTCGTTGCTCCGGGTCATCCCAATAAGCGCCGTGTCTCCCGGCCGCAAACTTTCCGTGGTCATGGATGGTGACGCGGATCGCGCCCTCGCCTACCTCGTCTGAACGGTCGCTTCTTCGTTCACACGCACCATCCACCGTCTGACCTTCCAGTACCTCGTCGTGTTACAGCCAATCCAAATAAAAGAAACGCGGAACCGACTGGTTAAAGCCGATTCCGCGTTTCATGTCGCACACTCTGGTTCCACAGCCAGTCCCAACGGGACTCGCTACGGCCACCATGAGCAATATCGTGCGCTGGTTTGCCGAACTTAGTTCGCAGCGGCGACGTTGCCGTCTTCGAACAGGTCGAACACGCCGTCGTTATCAAAGAAGAACTCAACGGCCGAAGTCACGGCGGTTTGATACAGGATGGCTTCCCAATTCAGGCAGCCGAACTGGAACACCGCACCGCTCGCCAGACCAACCAACGCCACCTTCTTCGCATTCTTCAACATTACGAATCTCCTTTACCTTGCCAGGCAACGACCCGGCACTTCGATCCTAAACCAACCCACGGCACATGTTCCGCGCCATGCCCGTTACAATTAGTCTCTTCCAGCCGCTCACGCGCGACTACCCGAACCGCTCGATTACGTATGATCAGCGATTACCGCTCTTCCAAAAGGGACACCCCGGCTCAAGCCAGAAAATCCCATCAGAATCGCTCGGGCCTTTTCGGCCGCCCGGTCCTGCGGAACTTCCATTCGGAATACGATAGACAATCGCGCTTTACGCGTTGCTACCGTGCGCGAACACGCCTGGTTGAGGGTGTTATCCGAACGAGACCGGTGCGACGGTTATCGAGGAATCGCGCCATTCCTCGGCCACGCCTGCCTGCATTGCCCCGCGCCAGCGAGCCGTTGCATTAAAGGCTTATCGGTCAACCCTTTCGGCGGGCGTGAGTTTTTATCGGTAATCCCAACAGCCAGTACTGGCCTACGCCATTCCAACCTGTCTTCTACCGGACCCTCGCTTGACCCGCCGCAAGGTACGAAGGGAAACTTTGGCACAGGTCGATTCAACTGTCAAGCGCCTCTGCCGCCCACCTGCAAAATTCCCGGTTGATTTCAAACCTGAAACAGACGACCATACGGCCTCGCCGCTCCCGATTCGCGTCGACCAATATGGGGCCGGAGCGGTCATCTAGAATGGTCGGCATTCTCGTTAATTCGACCATAAACCCATTTGTAGTATGGGTTTGCGCGTCTTCAGCTCTCCCTGGGATCGAGCGGTTTCTATCCCGGCCATGCGCTGATCGCCACACCCGTCTGCGTCCCGGATTTGTCCGAAGGAAACTCGATGTCCGATAACTCGACCGCCTCCGTATCTGGAATTCTTGAACTCGACGACCGTGCCCGCGGCTACCTCCGCAAGACTACGGGTAATTTCCGCGCTTCCGCCGCAGACCCGGTCGTCCCCACCGATCTCATCCGCCGCTATCGCCTTCGCGGCGGAGAACTCGTCGCCGGTGAAGTCAAAACCGTTCGCGACCGCAGCGGTCCCCCCGGCCAGCAGCTCTCCGCGCTCACCACCGTCGACGCACTCGCCCCGGATGACCGCGCCGAACGCAAACCCTTCGAAGACTTAACCGCCATCGACCCGCGCAAACAGATTCGCTTCGCCACCCCCGGCGGCCCCCTCCCCATGCGCGTGATCGATTTGATGACCCCCATCGGCTTCGGACAGCGCGGCCTCATCGTCGCACCCCCACGCACCGGCAAGACCGTCCTGCTCCACCAGATCTCCGCCGGCGTCGCCGCCAACCACCCCGACGCCTACATGATCGTCCTGCTCATCGACGAGCGTCCCGAAGAAGTCACCGAAATGCGCCGCACCGTCCACGGCGAAGTCATCGCCAGCAGCAACGACGAAAACGTCGCCAGCCACGTCCGCCTCGCCCGCCTGGTCAGCGAACGCGCCAAACGCCTCGTCGAAACCGGCCAGCACGTCATCATGCTGCTCGACTCCCTCACCCGCGTCGGCCGCGCCTTCAACGCCGCCGTCCGCACCAGCGGCCGCATCATGTCCGGCGGTCTGGACATCCGCGCCCTCACCGAACCCAAGGCCATCTTCGGCGCCGCCCGCAACACCGAGGAAGGCGGCTCGCTCACCATCATCGCCTCCGCCCTCATCGAAACCGGCAGCCGCATGGACGAAGTCATCTTCAACGAATTCAAGGGCACCGGAAACATGGAAATCATGCTCTCCAGGAACCTCGCCAACCGCCGCATCTGGCCGGCTATCGACCTCAACGCCTCCGGCACCCGCAAAGAGGAACTCCTCCTCGACGCCGCGACCCTCGCCGTCTCACACAAAATCCGCCGCCAGCTCTTGGACAAAGGCGAGGAACGCGCTATGGAAACCCTCACCGCCACCCTCTCCAAAACCAAGGACAACGACGAATTCGTCAAAACCTTCGACGAACGCCGCTTCGG
>CAZKIN010000124.1:0-10852 GCA_964552515.1 uncultured Phycisphaeraceae bacterium
CGCCCCGGCAACTTCATCCACACCTTTCGCAAGGCACCTTGCCTCCTCGCCCGCGACGGGCTGCCACCATCTGCCACCGGCAATCAACCGATGGCCCACAAAATCGTCAGCGCCGCTTGTGGCGCTTGTCGTTGATGTCCGTGGCCGTCCACCGACCACGGGCGAAATCGTTAAGGTCACGCACCACCCGGTCGGGGTCCTGATCTTTCACGGTGAAACTGATGGATTTCCCAAGATCCGGATGCCGAGGGTCTTGAACGGTCATGGCGAGGGACATTGCTTTGGGGTTCATGGTCACCCCGCCTTTCTTGTTGCGGGTTTGCGTTCGGACTCGACGCGTCGGACAAGTTCAGCGATTGCCCACCGCACGCGTTGTGTCGTGCGTTTCGTCCCACGCAGGAACGATGGAACAATCCGGGCGAGTGACCGATCGTCGTCGTTCGAAACAAGTATCTTTGGCATCGGTGTACTCCAAGTGCACTTAAGGTACACCATAATCGGCGATTGTCAAGCGCTAAGTGCACTTAAAGAACACTTTTCGTGTCCCTTTTGTGTTCCTTTAGGGGTACTAACCTAATTCCATGAAACGCAACTGGTCTAAACGTGCAGTGGAATTGCCCGAAGGATTCCATGCCTTGGTTTCGGAAAAGGCCAAACGGCTTAAAGGCGACACGCGAGGGCTGACAAAGTTTGTCTGGACCGTGGCGGCCGCTGTGGTGCTCAAAATGCCAGATGATATCTTGCGATCTGCTGCAACTAAGCTACGCGATCACGTCGAGCGAACGGATGCCGCAGACGACGACAATTCGTTGGTTGATGTGGCGATGGTCGATCTGTGGAGTGCGGAGGTGGAAGCGGCGTTGCAATCCGCAAAATCCAAGAATCGGCGACCCCGTCGAGCGACAACAGGTATTCAATAGGAAATCGTTCGAGCTTGCTCATGAGCCTAACAAGAATTGCTTGACGGTCGGGCGCTGGCGGTGATGGAAATTTGTACATGTTTAGCCTCCATGTTTTTGAAAATATGAAGAGCCGGGCGGCGTCATCCTGACGCACGATTCCTTGGCCACGCCCGACAATTCAGAGTTGGCAATCTCACCCCACCCGGTGAGATTGAGAAGCACTGTACGGGTAACGTTAGGTTGGCGTCAAGGGCTCTCCATCGACTATTTTTCAGGGTGGTTTGAGGACCGATAATGAAAAGTTCAAGGTCAGCAAAAGTAGTCAATCCTATTCGGATGTCATTCGAGAAGGATGTTCTTGCTGCGACGGTAAATGTAATCCTCATCATTACAGCGTTGTTAGCGGTCGCGGTCGCAATAGGACGGACTATTGCGACGTACCGCGTTTTTTTTGTCTCGGGATTTTTCATATTGGCGATGGCGATTTCGCCATGGTTGCAGTTGTGGTGCAATCGAAATAAGTCGGCATTAATCAATGCTTCCACTGCTGGTCTCAATTCCGTTCTGTCATTTTGTTATTGTGTTTTTTTTTCGGTGTTGATCGTTTTGCGCTTGAAACTTCTGCCAACGACAAAAACTTTGGACGACGCCCCCCCGGAGTGGCTTCTCTACGCTTTATTGGGATCGATGGTGCTCATTGGAGCGATCAATGGAACAATGCTCCATATTAAGAAGTGGCTACACCTAACAAGGTTTATCATGGAAATATCGCAAGAACCCAAGCTAGCCGGGGTTACAAAAGAGTTTCGACAGGAGAACTCTTGACACTGGAAGGACTGAGTGTATTTTTGTCGTTGCATTGACAATCTAGCGGCGACCACAAACGCCGTGAGCTGACACCATCGGCTTCGGAGCGACTAATCACCGCTTCCGCAGGTTTTGCCCGGACGGGCTGTACTGCGGAAGCGGTGTTTTTATTTGTTGAGGCCACGGACGGCAAATGGCGAAGGATCGCCTGCATAATTCAGCCACTCAGCCACGGAGCCACGCAGCCACGAAGGGTGCGGATGGCGTCGGGCCCCAAGCTACTTTCCAAGTCCTGCAGGGTCTGAACCTCCCTGCCGGAACCTCCGATGACGCGGGGACCGCGCGGGAGAGCGTAACGCACTCTCCCGCGCGCCCGTGCACCCATTACGAAGCCACGAAGCCACGAAACCACGCAGGGGAAGAAAAAAACAATAACCCGCGCACCGCGATAGCCCCCGGCGGATGCGATCACCAATCGCGGGGCCACGCGCGGACGGATGCCGAGAAGCCCGCGCCCGTTGTGCGGCAGTCACGGACGACAGCCGCAACCCGGAATTCAACCGTGCCACGGATGGAGTGTCAAGTAAGTGGCACGATAGAAATAGCCAGTCTCAAGGTCAAAGTGTCGGTAGTGCCACGGAATGGCACTACAGGAAAGCGAAAGGAAAAAGCCATGAAAACAAGGATGTTGCGTGCATGCCAGATGTTGGCACTGGCCGCGTTGTGCGGCGGATGTTTGACGGGTTGCCGGAAGAGCGCATGGGGTCTGGCCGGGTACACCGAGCCGAAAATGCTCTGCGAGCGGACGTGGTTCGGATGGCGCTGCGAAGTGTCCAGCGAGTTCACCGGCGAGGCCCACGCCGAGTACGACCCGAACACCGGGGCGATGAAAATCGACGCCAAGATCGCCAGCAGCGTGGTGCCGGTTTACGCCGCCCAGGGCGAGCGGGCCGATCATTTGGTCGAACTCCGCCGGCAGGAGGCGACGTACCTGCTCGAAAGCCAGCGCCTGGTCGGTCAAAACATGCAGGCATTCGGAAACATGCTGGCCATCGCGGCACAAGGAGGGGCTGACGCGGTAGCGACTGTCGCCAATGCCGCCGCGCCACTCCTGGCCACGGGCATGCAGCCCATCAACACGCTCGCGGCGGGAATGCTCACGCCCGGAGCACCGACCAGCGTCACGCAATTGGCACCGCTGAATGGCCAGCCTCCGCCAACGACGCCTGCGACGGGCGGCGTCAGGCTTCCGGGTGCTGCCACTTTCGAGACGCAAAAGCTTCCGGACAAGCCGGCGGAAAACACGACGGCAAAGCCGTAAGAAGAAGCCACGGAGCCACGTAGCGACGGAGCCACGAAGGGCAGGAAATCAATGCGAACTCACTGCGAAAAATGTGGACACAAACCGTGGAATTGGCCCATGTTTTGGGTCGGGCTTTCCCTCGGGAAAGTCTTTGGCATCGCGGCGGTCGGACTGATTGTCCTGATCGCCGCGTGCCTGGGCTGTGTCACCGTGGAGAAGCCCAACGTGCGGGTGAGTTTGTTTGATGGGCCGGAGCCAGGCCAGGCACAGGGGCGGAGGCAAGAGGCAACAGGCAAGGGAGACACATCCGCCCCACAGCAACCCGGTGCGGGGGCGGATGTTTTGGAGAACGATCCACGATGGAAACTCCTGGAATAGGCATGCGGCTGCTCAAGCCACTTCGCAAGAACTCGGTGCGGGCGGCGCTGGTCACGCTTGTTGTGGCCTACGGTGCGGAGTTCGGATTGAACGTCGACCCAACCATGGGGCAGACGGTGCTCGCAGTGCTGGTCTCGACGGCGCTGGGACACATCGCGGATCGCCGGAAAAAAGCAGGCGAGGAAGGCGCGGCGGACGTGCCGTTCAAACCGGCTGCGACGGAAGAGGACGACCTGTAATTTTCGCTGCGTCAGAGCAGTGGCACGCGGTCAAGGATGACCATGGGCGACGTACGACACACACACGAGCAGACGCTGCAGGAACGCGCACCGATTGTCGCGAGCCGGTTGCAGCTTGCCGCCTCATCCGGCGACGGGCCGCTGACCGCCGTGGAGCTCGCGATGGAACTGCGTCTTACCAGGATGTCGCACGAAACCATGCGGCGGCGAATTCGCGACGCGGTGAAGTATGCCCGCGAAACCAACGGTGAACGCATCTGTGCGGACGGCGACGGATACTGGATGGCCCGCTCAGCGCAAGAGTGGGCGGACTACAAGGCGGCGGTAGGGCATGGCGTCCGTTATCGATTCGTGGCCGTGAAACGCGCCCAGGCGGCGGTAACCCACCGGATGAATGGACAGGCCATGTTGTTCGGTGAAATCGAGGCGACAAGACATCGCGAGGAATGGGCGACGGTATGAGCAGCCAGGTGGACAAGATACACGCGCTGGACAGCGTCGAAGCGGGCGTGCGAGCGCTGAAGCAAACGCTGTTTACCACGGTGCAGCAGTGGCCCACGGTGGAGGCGGATTGCAGCGAGATCGGACTGGTGCAGTCCGAAATTCTCTGGCTGGCCGCGAAGCTGGAAATCACCGACCTGGTGCTGGAAACGCGCAGGGCACACAGCCGGGGTGTGATCATCACGGTGAAACGACTGGGCGGAAGCCACGAAGCCACGGAGGGAAAGCGTGACGTTTGAATCGATAACGCAACTGATCAGTGCGTGCGGAGCCATCCTGGTTCCGTTCGCCATTCAGACGTTGCGCGGGATGCGCGAAGACGCGAAAGCGTGGCGTGCCGAGGTCAAAGCGGAACTCAAGGGGCTCGATGAAAGACTGCGCGAAGTGGAAGACCAAAGCGTGCGGAAGAGTGATTGGGTGAGAACGACGCTGCGACTCGAACGGCAGCAGACTGAAGTGATTCGAAAACTGGAAAACCTCGACGGCAAAGTGTCGGCCACGATCGGTATCGATGCGAATCTTCGCCGCATCGCGCAAAACGTAGATGGAGCGAACCAATGAGTCTTGACGCACGGGCCTTGAAAATCATGCAGGACCGGCGCGAGCTGCTCAGCGCCCTGAATCTGGTGTACCCGGGCGGGTTCACGCTGGAATCGCTCATCCACGCGCTGCTGCATATCGATCCTGACCCGGAGAACGTGCGCCGGGACTTGGCCTACTTGGTGGCCAAGGACTATGTGCTTTGCACGAACCCCAAGTCGTGGCCGGAGAGCAAGCGGTATTACAGGCTGACGCCGGAAGGCAATGAACGGGCGAACCGCATCATCCATGACCCAGCGATTGACCCATGAGCGACAGCAACAAAATTCCGCGCTGGGCCGTGGAACTCGGTGAAGAGACCTGGGGAGAAATCCTCGATCGACTCGGCCGGGGCTGGGATGTCATGGACATTGTGCGTGACTTGGAACTCCCGCGCGAGAAGACGCGCAGCCTGCAGGAGTTTGCGCGGAAGTTCGGACCCAAGCGGAGGTTGATTCGCTATGCGGAATTCAAGGACGCGCTGATCAAAGGCGCGGCGGATTGGGGCCCACAGTTTTCGAAGGCGATGGGATTGCTTGCTGAGCAGGCGGTCAATCCCAAGGTCAAGGATTCGACCCAGAAAAAAGCCGTGCTGCTGATGGTCGAGATGACCAAGGCACTGCGGCGCATGATGGCGGATGAACAGATTATCGAGTCGGCGAAGGAGGCGGAGAAGAAGCCGCTGGCCAGCGGCGACGTGTCGCAAATGATCGCCAACCTCTTGAAGAGTTACAACAAACACGATGAAGCCGCCGCCGTTTTGGCGAAGGCCGAAGAAGCGAAGAAGGACGCGAACTGATGTTGCCCGAATCAGACAATTTCAAGCAGGCGATGGATGTCATCCTCAACCAGGTGATGCACCCCTACCAGCGCGTGGACATTTTGTCCGAAGCGCGCTTCCGCTGGAACTGCTGGTCGCGCCAGACGGGCAAGAGCTTTGGCAAGAGTTTTCGTCGGTTGATGCGCGGCATGGCCCGCAAGCGCGATCAGCTGTTCCTGTCCGCCAGCGAGCGACAAAGCGCCGAGCTCATGACCAAGGCGCACATGCATGTCAAGAACTTGAAACTGGCCTGCGATTTTGAAGAAGCCACATGGGGCTATTTTGAAGGGGTCGAACTCAAGCGGCTGTCCATCAACATTCCTTCCGTGGGTATTCGGATCATCGGCCTGCCCGCCAATCCGGACACGGCGCGCGGATTTTCCGGTGATGTACTCCTGGATGAATTCGGGATGCACAAAAACGAACGGGAAATCTGGGCGGCGATGTATCCCAGCATCCTTCGTGAACGAGGCGAGCTGGATGTGATCTCCACGCCGCCCATTACCGGCCGCAAACATTTGTTTTATGCGCTCAAGGCGAATCCACGGTGGAGCACGCAGGTTGTCACGATCGACGAAGCTGTCGCCCAGGGTTTGGTTGTCGGTGACCCGGTCGAACTCAAGGAAGCGATGACCGACGACCTGCGGTACCGCCGCGAGTTCCTGTGCGAATTCCTGGACGCCGAGGGCGCGCTCTTGGCCTTGGAAACCATCTGCACCTGCGAGGATGACAAACTCCCGCGTGAACTCGATATCGCGGCGCTCCGCGAGCTGCGCAACGTCGATCTGTTTGGCGGCGTGGACGTGGCACGCAAAGGTCACCTCACCGTGATCTGGGTATTTCAATTGATCGGGAGAATGCTGATCAGTCGCGGAATGCTCGAACTGCGGAATACCAAGTTTCGCAAGCAGTTCAAAATCCTTTCGGACCTCATGCGCGTGCCCGGCATGCGCAAACTTGCGATCGACAGCAACGGGGTCGGCATGCAGTTGAGCGAAGACCTGGCGGAGGATTTCGGTGCCACCCGCGTCGAGCAAGTTGCGTTCACCCATCCCATGAAGGCGCAGATGGCGGGGCAGATGGTGGTGAAGTTTGATGACCGCAACATCCGCATTCCCGCGTGCGAGTTGATCCGCAACGACCTGAACAGCGTGGAGAAGATCGTCAGCAAGGCCGGCAACGTCTTGCTGCAAGCCCCAGAGGAAGACGGCAGCCACGCGGACCGTTTCTGGGCTGCGGCATTGGCGATCCATGCGGCGGGCAGTGACCTCGGGCCGGTGGAAGCGATATTCGGGGACCCGTTTGAGGAGAGGCAAACATGGTGAGCGAGAAAGGCAACAGGCAGCAGGCAACAGGCAGCAGCGTCATTGCGTGTGCGGTGCCGGGCATCGCGGCCATGCTGGCCATGGGTGCATCGGCATACGCCAGGCATGCGGAGAAGCATCAGCAGGATCGCGGAGTCACCAAACTCCGCGCGCCGTTCACCTACTTCGGCGGCAAGAGCCGCGTCGCGGATGAAATCTGGCGACGCTTCGATGCGGACCAGGTGCAACTGTACATCGAGCCATTCTTCGGAAGCGGTGCCACAACCCTGGCACGACCTGGTGGTGCGCATGGCACAGAAATCGCCAATGACATGGACGGGTACGTTCTGAACTTCTGGCGATCGGTGCAGCAACATCCCGACGTCGTCGCGCGGCACTTGGCTGGCATGGTACACGAACTCGAACTGGAAGCCCGGCACAAATGGCTGATCGAACATCGCCGGCAGCAGCGACTCATAACCAAGCTGCGCAGTGATACTGAGTGGTGCCACCCCAAGCTCGCCGCCTGGTGGTGCTGGGGACACAACGCATGGCTGGGCAGCGGCTTTTGCAGCGGGGTCTATTACGGGCCTGGAGACGAACGTAATTCCGGCGAAGGCCTGGGCCCGACCAAAACAAAGCGCGGCTGCAAGCGGCCGACCGCTATGGCGTTCGGCATCATGCGCCGGTCCGCACATGAACGCGTGGTGTGGATCAAGGCGCTGGCGGCGCGGCTCGATCGAGTCCGGTTCCTGTGCGGCGACTGGTCGCGCCCGATCACCTCGGCGGTCAAATCGAAATGCATGACCGCCATTCTATTCGATCCTCCCTACTCGGCGGAAGCGGGCCGGTACCAGGATGTCTATCGCTGCGAGGACTTGTCCGTGGCTCACGCGGTGCGGAAATGGTGCATCGAACATGAACGGCTGAAGCACCTGCGTATGGCGCTATGCGGCTATGAAGGTGAGCACAACGAACTCGAAGAGCGTGGTTGGAAAGTCTTCGCATGGAAAGCCACAGGCGGATTCGGACTGATCGCCAAGGGGACGGGATACACCAACCGCGAAAAAGAACGCATCTGGTTTAGTCCCATGTGCAAAGCGTAGGCAGCAGGCAACGAGGCAACAAATGGCGGGAAACGGATTACTGACGAGGATCAAAGACGCGGCGAAGCACGTGGCGAACATGGCCACGGCGTCGACAGGCCGTGTTTTCATTCCCAGTTCGGTGCTGGATGGATTCCGCCAGACCGTCGCAGACCGTCTCGACCTCCGCAAACTGGCGTCGCTACTGCGCAATGCGGATGCCGGCGATCTGGCCAGCGGGTGCAAACTCTTTGAGGAAATGGAGGAGAAGGACGCGCACCTAAGAAGCGTGGCCGAGACGCGGCGTCTCGCACTCACCGGTCTCGATTGGGAAGTGGTCAGCGCGGCGGATGTGTATGGAGACCGCGTCGACAAGAACGCCGCTGATGAGGCGGCGGACAAGGTACGAGAAGCACTCACCGAACTGGAGTACTTCGACGAAGCGCTGGAGCATCTCTCCACCGGCATCGGCTCCAACATCGCGGTAGCTGAGTTGGTCTGGCAACTGCCCAAGATTGTGGACATCGTGCCCATACCGTCGTGGCGGCTGCGCACTGACCCGCGCGAGCCGGGTGTGATCCGCGTCATCACCGAGCAAAACTCCGACGGCGTGCCCGCCGATCCCATCAAGTTCGTGGTGCACCATCCGCATGGCGCATCGTTCTTTCCGTTTACCCAGGCGATCGGGCGCAGCCAGGCGTTTGTTTACCTGGCCAAGCAACTGGCGATGATCGACTGGACCACGTTCTGTTCGATCTTCGGCATGCCGATCCGCACGGGAACGTATAAGGCGACAGCCAGCCAAGAAGAAAAAGACGAACTGGCCCGCATGATGCGCAACCTGGGCGCTAATGCCTGGGGCGTGTTCAGCGAGGCCATCCAGTTCCAGGTGCAGGAAAGCTCCCAGCGCGGCATCCAGCCGTACGAAGCGCTGCTCAACTGGTGTGACCGCAAGCAGAGCATTTTGTTTCTCGGCGGCAATCTCACCACTGACACCACGGGCGGTACCGGAACGCATGCGGCGGGCGCGGTGCAGAACGAAGTGCGCGAGGACCGCCGCAACAATGACATTCGGCGGGAGAGCCGGGCAGTGACCCGCCAGATTATCGCGCCGCTATGCGCGGCCATGTTCCCAAGCCGCGAAATGCCCTGTCCGATCTTCCAGCGCATCAAACCGGAAATCGTGGATCGCAGCCAGGAAGCGGACCTCTTGGGCAAGGCGCAGCACGCGGGCATGGAAATCCCATTGGACTGGGCGCACAAACGCCTGGGCATTCCGAAGGCCAAAGACGGCGAAGAGATTCTGACGCCGAGCCTGGATGCCTTCGGGGAAGCGATGCGCGAAGGTATTCCGCCCACCGAGGAAGAAACGCCTAGTGACCGATTTAAGTCACTCAAGAGAAAAGGCGTTCAGCCGGATGATAACGCGGAGGACGACGATTAGGCGATGGGACTGCGCAGTCACAAAGCGGTGATGGCGGGCATTGAAATGCTCGAAGGTCGGGCGGTGAAGAATCTGCTGCGTCCATACAAGAAGCGCGTGATGCGGCCGCTGGTGGCGGCACTTCGCGAATCGGAAAGTTTCGAGGCGTTGCGCGAAAAGCTGGGCGCGACGGTGCTCACGGAAATGGATGCGGAAGTGGTTGCGAACTCACTTGCCCAGGCGGCGGTCGTCGCGGCCTTGATCGGCCATGCCGGTGCCACTCCGCGTCGCAAGCTGCTTAGCGGGAAACGAAAGGCGTAATTGAGTGCCGATCAGCGTCATCACCGCCCTGGACTTCGAACCGCGCAGCTTCGCGGAAGCGGAAAAGCATTTTCGCAAGAAGGTGCCGCTGACTCATGGCGAGTTCGATCGGCTGGCCCGCGACGAAAAGGCGAAAGGGTTTCGGATATCGCAGGTGCATTCCGCACGCATGGTGCAGCTGGTCCGCAACAAGCTGGCGGAAGCGATTGCGGAGGGCAAGACCTATCGGGAATGGCGACGGGAAATTCTCCCGCTGTTCGAGGAGGCCCAGATCCCGCCGCCGGCACTGTCGAGTTTGCGGCTGGCGTATTTCCAGAACACCAGCGGCGCGTACAGCGACGCGCGGGCGGAAACGCTGACCGAGTCACGCGGGTCGTTTCCCTACTGGCAATACAAGACGGTGGGCAACGGCGTGGCCGGCTTTCTCAATGTGCGTGCCAGTCATGCGGCACTGCACGACAAGGTGTTCCGGGCGGACGATCCGATTTGGAACACGCATCGCCCGCCCTGGGATTACGGCTGCCGCTGCACCTGGGTGGAACTCACCGCCAATCAGGTGGCCACGCAGGGACTGACCATCTGGACGTACAGCGGCGGCTTCGTGGTGCCGGCCGCGCAGCAACTTTCGGCGGATGGCGGACAAGGCGCGCAGCCCTTCGCATCGGCACCCAGCGCACGTTATTCGACGGCGCGCAGCGAATTGAATCTCGCGGGACTGGATGCAGACCTGCGCAAGGCGATTGAGGAGCGACTGAAATGATGAAACGAATCGAGTGCGGGCTGATGCCCTGTGCGATCAGCGCGAATGAGACCAGCGAAAAAATACGCGTGCGCCTGATGCCGGACGGCCATGTGCCCAGCCGCAATGAACCCTTCGAAGTGACGCGCGAAGGTTTCGATCAGATGTTGCGTTCGTTCAACGAAGGCAAGGTGCGCATCCCCGTGGACTATCACCACAACACGACGCGTACCAAGGAAATTGTTGGCGGCAAAGCGCCTGCAGCGGGTTGGATTGAAGGGCTGGAATATGTCGCCGGCGAGGGCGTGTTTGGTTTGGTCGAATGGACGGCGGAAGCGCGGGAAGAAATCCGCAGCAAGAAATTCCAGTACCTCTCGCCCGTGGTGATGGTGGACAAGAGCAAAGTGGCGCGCGAGCTGCACTCGGCGGCACTGACCAATAAGCCGGCTAT